>NZ_JBEPOB010000001.1:3455000-3765769 GCF_040546595.1 Bosea sp. OAE506 | reverse complement strand
CGATGTTCGGCCAGCTCGGCTTCTTCCACAAATTCGCCGGCAAGGACTACGAGGACAAGCGTCCCCGCGACCGCTACGCCGCCGAGAGCAAGCGTTTGCTCGGCGTGCTGGAGACAAGGCTGACCGGCCGTAACTGGATCATGGGCGACGACTACACCATCGCCGACATCGCCCTGCTCGGCTGGGTGCGAAACCTCGTCGGCTTCTATGGCGCGGGCGAACTGGTGGACTATGCGAGCCTGAAGGCCGTGCCGGCCTGGCTCGAGCGCGGCCTCGCGCGGCCGGCGGTCCAGCGTGGGCTCGAAATCCCCAAGCGGCCGGCGTAAGGGCGAGCGGCATGGCCATCACCATCTACGGGATCAAGAACTGCGACACGATGAAGAAGGCGCGCGCCTGGCTCGACGGGAAGGGCGTCGCGCATGCCTTTCACGACTACAAGGCGAGCGGCATCGACCGCGACTCGCTCGCCCGCTGGGTTGGCGAGCATGGCTGGGAAACGGTGCTGAACCGCGCCGGCACGACCTTCCGCGCGCTGCCGGAGGTCGACAGGCAGGGCCTCGACGCCGACAGGGCGATCGCGCTGATGCTGGCCCAGCCGTCGATGATCAAGCGCCCGGTTCTCGACCTGGGCGACCGCACGATCGTTGGCTTCAAGCCAGAGATCTATGAGGCGGCGCTGGCGAAGGCCTGATGCCGCTCCGGCGCGGGCCGCTCTTCCCTAATGGCCCGCGCTCCTCTACCTCGCTGCGCATGAGCGACAAGCACCCCATCCTGCCGGCCGCTGCGCCTGCGGCGACAGAATTCGGTTTCCATCTCCAAGCCCGCGACGGCGCCGCCCGCACCGGCGAGATCCGCATGCCGCGCGGCATCATCCGCACGCCAGCTTTCATGCCGGTGGGGACGGCCGCGACCGTCAAGGGGATGTATCCTGACCAGGTCAGGGCTCTGGGCGCCGATGTCGTGCTCGGCAATACCTATCACCTGATGCTGCGGCCCGGCGCCGAGCGCATCGCCGGGCTCGGCGGCCTGCACCGCTTCATGAACTGGCCACACCCAATCCTGACCGATTCCGGCGGCTTTCAGGTGATGTCGCTCGCCAATCTGCGCAAGCTGACCGAGGAGGGCGTCGCCTTCCGCTCCCATATCGACGGCTCGAAGCACATGCTCTCGCCGGAGCGTTCGGTCGAGATCCAGAACCTGCTCGGCTCCGACATCGTGATGCAACTCGACGAATGCGTCTCGCTGCCCTGCGAGGATGCCGTGGCCGAGAAGGCGATGCGCCTGTCGCTGCGCTGGGCGCAGCGCTGCAAGGATGCTTTCGGCCATCATCCCGGCCGGGCGCTCTTCGGCATTGTCCAGGGCGGGGCGGTGCCGCATCTTCGCGTCGAAAGCGCGCGCGAACTCGCGGCGATGGACCTGAAAGGCTATGCCGTCGGCGGTCTGGCGGTCGGCGAGCCGCAGGAGATCATGCTGGCGATGATCGAGACGGTCGAGCCGCATCTGCCGGTCGAGAAGCCGCGCTATCTGATGGGCGTCGGTACGCCCGACGACATCGTCGAGGCGGTGCGCCGCGGCATCGACATGTTCGACTGCGTGATGCCGACGCGGGCCGGCCGCCACGGCCAGATCTTCACCCGCTTCGGACGGATGAACCTGAAGAACGCCAAGCACGCCGACGATCCGCGTCCCGTCGACGAGGGCTCCTCCTGCCCGGCCGCGAACGGCTGGTCGCGCGCCTATCTCCACCACCTCGTCAAGGCGGAGGAGATGCTCGGCAAGATGCTGCTGACCTGGATCAACCTGGCCTATTACCAGGAGCTGATGGCCGGCCTTCGTGCCGCCATCTCCGAAGGGCGGCTGGAGGACTTCGTCGCGCAGACCAAGGAAGGCTGGGCGAGGGGCGACATCCCCGCCGCGCCGTGATCGACCCCTGGTTCCTGATGCTGGCGGCGAAGATGGCGACCGCCGCCGCCATCGTCGTCGGCTGCTCGCTTCTGGCCGAGCGCAGCGGACCCTTGATCGCAGCCCTGATCGCGACACTGCCAATCTCGGCCGGGCCGGTCCTGGTCTTCCTCGCGCTCGAGCACGACGCGGCCTTCATCGGCGAGAGCGCGCTCGGGGCCATGACCTCCAACATCGCCAATGCCGGGCTGAGCTGCGCTTATGTGCTGCTGGCACAGCGCTTCGGCACGGTGCTCAGCCTGGCCGCCGCGCTGGCGGCCTGGGTCGCGACGCTGCTGCTGATGCGCGGGCTCGATCTCTCGTTCCCGGTGATGACGGTCGCCACCATCGTCATCTATGGCGGGCTCCACCGGTTATTCCGGCCCTACCTCGCCGCGCGCCCTGACCGGCCGCCCGGCCGGCCGTGGTATCTGATCCCGATGCGGGCCGGCTTCGTCGCCGTTCTCGCCGGCACGGTGACGACGGTCAGCGCCCATGTCGGACCAGACTGGTCGGGTTCTCTCGCGGCCCTGCCGGTGGTTCTCAGCAGCATGATCGCGATGCTGCAGCCCCGTATCGGCGGCCCCGCCACGGCCGCCGTCCTCGCCAATGGCGCGCTCCCGCTGATCGGCTTTGGCCTCGCGCTGGCGGCGCTGCATCTGGCGGCCGTCCCGCTCGGGTCAGCCGCCGCGCTCAGCCTCGCGCTGGCCATTGCCGTCGGCTGGAATCTCGGCGTGATGCAGCTAAGCCGCCGGGCGGGGTGAGCGCCGCCAGGAGGCCACGAACAGGCCCGCGATGATCAGGCCGATGCCGGCAACCTGCAGCCCGCTCGGGATCTCGCCCAGCACGGGGATGGCGAGCAGCGTGCCGATGATCGGGATTGTCGGCGGGAAGCGCCCAGCCGCCGCCGGACCCATGCGCCGGGCCGCGACGCTCCAGAGCCACAGGCCAAGAATGACGTTCAGCACGCCCTGATTGATCCCGTGCAGGACGATGACCCACCACGGCGCCACGTCAAAGCCGCGGAAGAAGAACAGCGCGTAGAACGGCAGATAGGCCATCGACAGCACCGCGACGACGCTGGTCGCCTTCAGCGGGTCGAGCCGCCAGAGCTGGACCAAGAGCGGATACATCCCCCAGATCAGCCCGACGCCGACGAAGCAGAGATCGCCGAACAGGATCGACGGGTTGGTATGCGTCGTGCCGGCGACGCCGAGGCAGGCCAGCCCGAGCAGCACCGCCACGATACCGAGGACGAGCTGGCGCGTGATGATCGCACCGAACAGCGCGACGCTGCCGATGATCGAGATCACCGTCACGAGACCGGGCCCGATCGTCGCGCCATGAGCGGCCGGCGCATAGGTCACGCCGGTCAGCAGCAGATAGCTCATCGGGAAGCCGCTCATCACCGCGAGCAGCACGCCGCGCCCCCAGCCGATTCCGTTGCAGCTCTTCACGCCGCCGGCGAGGAAACCCGGCAGCAGCAGCAGGCCCGCGATGCCGAAGCGCAGGGCGAGGAGATCATGCGAGGTCAGGCCGTTGAGCACGGCATGCCGGCTGATCACGAAATTCGAACCGAAGATCAGCATGGCCAGCACCATGCCGGCAAAGGCCAGCCGCCACAGGCGCCGGTCGCGCATCCGGGCGGCTTCCGACAGGGGCGCAGTCTGGTGCATCAGCCGGTATCGCCCGTTTCGGGCCAACCGCGATAGCGCTTGGGCCGCATGGCCCCCGCGCGAAATCCGCGCTGCTGCGTCCCCGGCGCATGGGTCGGGAAACAATCGGAGACGAAACGCCGCAATTGCTCCCCGCTTCGGCCCCGCGGGTGCCGGGCGTCGGAGGTCTTGTGGATGCGTTCACGGAGGAAAGTCGGACATGACGGGTTCTGTCTTCACGGCCACGGCCAAATTTCTGCGTGGTGTCGGCACCCAGGCGACTGTCTCGGTCGCTGCCTCGGCGCTGGCGGCGGCCGTGCTCGCTTTGCCGTCAGGCATGCCACTGCCCTTCTTCGGCGCCTCCGCCCAGACGGAGACGGCGGCTGCGCGGCAGGAGCGCTGGGTCTCGCCCGTGGCGTCCGATGGCAAGATCCGCGAGCGCCACCAGGATGCGGCGGGAAGCGAGCCGCCGCTGCGGGCGTCGCAGGGGCTGATCAGCCCGGCGGCCATCGTGATGCCGATGTCGCTCGACTGGAAGCTGCCCGCGACCGAAATCGCCGTCTTGCGGCAGGAGCGGCAGGAGCGGCAGGAGCGGTCGGTGGCTGCCGAGCCGCGGGCCCATCTCGTGCAGGCGCAGGCCGCGGCGACGGTCCAGCCGTCTCCGCCGCGTCGCCCCGTCATCGAGCGGGCGGTGGTGACCGCGGAGGCCATTCCGCTCCAGATCGCGCCGGCCGTTCAGGCGGCTGCTGTCGAAGGCGGCACGCCGTCCCCGTCGCAATTGCGGGTTCTCGGCGTGGCGATGCCCACCCCGGTCGCCCGCGTCGGCGACGCGATGTCCGGGGCGGTCGGTGTCGTCGGCGCGGCGGGCATCTGGACGCTGTCGCGCGCCTCCAGCCTGCTGCCGCGCCTGTGAGGGCTCAGGCCAGGGCCTTCAGCGCGCTGCGGCCGGCATAGATCGCCTGGGCGCCGAGCTCCTCCTCGATCCGGAGCAGCTGGTTGTACTTGGCGGTCCGGTCGGATCGGGCCAGCGAGCCGGTCTTGATCTGCCCGCAATTCGTCGCGACCGAGAGGTCGGCGATGGTCGAATCCTCGGTCTCGCCCGAGCGGTGGGACATCACGGCGGTGTAGCCGGCGCGCTGCGCCATCTCGACGGCCGCCAGCGTCTCGGTCAGCGAGCCGATCTGGTTGACCTTGACCAGGATCGAGTTGGCCGTCTTGCCCTTGATGCCCTGCGACAGGCGCGTGACGTTGGTGACGAAGAGATCGTCGCCGACGAGCTGGCACTTCGCGCCGACGAGATCGGTCAGCGCCTTCCAGCCCTCCCAGTCGTCCTCCGACATGCCGTCCTCGATCGAGACGATCGGATAGCTGCCGACGAGCTTGGCGAGATACTTCGCCTGCGCCTTGGGATCACGCGTCTTGCGCTCGCCCTCATAGACGTAAGAGCCGTCCTTGAAGAACTCGGTCGCGGCGCAGTCGAGCGCCAGCGCGATGTCCTCGCCGGGCTTGTAGCCGGCGGCCTCGATCGCGGACATGACGAAGTCGAGCGCGGCTTCCGCCGACTTGATGTTGGGGGCGAAGCCGCCCTCGTCGCCGACATTGGTGTTGTGGCCGGCGTCGTGCAGCTTCTTCTTCAGCGTGTGGAAGATCTCCGAACCCATCCGAAGCCCCTCCGAGAAGGAGGGCGCGCCGATCGGCATGATCATGAATTCCTGGAAGTCGATCGGGTTGTCGGCATGGGCGCCGCCATTGACGATGTTCATCATCGGCACGGGCAGGACGCGGGCCGAGGTGCCGCCGACATAGCGGTAGAGCGGCAGGCCGGCCGCCTCGGCCGCGGCCTTGGCGACGGCCAGCGAGACGCCGAGGATGGCGTTGGCGCCGAGCTTGCTCTTGTTGGGCGTGCCGTCGAGCGCGATCATCGCCTCGTCGATGGCGACCTGGTCTTCAGCGTCCATGGCGACGAGCTGCTCGGCGATGGCGACGTTGACCGCCTCGACCGCCTTGAGCACGCCCTTGCCGAGATAGCGGCTCTTGTCGCCGTCGCGCAGTTCGACAGCCTCGTGCTTGCCGGTCGATGCGCCTGACGGCACCGCGGCACGGCCCATCGAGCCGTCTTCCAGCACGACATCGACCTCGACCGTCGGGTTGCCGCGGGAATCGAGGATCTGGCGGCCGATGATGTCGATGATTGCTGTCATGGAAGGGCTCCGTGGCGGGCACTGGAAAGGGCGTCGGCCGTGCTTCTAGCCAAGCGGCAGCCCTGCGGGAAGCCCCGACAGCCCAGCTGCGCGTCGCGCGACCCCCTGACTGTCCCAGCCATGAGCGGTCCGCCGCTTGCGGTCCTGGCGATGCCGACAGCGGCGCTGTTCCATCGGGAGACGACAATGTTCCAGATCTGGTCCGACAACCAAAGGCCCTCGCGAGTCACCGTCCTGGCCTGCGTCGCCGTCACGGTCCTCTACTGGGCCGGCCTGTGCCTCGTCGCCGGCCGTCCGATCTGGTTCTGGTGAGGGCTGCGGCACCGGCGCCCGCGAAAACCGGTTCCCACCCGGCCTGACCTTGCTCTAGAAGGCGGCCAACCTCAGGAGCCTTCCATGTCCCTCGATGCCGCGACCCTGCAACTCGGGCAGCAGACCGGTCTGCCCGCCTCGCCGGAGGAGGCACGCCTCGACCGCGTGCCCAATCCCCATGCCGGGACCTCCTATCTGGCGCGCTTCACCTGCCCGGAATTCACCTCGATCTGCCCGGTCACCGGCCAGCCCGATTTCGGCATCCTGGTGATCGACTATCTGCCGGGGAAATGGCTCGTCGAGTCGAAGTCGCTGAAGCTTTATCTCGGCGCCTTCCGCAATCACGGCGCCTTCCATGAGGATTGCACCGTCGGCATCGGCAAGACGCTGGTCGAGCTGCTGGAGCCGGAATGGTTCCGTATCGGTGGCTATTGGTATCCCCGCGGCGGCATCCCGATCGACGTCTTCTGGCAGACCGGCGAGCCGCCCAAGGGCCTCTGGCTGCCTGACCAGGGCGTCGCGCCCTATCGCGGGCGCTGATAGCCCGGCCGGGCGGCCGGGCTATCAGGTCTCACTGCGACAGGCGCAGGCTGGTCAGCGACTGGCCGATCGACTGGAAGGCGGCGGAGAGCGCAGCCGAGTCCGTCGCGTCATAGTAGTTGGCCGAGTTGCTGGCGCAGCCCTGCAGCATGGTCTTGGCCGCCACGTCGGTCACCGCGAAGGCGACGGTGAACACCTCGATCTTCTTCGACTTGGCGTATTCGCAGATCTTCGACGTATCGAGATTGGTGGTCGTGACGTCGCCATTGTTGCGCACGGCCTGGTGGGTGCCGTCCGAATTGCGGAAATAGAGCGTGTTGGCACCGTCCGTCATCAACACCAGCGCCTTGCGCGGCATCTTGTTGGCCGGGTCGTAGGTCTTGCCCTCGGCGAAGGGGGCCGTCGGCGAGAGCACGTTGACACCCCAGATCAGGCCCCCGGGGATGTAGGTCGAGGGCTTGTAGCCGCCGATATTGATGATCAGGTTGTCGATCGCGCTCGTCAGCACGGTCTTGTCCGAGGTCAGCGGCACGATCGGGTTCAGGCACTGCTGGCTGGTGCCGAGGAAGCCCGGATAGGGCGAGGTCGGCTCGCTGTCGTTCAGGCGCAGCTCGCCGGTCTTCCGCGAGCGGACGCAGCCATACCATTTGTAGTTGGTCACCGTCGTCGTCGTCTTCTCGGGCGTCCCGCCGCTGCAGGACTGATAGGGCGTGACCGGGACGGTCGTGCAGGTCTGCGGCGTGCAGTCATAGGTCGTGACGACGCCGTCGGTGGTCGAGGTGCAGGTCTTGGGGGCTCCCTTGGTGCAGACCTGCTTCGTCGAGACGGTCGTGCAGGTGTAGGGCACGGCGGGCGTCGTGGTCGTCTTCGTCGTCGAATAGTCGTCCGGGACCGACACCCACGATTCCTTGCGGTTGCCCACGCCGACATTGACGTAGTCGGCGAAGGGCACGATGCCGATCTTCACATTGGTGCCGCCCTGGGTGAGGATCGTGTTGATCAGGTTCTTGGCAGCCGATTTCAGCACCGTGATCTTGGAGCCGCCGGCACCGGCGCTCTCCGACATCGACCAGGTGTTGTCGAGCACGAGCGCCATCTCGACCGTGCCGGTGACCTCCTTCACCGCCGCCGAGCGCGAGGTGTAGGCCATCGTCTTGATGCCGGCGATTGACATCAGGGAGGTGTCGAGCGCTCCGCTCGCCTCGACCGAGACGGTGCCCGTCGATTCCTCGAAGCCGAACTTGGTGATCTGGATGTTGTGGCCGTTCAGACCGGCGACGTTGGCATTGAAGAATTTGTTCGCCGCCGCCTGCATGGTGGCAGAGTCCTTGCTGGGCAAGCGGGCGGCTGCGAGCGCGGCCGAGTCCGTCGCCGCCTGGAGCGAGGTATGCTCCTTGGCCAGCCGGCCGTAGTCGATCACGGCGCCGGCCAGACAGACCAGGGCGACGCCGGCAAAGGCGAACAGGGCGAGGGTGGCGCCCGATTCTTGGCGCCCGAAGCGGCGGGCGAGCCGCAGAAACGTATCCTTCGAGAACTGGCTCATCGCGACATCTCTGTCGGTGCCGGCTCTTGCCCCATCACGGGGTGTCGCAGGCACACGGTTGCTCATCTGAGCCTTACCCTGCTTGCGAGATGTTGAAATTCCGTTCCGTGAACCTCAGAAACCCGGCCATGTCTGGACGTTTTTCGTCCGTCCTGGCCGTGGTTTACGTCCGGCTGCTGGGCACCGGCAGGATCCGCGGCGTCATGTAGCCGAACAGCGCGATGGCCACCGCGAAGAGCAGGATCGCCGCGGGGGCCCCCAGCGCATGCATCGCCGCCCCCATCACGAGGGGGCCCGTCGCCTGCCCGAGGAAGAAGCAGCAGGCGAACAGCGCCATGGCCGAGCCGCGTGCGCTGGGGGCCAGTTCCGTGGCCTGAGCCTGGAAGGTGCCGTGCAGCAGGAAGAAGCCGAAGCCCTGCAGCGCGAAGAGCGGGATCGCGCTCCACCAGGGCCAGTCGATGGCGAAGAGGGCGAGGCCGATCGCGCAGATCACACCGCCGGTCCGCGTCATCAGCGTCGGGCCGAGGCGCTCGACGAGTATGCGCGTCATCAGCCCGTAGACCAGGCAGCCGAACCCCATCCCCGCGATGGCGAGCCCGGCTTCACCCGGGCCGACGCCCGAGCGCGTGAACAGGATCGCGGCGACATAGGCCGGGATGCCGAAAAGCAGGATGCCCTCGATCACGACCAGGCCGTAGAGCAGCCTGGTGCGCGGATTGGCGAAGACGATGCGGTAGTTCGCCAGCGCGCCGGCGACGCTTAGCGTCTGGCGCGTAACGTTGCGGCGCGGCTTCAGCACGATCGCCACCAGCACCGCGGCCAGTGCCGCGACGCCCGCCGCGGACAGGAAGGCCGCGCGCCAGCCGGCATGGGTCGCGATCAGCCCCGAACAGGCGGAGCCCGACATCTGCCCGATGATCATCAAGACGAGGAAGCGGCCCAGCGCCACCTGGCGCTCCTGCATCGGCGCGCGGTCGCCGATGGCGGCCATCGCGATCGGGATGATCCCGCCGGAGGCGATGCCGGTCACGCCGCGCACCACCGCCATGATCTCGTAGGATTGCGACAGGGCCGCCACCGTCGAGAACAGGGCGAGCGCCAGCAGGCAGGTCAGGATCGTCCGGATCTTGCCGACCGCATCGGCGACAGGCCCCAGAAAGGGCTGGCCCAGCGCATAGGCGAGCGAAAACCCCGTCACCATCATCACGATCTGCGGCACGCTGCGGCCGAACTCGCCCGCCAGCGTCGGGATCAGCGGATCGATGATCCGCATGGTGAAGGTCGAGGCGAAGCCGCAGGCGCCGAGGACGAGGATCAGCGGGCGAAGCGCGACGGGCGCCGGCGCAGCGGCCGGCGCCGGTGGAGGCGTGTCAGACATAAGCCAGCGTAGGCCTGGCCCGCGCCTTGGCAAGTCGATCGAAGCTTTGCAGCTCTGCGATCAGCGCAGGGAAGGCCGACAGCGGCACCATGTTGGGGCCGTCGCTGGGGGCGCTGTCGGGGTCCTCATGGGTCTCGATGAAGACGCCGGCGACGCCGACAGCGACCGCAGCGCGTGCCAGCACGGGCACGAATTCGCGCTGGCCGCCGGACGACGAGCCCTTGCCGCCGGGCTGCTGCACCGAATGGGTGGCATCGAAGATCACCGGTGCACCGATGGTCTGCGCCATGATCGGCAGCGCGCGCATGTCCGAGATCAGGGTGTTGTAGCCGAAGGAGGCGCCCCGCTCGGTCACCATGACGTTGGGATTGCCGCTCTCGGTGACCTTCGCAGCGACATTGACCATGTCCCAGGGCGCCAGGAACTGCCCCTTCTTGACGTTGACGACGCGCCCCGTGCGGGCCGCAGCGACCAGCAGGTCCGTCTGACGGCACAGGAAGGCGGGGATCTGCAGCACGTCGACGCACTCCGCGACGGCCGCGCACTGGCTCGCCTCGTGGACGTCGGTCAGCACCGGCAGGCCCGTCTGCTCCCGGATCTCGGCGAAGACGGACAGCGCCGCCTCCAGCCCCATCCCGCGCGCGGCCTTGACGCTGGTCCGGTTCGCCTTGTCGAAGGAGGTCTTGAAGATCAGGCCGATCCCGAGCTCCTCGGCGATCTCCTTCAGTGCGAAGGCCATTTCCAGTGCGTGATCGCGGCTTTCCATCTGGCAGGGACCGGCGATCACGGCCAGCGGCAGGGCATTGCCGAAGCGGACGGGCGAGGCCAGGTCGGCTCCCACGGTCACGATGGCGTTGGCGGTCATGATCGGCGTCTCCCGTCCTGTCAGGCGCCGGGCTTATGTCCGTCCGCCCCGGCGGGTCAACCCGCCGCGCCGAGACGCCGCAGTCGCGCGTCTTCCGCTCGAACGCACTGGCGAAGCAGCCGCGAGGTCTGTAAATTCGTTTACGACGCATTATGTCGGGCAGGGCAGGACAGGGATCCATCTTGAGAACGACGGTTGCGAGCACGATGCGGGGGAGGGCTGCCAACGGCGCCGGACACGGTCCCGCTCGGGCTGTCTCCGCCATTCCTGCTGTTTCGATGGCCGACCGGCCGCGCCGCGCGGGCCCCCCCGCCGATGGCGGCCGCGAGGGTGCCGGCACCGCGGTCCTGACCCGGACGCGGACCCGCAAACCCAATCTCTACCGTGTCCTGCTCCTGAACGACGACTACACCCCCATGGAGTTCGTCGTTCACGTCCTCGAACGTTTTTTCCAGAAGGACCGCGCCGCGGCGACGCAGATCATGATGCATGTGCATCAGAACGGCGTCGGCGAGTGTGGTGTCTTCACCTATGAGGTCGCCGAAACCAAGGTGACCCTCGTGATGGACCTTGCGCGCAAGCACATGCATCCGCTCCAATGCGTGATGGAGAAGAAGTAGCGTCTTGAGTCCGCTCGCACCCCTGACATCGGAATAGGAGCGCAATCCGTGCCGAGTTTCTCGCGCAGTCTCGAACAGGCGCTTCACCGGGCTCTGGCGCTCGCAAACGAGCGCCACCATGAATACGCCACCCTGGAACATCTGCTGCTGGCCCTGGTCGACGACCAGGACGCGGCGGCAGTGATGCGCGCCTGCAGCGTCGATCTCGACACGCTGCGGCGCAGCCTCGTCGACTATATCGACGCCGAACTCGCCAATCTGGTGACCGACGGGCGCGACGACTCGAAGCCGACGGCCGGGTTCCAGCGCGTCATCCAGCGCGCCGTCATCCATGTCCAGTCGTCGGGGCGCGAGGAGGTCACCGGCGCCAACGTGCTCGTCGCCATGTTCGCCGAGCGCGAGAGCCACGCCGCCTATTTCCTGCAGGAGCAGGACATGACGCGCTACGACGCGGTCAACTACATCAGCCACGGCATCGCCAAGCGCCCCGGCGCGAGCGAGGCGAGGCCGGTCCGCGGCGTCGAGGAGGAGCCCGAGCAGCAGCGCGATTCGCGCGCCGCCGACCCCGGCAACGACGCCGACAAGGACAAGAAGAAGAAGGAAAGCGCGCTCGACGCCTATTGCGTCAATCTCAACCGCAAGGCCCGCGATGGCCGCATCGATCCGCTGATCGGCCGCGAGGCCGAGGTCCAGCGCACGATCCAGATCCTCTGCCGCCGGCAGAAGAACAACCCGCTGCTGGTTGGCGACCCCGGCGTCGGCAAGACCGCCATCGCCGAGGGGCTCGCACTCAAGATCACCCGCGGCCAGGTGCCCGAGGTGCTGGAGGACGCGACTGTCTTCTCGCTCGACATGGGCACGCTGCTGGCCGGCACCCGCTATCGCGGCGATTTCGAGGAACGCCTCAAGCAGGTGATGAAGGAGATCGAGGCCCACCCCAAGGCGATCATGTTCATCGACGAGATCCACACGGTGATCGGCGCCGGTGCGACCTCGGGCGGCGCCATGGACGCCTCCAACCTGCTCAAGCCGGCACTCGCCTCGGGCAGCCTGCGCTGCATCGGCTCGACCACCTACAAGGAGTACCGCCAGTACTTCGAGAAGGACCGGGCGCTGGTGCGCCGCTTCCAGAAGATAGACGTCAGCGAGCCCTCGATCCCGGACGCCGTCGAGATCCTGAAGGGGCTGAAGCCCTATTTCGAGGAGTTCCACAAGCTCCGCTACACCAACGACGCCATCAAGGCGGCGGTGGAACTGTCTGCGCGCTACATCCATGACCGCAAGCTGCCGGACAAGGCCATCGACGTCATCGACGAGACGGGCGCCTCGCAGATGCTGGTCGCTGAGAACAAGCGCAAGAAGACGATCGGCGTGAAGGAGATCGAGGCGGCCATCGCTACCATGGCCCGCATCCCGGCCAAGACCGTCTCCAAGGACGATGCCGAGGTGCTGCGCAATCTCGAGACCACGCTCAAGCGCACCGTCTATGGCCAGGAGAAGGCGATCGAGGCACTGTCGTCGTCGATCAAGCTGGCCCGTGCCGGCCTGCGCGATGGCGAGAAGCCGATCGGCTGCTATCTGTTCGCCGGCCCCACCGGCGTCGGAAAGACCGAGGTCGCACGCCAGCTCGCGACCTCGCTCGGCGTCGAGCTGATCCGCTTCGACATGTCGGAATACATGGAGCGCCACACCGTCTCGCGGCTGATCGGCGCGCCTCCGGGCTATGTCGGCTTCGACCAGGGCGGGCTCCTGACCGACCAGATCGACCAGCATCCGCACAGCGTGCTGCTGCTCGACGAGATCGAGAAGGCCCATCCCGACCTGTTCAACATCCTTCTGCAGGTGATGGACCACGGCAAGCTGACCGACAACAACGGCAAGCAGGTCGATTTCAGGAACGTCATCCTGATCATGACGACCAATGCCGGCGCCGCCGACATGGCTCGCAACGCCTATGGCTTCACCCGCCAGAAGCGCGAAGGCGACGACACGGAGGCAATCAACAAGCTGTTCGCGCCCGAATTCCGCAACCGGCTCGATTCGGTGGTGTCCTTCGGCCATCTGCCCAAGACGGTCGTCGCGCGCGTCGTCGACAAGTTCGTGCTGCAGCTCGAGGCGCAGCTCGCCGACCGCAACGTCACGATCGAGCTCTCCGACGAGGCCCGCGAATGGCTGGTCGAGAACGGCTATGACGAGGCCATGGGCGCCCGCCCGATGGCCCGCCTGATCCAGCAGACGATCAAGACGCCGCTCGCCGACGAGGTGCTGTTCGGGCGGCTGAAGAACGGCGGCGCAGTCCGCGTCGTCGTCGTGCAGTCGGAGACGGGCATCAAGGTGCTGGGGCTCGAATTCCCCGACGGGCCGGTCAAGCCCAAGCCCGAGAAGGACGTCGCCGCCGCGGCCGAGAAGCGCGAGCGCAAGCCGCGCGCCAAGGCTGCCGCGGCCAAGCCGGCTCCTGCTGCGCCACGCCGCAGCGGGCCCGCCGGCAAGGCGGGCAAGGGTGACGGTGGCGGCAAGGGCGATGGCGGCAAGGGGCCGGAGGCTCCCAAGGCCCAGCGCTCCGTCCGCACCGTCCCGAAGGTCCCGCTGACGAAGGCTTGAGACCGTGTTCTTTAGGCGCAAGACCGATACGCTGCTGGCCCATGCGGCCGAGCCAGCGCCGGAGCAGGCCGCTCCGGCGCGCAAGGAAAAGCTGAGCTGGTTCGAGAAGCGCGACCGGCGTCGCCGCCGTCGCAAGGTGTTCGAGGAGATCCTGGGCTGGATCCTCGTCCCGGCCTTCATCTACCTGATCTATCTCGGGGTTAAGGCGGTCGGCGGTATCCCCAAGGAGATCGTCGACTTCGGCAATGAGCTGCTGGGCATGGTCATGAAGGGCGGCCGCTGAAAGCGCCTGCTCTGTTGCAGCCGGCGCAGGGCTGACTGTCCATCATGAAGGCTCGGTTCGCTCCGCCAGGGACGCTAGAAGAGGTGCCGCGGCACCTCGATCTCGCTTGTGCTCGCTTTTCACTGACCGAACGGGCCGCGAGCTGATCCCACGATGACCGTATCCGCCGAGTGGAGCTGGTGGCGCGTCGCGCTGGCCGGCATGCGCGATGCGCTGTCGCTCCCGGCCTGGGTCGTCGGCTTCGGGCTGATCGGCGTCGGCTCGCTGGCGCGAGATGTCGGCTACCCCGTCGAGGTCGCTGTTCTCTCGACCATGCTGGTCTGGGCCGGCCCCTCGCAGGTCATCTTCTTCGCCTCGATCGCGGCCGGCGCGGCGTGGAGCGCGATCGCGATCGCGGTCGGCTTCGCCTCGCTGCGCTTCCTGCCGATGACGGTCGCCATCCTGCCGCTGCTGCGCCGGCCCGGGCAGGGGGTGGGCATGCAGCTCCTGCTCGCGCATTACGTGGCGGTGACCGCCTGGACGGAAGGGCTGCGCCGGCTGCCGCATGTGCCGCCGCCCCAGCGCGTCGCCTATTTCCTCGGCTTCGCCAACACCTGCATGGCGACGAGCTCGGTCGGCACCTTCCTCGGCTATTATCTGATCGGCGCCCTGCCGATTCCCTTCGCTGCGGGGTTGCTCTGCCTGACGCCGATCTTCTTCCTCGCCTCGCTCACGGCGGGCCTGCGCCATCGGGGTGATGGTGCGGCCATCGTACTCGGCCTCGCGCTCGCGCCGATCTGCGACCGCTTCATCGGCGGTGGCTTCGACCTGATCGTCGCAGGGCTGATCGCGGGCTCGATCGCCTTCGCGCTGCGGCCGAAGAAGGCCGCGCCATGACAGCGACGATCACGCAGCCCATTCCGTGGCTCGACGGCCCGCTCTGGCCCTATCTCGCGCTGGTGCTGTTTGCCGTGCTGCCGACCGAGATCTGGCGCTGGCTCGCGGTGGCCTTCTCGCGACGGATCGACGCCGACTCGCCGGCACTGGAATGGGTGCGGGCGGTGGCGACGGCCCTGCTCGCCGGCATCGTCGCCAAGCTGATCGTGGCGCCGCCCGGCGCGCTGGCCGCTGTGCCGCTCGCCCTTCGGGTTGCGGCGCTGACGGTCACGCTCGCGATCATGCTGTTCGACCGCCGGCGTGTGCTGCTGGCGGTGCTGGCCGGGGAGGCGACGCTGATCGGCGGCGCCTATTGGCTGTTGGCCCCCTGAGCCGGCCGGTCAGAACGCCGTCAGCGCCGACCGGATCTTTTCGGCATTCGCCTTGAGCACATCGGCATCGGCCATGGCGCCGGTATGCGGGCGCATTGCCACGCCGTCATGACGGGGGATGACATGGACATGAAGGTGGAAGACGACCTGACCGCCGGCCGCCTCGTTGAACTGCTGGATCGTCACGCCATCGGCCGCGAAGGCGGCTTTCACCGCGCGCGCCAGCCGCTGCGTCGTCAAAGCCACGGCCTGCAGCGCCTCGGGCGGCGCGTCCAGCACATTGCGGCAGGCGACCTTGGGCAGCACCAGCACATGGCCGTCGGCGCGCGGCATGATGTCCATGATCGCGACCGTCGCCTCGTCCTCATAGACAGTATGGGAAGGCAGTTCGCCGCGCAGGATCCGGGCAAAAACGTTGTCGGTGTCGTAGGCGCTCATGCGGTTTCCGGATCAGGCGAGGAACAGGGGACGCCAACCTGTCGCGGGCGGGCGGTCAGCGTCAAGGCTGGAGCGCCTCGGGAGAGCAGCGCTCGTCAGCGCGCAACGACAATGTTTCGGTGATCTGCGAATCCAGCACCAGATCGTCGCGGGCGCCGAGCAGCCAGAGATCCGTCACCATGAAGCGCAGCAGCGACACATCCCACCAGCGCGCGATGATCTCCGCGAGCGCTGCGGTCTCGCTGGCGTCGAGATCGTCGGTCAAATTGTAGAGCCCGACGAGATAGAGATCACCGGGCGGTCGCCCGAAGGCAGCCTGGACGTCATGGATCGGGTTCAGCCCGTCCCGCTTCTCTGGATAGACCCGCAGATAAATCCGCCCGCGGTTGACGTTGCCCGAGAAGGGGCCGCGCAGATCGACGGCGAAGGGCTCGATGCGGGCGAGGGCCCGACGGGCGTCGTCCGAGATCACCGGCGCGTCGCCGGTCGAGAGCGTGCCGCACAGGGTCGCATGCAGCCGATCGGACCGTCGCGGCGGGATATCCCAGGCGATCCTGGGCGCGAACGGTGCTGCACGCATCTCGGCGTCGAGCTGTTGGAAGGGCTCCGACGCTGCCAGCCGGGCTCCATCGATAGGCAGGACCAACGAGAAGACGGGCGGATGGACGCCCATCTCGTAGGCTCGCCCTTCCTGCCGCGCGATCACGCGGGGATGGTTGGGCGCCACCAGTGGCAGATGCGCCAGCCGGTAGGGCTCGTCCAGTATCAGCGGCGCTTGCGCGAAGTCGGTCAGGCTGCGCCGATAGCCCAGTTCGCCATCCGCGCAGAAGGTCAGCCCGATAGATGCTGCGGAGGCCTCCGGATCAGACATCGCCGTCTCCGGATTTGCGGAAGGGGCTCTCGTCTGCCAGCGCCGCCTGGCCCTCGGCGATCTGCGCCCGCTCACGCGTCAGGTAATGGGCCACTGCGCGCTTCAAGCCGGGATCGGCCAGATGGTGCAAAGAGCGCGTCACCACGGGGCGGTAGCCGCGCGCGAGCTTGTGCTCGCCCTGCGCGCCGGCCTCGACGCGGGCGAGCCCCTGCGCAATCGCATAGTCGATCGCCTGATGGTAGCAGACCTCGAAATGCAGGAAGGGGTGGTCCTCGATGCAGCCCCAGTTGCGGCCGTAGAGCGTGTCGGCGCCGCGGAAATTGATCGCGCCCGCGATGTAGCGCCCTTCGCGCTTCGCCATCACCAGCACGATGCGCTCGCCCATCGCCGCGCCGACGCAGGAGAAAAAGGCCCGGTTCAGATAGGGGCGGCCCCATTTGCGCGAGCCGGTGTCCTCGTAGAAGGCATGGAAATCGTCCCAGACCGCCTCGGTCAGGTCGCTGCCGCTGAGCACCTCGATGGTGATCCCGGCGGCCAGCGCCTCGCGACGCTCCCGCTTCAGCGCCTTGCGCTTGCGCGAGGCCAAGGTCGCGAGGAAGTCGTCATAAGTCGCGAAACCCTCATTGAACCAGTGGAACTGGAGGTCGTGCCGCTCCAGATAGCCCGCCTCGCTCAGCGCCGCGACATCGGGTTCCTGCGCGAAGGTGACATGGATGGAGGATGCTTCCGTCTGGTCGCACAGCGCCTCCAGCCCGGCGATCAGGCCGGCACGGGCCTCTGCCGCCCGTGGGCCCGGCGCGACCAGCAGGCGCGGACCGGTGGCGGGGGTGAAGGGTGCCGCGACCTGGATCTTGGGGTAGTAGCGCCCGCCTGCGCGCTGATAAGCGTCGGCCCAACTGTGGTCGAAGACATATTCGCCCTGGCTGTGGCTCTTGAGGAAGCTCGGCGCGGCGGCCAGCAGCCGGTCCTCGCCATCCTCGACCAGCAGATAGGCCGGGGACCAGCCCGAGCGCCCACCGACGCAGCCGCTCTCCTCGAGCGCGCGCAGGAAGGCATGGGACACGAACGGATTTTCCCGGTCGAGCCCGGCCGGCATCGCGTCCTGCGCCTGTGGATGGGCGCAGGCATCCCAGGCCGCGGCCGGAACCGCCTTCAGCGAGGTCGCGACGCGCACCCTGAGGTCGCCGGCCCCGCTTTCGCTCAAGGCGTGAAGCCTTCGAACACCATCTGGTCGGCGAGGCGCCCGGCCTTTTCCCGATCCTCCGGCGTGCGCACCGTCCAGCTCATCAGCGGCATGCCGACGACATTGCGGCAGAGATAGGGGGCCGCGCTGTCGAGATCGGCCACCTTCCAGGAGAGGAAGTCCGGCCGGCTCTGCTCGAAATGCAGCAGATTGGCCATGGCGCGGCGCTGGCCGGCATCGAGATGGGCGTAGTCGGGATAGGAATAGTCGTTCATTGCGACGATCCCGCGCGGCACGCCCGGCGCGATCTCGCGCAGCGCCGCGACGATCTCGGGATCGAAGGACTTGAACACGATCGGCTGGCCGGCGCGGCCGGCGACGATCTCGGCGGCGCGCTGCGTCAGCCGGAGATCGCCGTCGAAACGACTCTTGATCTCGATCACCAGCGGCACGCGCCCGCCGATCAGGTCGAGGAAGCCCGACAGTGTCGGGATCAGCGCCTGGCTGCCGCGCAGCGGAATCGCGGCGAGCGCCTCCGCCGTCTGCGCCGAGACGGCGCCTTGGCGCTCGGTCAACCGGTCCAGCACGAAGTCATGGAACACCATCGCCTCGCCATCGGCGCTGAGCTGGATGTCGCATTCGATGCCGAAGCCGTGGGCGATGGCTGCCTCGGCCGCCGGACCGCTGTTCTCGATCACGCCGGCGACGGCATCATGCAGTCCGCGATGGGCGATCGGGCGGGCGACCAGCCAGCCGAGATCGGGCCGTGCGCCGTTATTCAGGAGAGGGCCGCGCATCAGGCGATCTCGAACATCGCCTCGACCTCGACCGCCGCATCGGCGGGCAGCTGCGCCACGCCGATCGTCGAGCGGGCATGGCGCCCCTTGTCGCCGAGCACCTCGACCATCAGGTCCGACGCGCCATTCATGATCGCGGGCAGGGCGGCGAAATGCGGGGCAGTGTTGATGAACCCGCCGAGGCGAACGCAGCGCGTGATCCGGCTCAGATCGCCGTCGAGCGCCGCCTTGGCCTGGGCCAGCACGTTGATGGCGCAAAGCCGCGCGGCCTCGAGCCCAGCTTCATTGAAGATCTCGGCGCCGAGCTTGCCCTTGTGGGCATCGGAGAGCTTGCCGTCGAGGCCGAAGCAGATCTGCCCCGAGATCACCAGGAGATTGCCGGTGATGACATAGGGCACGTAGTTCGCGATCGGCGCGGCCGGCGTGGGCAGGGTGATGCCGAGTTCGGCGAGCTTGGTATCGACGGCGTTCATCGGGAAAACTCCACCGGAGCGGCTGGCGTGATGCGGGCCCGGCAAGAGGCGGCGCGGTGAAGCACGAGCCGGTTGCGGGACCCCTCCTTCATGGCCGATGCCCGCCCCGCCCGCAAGCGCGCGGCCATGCGCCATCCCGCCGCCCGCTGCGCGCGAGCGGCACCGCGGCGGCCGGCGACCGCCTTGTTTGCGCCATTGCGGCAATGCACCTAGATTCGGAGTGTTCAGCAACGGAAACGGCGCGCCCATGACGACGAACGCAGCAGGCCTCACCGGATGTCTCGCGGTGGTGACGCTCTGGACCGGCGCGGCGATGGCCCAGCCCCAGCCTGTCGAACGCATCGTGCTGGCGCCGCACCGGGCCGTCTATGATCTGGTGCTCGATGCCGGGAAGGCGGCCAAGAACGTCGACTCGGCCCGCGGCCGGATCGCCTTCGATTTCACCGGCGATGCCTGCGAGGGCTATGCGCTCTCCTTCCGACAGGTGACGCAGTTGCAGAGCGGTGAGAGCGGCCCGCGCCTGATCGATGCGCGCACCACCAGCTTCGAGGCCGGCGACGGGGCGAGCTACCGCTTCAAGACCGAGAGCTCCGCCAGCGGCGCGCCGAAGGAGACCGTCGACGGCACGGCCACTCGCTCGGGGGCGGGCTATGAGGTCAAGCTCACCGCGCCCAAGCCCGAGACCCATGTCGAGCCGGTGGCGGCGCTGTTTCCCAATGCGCAGATGAAGGCCGTCATCCAGGCGGCGCGCGAGGGCCGCAACACGCTCAACGTCCGGCTCTATGACGGCGCCAATGGCGGCAAGGACGTCTACGAGACGCTCTCCGTCATCGGCCGCAGGCTGGAGGGCAAACCTGCCGAAGAACCGCTCCAGCGGTCGGAATTCGAGAAGCTGGCGCGCTGGCCGGTGACGATGTCCTACTTCAAGGTTGGCTCGGGCGAGACGACGCCGAGCTACACGATCTCCTTCGAACTCTATGAGAACGGAGTCACCGGCGCGGTCCGGCTCGACTACGGCAACTTCGCCTTGCGCGGCACGCTCACGCGTCTGGATCTTCTGCCTCAAGCGGATTGCGCGAAATAGCGGTTCCGTCACCGACCCGCTGCGGCAGGCGCAGGCTCAGGCCCTTGCCGATGGCGGCGTCGCCGAAGCGGGCGCGCAGGCTGTCGAGCGCGCCCTCCATCGCCTTCAGCTTTGGCGTCGCCACATCGGCGAGATCGCCATGGTCGGCCTCCTCCGGGCCGGTCAGGTCGCTCGCCCCGATGCCGATCAGCCGGTAGCGTGGGCCGGTGCATTCGCGCCGCAGCAGCTCCCGTCCCGCCGTGAACAGCCGCGCCGCGAGCTGGGTCGGCTCCGGCAGCCGCGTCGCGCGGGTGATCGAGTGGAAATCCGCCGTCTTGAGCTTCAGCGTGATCGTCCGTCCCGCCAGCTCCTGATGCTTCAGGCGCTTCGAGGTCTTCTCGCAGAGCCGCCAGAGCACCGGCTCCAGTTCCTCGAAGCGTGACAGGTCGATATCGAGCGTCGTCTCGCTGGACACGCTCTTCGTCTCCCGGTCGGGCGTGACGCGCCGCGGGTCGATGCCGTTGGCGAGGTTCTTCAGCCGCGGGCCGTCCTTGCCCGCCAGCCGGAACAGCTTGTCGACAGGCGCCTCGCGCAAATCCCCGATCAGCCTGAAGCCGGCTTCCGCCAGCTTGGCCGCGCTCGCCTGGCCGATGCCGGGAATGAGGCCCACCGGCTTGGCGGCAAGGAAGGACACGGCCTCCGCCCGCCCGATCAGAGAGAAGCCGCGCGGCTTGTCCATGTCGGAGGCGACCTTCGCCAGGAATTTCGCATAGGACAGCCCGACCGAGACGGTGATGCCGATCTCCGACTCGATGCGACGTGCGAAGCGCGCCAGCGTCACGGCTGGGCTCGCATGATGCAGCAACTCGGTGCCCGAGAGATCGAGAAAGGCCTCGTCGATCGAGATCGGCTCGACCAGCGGCGTCAGCTCCTGCATCAGCCGGCGCACCTGCCGGCCCACGGTGACGTATTTGGCCATGTCCGGCTTGACCACCACGGCCTCGGGGCAGGCCTTGAGTGCCTTGAACATCGGCATGGCCGAGCGCACGCCATAGGTCCGCGCGATGTAGCAGGCGGTCGAGACGACGCCGCGCTTGCCGCCGCCGATGATCACCGGCTTGTCGATCAGCGAGGGGTCGTCGCGCTTCTCCACGGCCGCATAGAAGGCGTCACAGTCGATATGGGCGAGGCTGAGGCTGTCCCTCTCGGGGTGGCGCAGCAGGCGCGGCGAGCCGCAGGCGGGGCAGCGCCGGGGCTCGGCCTCGTCGCCCTCATGGTCGCGCAGGCAGTCGCGGCACAGGACGCGCCGCGCCACGCCCTGCGCAGGCGCGGTCAACCGTGCTCGCCGGCGGGTGGCCCGCCCAGCCGCTCCCGCGCCAGCGCCACTGTCTCCGGGTTCACGCCCGCATTGGCGGCGAATTCGAGCAGCAGCGAATCGCTGCCGCCGACATGGTCGAGCACCGCGGCGAGGAAGCCCGGGTCACCGGCCGCGGCCCGCAATGTCGCCGGTCCGAGCCCCGTCGTGGCGAGGAAGGGCTCGAGCCGTTCGGGCTCGGCGGCGAGAAACCCCAGCGCGCGCAGGGCCAGCATCTCGGCGTCGTCGTGGCTCGGGGGTCTCGCCATGGCGGTCGGAAGGCTCCTGTCGGAATCGGTCGGGGGATTTGCGTTTCGTCAACGGCTTACATGCTAGGCAGTCATCATGGAACGAGGCTGCCAGCTTGGGCAATCGGGGTCCGACCCCTGTCCGTGGCGCAAATGAAGGGCGGCATCATGAAGACGGTTCTGATCGTCGAGGACAACGAGCTCAACATGAAGCTCTTCAATGACCTCCTCGAGGCGCATGGCTATGCCACGCTGAAGACGGCCGACGGCATCGAGGCGATCGAGCTCGCGCGCACGCACCGTCCCGACCTGATCCTGATGGACATCCAGCTACCCGAGGTCTCGGGGCTCGAGGTGACCAAGTGGATCAAGGAGGACGACGACCTGAAGGCGATCCCCGTGATCGCGGTCACCGCCTTCGCGATGAAGGGCGACGAGGAGCGGATCCGGGAGGGCGGCTGCGAGGCCTATCTCTCCAAGCCGATCTCGGTCGCCAAGTTTCTGGAGATCGTCCGCGCCTATGCCGGCGCGGCCTGAGCGTTCGAAGGGCAAGCCATGTCAGCGCGCGTTCTGGTCGTCGACGACATCATCACCAACGTGAAGCTGCTGGAGGCGAAGCTCTCCTCTGAGTATTTCGACGTCGTCACTGCACTAAACGGCCCCGACGCGATCGCGATCTGCGAGCGTGGCGAGGCCGACATCGTCCTGCTCGACGTGATGATGCCGGGCATGAACGGCTTCGACGTCTGCCGCCGCCTCAAGAGCGAGGCGATCACGGCCCATATCCCCGTGGTCATGGTGACGGCGCTCGACCAGCCGGGCGATAGGCTCAAAGGGCTGGACGCCGGCGCCGACGACTTCCTGACCAAGCCGCTCGACGACACCGCGCTCTTTGCCCGCGTCCGCAGCCTCGTGCGGCTGAAGTCGATGACGGACGAGCTGCGCAACCGCGCGCTCGCCTCGCGCCGCCTCGGCATTGCCGATCCGCTGGCCGCCGCGGCCTCCGAATCCGGGCTGAACGGCCGCATCCTGATCATCGAGGACCGGCCGCGCGTGGTCGAGCGCCTCGAGACCGCCCTCTCGGCCTTCCACGTCGTCGAGGTCGAGCCGGACCCGCAGCAGGCGCTGCTGCGCGCTGTCGAGGGCGAGTTCGACAGCGTGCTGGTCAGCCTCGATCTGCAGGGCTTCGACGGGCTGCGCCTGTGCAGCCAGCTGCGCTCGCTCGAACGCACCCGCAACGTCTCCGTGCTGATGATGGGGGAGGCGGAGGACCGCACCCGCATCCTGCGCGGGCTCGAGATCGGCGCGCATGACTTCCTGATCCGCCCGATCGACCGCAATGAACTCCTGGCCCGCGTCCGCACCCAGGTACGGCGCAAGCGCTTCACCGAGAAGCTGCGCGACAGCGTGCAGTCCTCGATGGAGATGGCCGTGATGGACCAGCTCACCGGTCTGCACAACCGCCGCTACATGGACACCCGCATGGCGGCGCTGTTCGACGAATCCGCCTTGCGGGCGCGCTCGCTGGCTCTGCTCGTGCTCGATATCGACCACTTCAAGAGCGTCAACGACAGCTATGGCCACGATGCCGGCGACGAGGTGCTGCGCGAGTTCGCTGATCGCGTCCGCGCCTGCACCCGCGGCATCGACCTCGTCGCCCGGATGGGCGGGGAAGAGATCGTCGTGGTGCTGCCCGACACCGCTCTCGACGCCGCCTATGCGGTGGCCGAGCGCATCCGCGAGCGCGTGGTCGGCGAGCCCTTCGGGATCAAGAGCGGGACGTCCTCCATTCCCGTTACGGTCTCGATCGGCGTTTCGAGCCGGCGCGCCGGCGATGCCTCGCCCGCCGAGATCATGAAGCGTGCCGACGACGCGCTCTACCTCGCCAAGGCGAACGGCCGGAACCGCGTCATCGCCGCCAACGCGGCCTGAGCTTCGGACTCTGACTGGTTACCCGGTAAGGTTAAGCTCCGAACAACATTGGTGAATCGCTGCAGGACTGTTGATTCGCGCGCCACGGGGCTGCAAGGGTTCGGGCGACGCAGCGTCATGCGCTGCCTCGAGACGCCCCTCGGCTCTCAGGTCCGCCGCATCTCCTGGGAACCCGGAGGGCTCGGCCGGTCGGTTGCGGACATTCTGGCCTCCTCAGAACCGCCACCGGCCGGCCACCTCGCCCTCGCTCAGAAATACTGCGAGAGCAAGGCCGGCAGGCCGTAGCCGATGCCGGCGAAGATCGCGAGAATCCCCACGAGCATCGCCGCCGCGACGACACGGTTGCCGAGGAAGCGCGAGGAATCGATCTCGACCATCATTTTCAGCAGGCGCCGCCCCGTGCCATGGGGCGTGCTGCGCGGTTCGGATGGGGGAACACCGGTTGTCATGAGCGTGCTCCGGGAGGCGTGAAGAATCCGCCGCCTCGCCTGACATGGCGACGGCCAGCATCGACTGCCATGGTGCCAGCAAGAAACCGGCCACTGCGTGATAAATCCGCCGCAGTCGTCGCCAAACCAGCACGAGATTCGGCTCTGGTCGCCCAAGGTTTTGCTGTGCTGCCCTAGGGTCATCACGGCGGTGGCGGCCGCGCGATACCCTGTCGACGCTGCGCATCCTGCGTTCCGATGCGGGGATGCTGGCATGACACCCTCGATCGAGGGACCGGCTCATGCCTGTATTCGACTGG
The DNA here is from genome assembly GCF_040546595.1 of Bosea sp. OAE506. Taxonomy (NCBI): domain Bacteria; kingdom Pseudomonadati; phylum Pseudomonadota; class Alphaproteobacteria; order Hyphomicrobiales; family Alloboseaceae; genus Allobosea; species Allobosea sp. OAE506. The sequence goes on along the minus strand of NZ_JBEPOB010000001.1, from coordinate 3,741,476 downwards.
GCGCTCTGCCTCGCGGCATCACCCTGCCGCGGCCATCCAACAAGGCTGAAGGCTGTCCGTAACGCGGGGCGCTAAAGGCCGGCGGCGCGCCGCAGCGCGGCGTTGACGCGGTCCTGCCAGCCCGGGCCCTCGCTCTGGAAGTGTTCGAGCACATCGCTGTCGATGCGCAGCGAGACCAGCTCGCGCGCTCCGGGAAGAGCGGTCCGCTGCGCCACGGGCTCGGGCGCCGGCGGCTTCGGGGCGGCGAAGAGGGCTTCCGCCTTGTCTCGCGCGCTGAGGGGGCGGCGTGGCCGGTCGTTGCTCATAGCGCGAGAATCCTTCGGGGGCCGAGGGGATATCGAGGAAGACCGGCGGGCTGAGCGCCGAGGCAGGCCATGGCGCAACAAAAAACCGCCCTGAGGGGGCGGTTTTCGTGAAGGACCGGCATCAGCGGGGCCGAAGCCTCACTTGATCTTGGTTTCCTTGAACTCGACGTGCTTGCGCGCGACCGGGTCGTACTTCTTCTTCGACATCTTCTCGGTCATCGTGCGCGAGTTCTTCTTCGTCACGTAGAAGAAGCCGGTGTCGGCGGTCGAAAGCAGCTTGATCTTGATGGTCACGGCCTTGGCCATGGGGATATCCTCGAACCATGCGGGGCGGGTGAGGCCCACGAAAAAGGAGAAAGGCCGGGCGAGCCCGGCAAACCGTCGGGCGTGGGAATGCCGGAAAGGGGCGCCGAAGTCAAGGCGGATCGCTGCGCCCCGCCTGCCGGCGCCAGGAGGCGGGAGTCAGAGTTCCTCGCGCACGAAGCGGCCGTTCTTCTCCCAATAGAATGGCACGGGCAGCCAGGGCGCAAAACCGCCGGCGATCCGGGCTTCCACCTCCTGGATGATGACCTTGGTGATGGTCGGCAGGTCGAGTTCCTTCGCCTCGTCGAAATCCACCCAGACGAGGTCGATCAGTTCCGAATCGGGCCCAACGACGTTTTCGATGCGCTTCACGCTCGCCGTGGCGTCGACGGTGAAGAATCGGGTGTCGAAGCGCTTGGGCCGCCGCGGCGGCGTGATCGCCCGGGCGACGAAGGACACCGCCGACAGATCCGGAAAGATGCCGTGGCCTGCGAAATCGGCCCAGCTTCCCGCCGGCGGTTTCTCGGGCGCGCCGTAATCCGCCGAGCCGAAGAGCAGGCCGGTCTCCTCGAAGGTCTCGCGGATCGCCGCCAGCGCCAGCACGCGCGCCTTGCCCGCGCTCGGGCGCATCATGCGCTTCAGCAGCCGGTCCTCGCAGATCTGGGCCAGTGCGCCCGTCGCGCTCATCCGCCGGTCGCCGGGATCGACGCGCCCGCCGGGGAAGACGTATTTGCCCGGCATGAATTTATGGCCGGGATGGCGCTTGCCCATCAGGATGCGGGGCTTTGCCGCCGCGCGGTCGAGGATCATCATCGTCGCGGCATCGCGGGGCCGCTGGTTGACGGCGACGCGGACGCGTTCGGCATTGGTCAGGGTGACGGCATGGTCGTTCATGGCTGCTGCACCGCGGGGGGGAGGGGCTGACGCTCGGCTGCGTCCGGCCGGCCACCGAAGCCGTGCATGCGCAGCGCCCATTGCAGCCCGATGACGCCGCCCTTCACCGGCTGCATCAGCAGCAGCGAGAGGATGACGGTCAGCGCCGGCCACACCGCCATGTGCAGGCCCATCGACCAGTCGGCGTATTTCTCGGCCATCAGCAGCCCGCCGACGACGACATGGCCAACGATGGTGATGACGACATAGGGGGGAAGGTCGTCGGCGCGCTGGTGATGCAGCGCCTCGCCGCAAGCCTCGCAGGCATCGACCGGCTTCAGGAAGCCCTTGAACAGGCGCCCCTGGCCGCAATGCGGACAGCGCCCGCGCAGGCCGTTGCCGATTGCCCGGCGCCAGTCCCGGGTCTGCGGCTGCTCGCTCGCCGTATGGATCTGGACCGCCATCACCGCCTCTTTCCGGATTTGGGTTTGCCCGACTTGCCCTTGGCGAAGCGCCCCGGGCCGCTGCGGCCGCCGGGCGGACCACCAAAGGCGCCGCCCTTGCCGCGGCGGGGCGCGAGGCCGCGTCCACCCAGGCCGCCACCCGTTGCCGCCCGGCCGGCCGAGAGCAGCTCGAAGCGCAGCGCGCCTGCGACGGGTGCGGCCTCGACCAGCTTCACATGGACGCGGTCGCCGAGGCGGAAGCTCTCGCCGGTCCGCTCGCCGATCAGCGCATGCGCCGCCTCGTCATAGCGGTAGTAGTCGGCGCCGAGCGTCGAGGCGGGAATGAAGCCGTCTGCGCCGGTGCCGTCGAGCTTGACGAAGAGCCCGGCCTTGTTGACGCCGCCGATGCGGCCGTCGAAGGAGGCGCCGATCTGGTCGGCGAGGAAATGCGCGATCAGCCGGTCGACCGTCTCGCGCTCGGCCGCCATCGCCCGCCGCTCGGCGGCGGAGATCCGCGTCGAGACCTCCCGCAGCGTCTCCAGCGTCGTGCCTTTGGGCAGGCCGTCCTCGCCGAAGCGCTGAGAGGCCACCAGTGCGCGATGGACGACGAGGTCGGCATAGCGCCGGATCGGCGAGGTGAAATGGGCGTAGCGTCGCAGATTGAGCCCAAAATGCCCGTAATTCTCGGCAACATACTCCGCCTGAGCCTGGCTGCGCAGCACCACCTCGTTGATTAAGATCTCGTTCTCCGAGCCCTTGATCATGCCGAGGATGCGGTTGAACAGCGCCGGCCGCAGCACGCCTTCCTTGGGCAGCTTGATGCCGATCGAAGCCAGCACCTCGCCGAGCGCGCGCATCTTCTCCAGCGATGGCTCGTCATGGCAGCGATAGATCAGCAGGCTGCCGGCCTTCTCGAGCGTCTCCGCCGCCGCAACATTGGCGAGGATCATGAACTCCTCGATCAGCTTATGCGCCGCCAGCCGCTCCGGCACGACGACGCGGTCGACCGAACCGTCCGGCTTCAGGATCAGCTTGCGCTCGGGCAGGTCGAGATCGAGCGGCTGGCGCGCATCGCGCGCGCGGGCCGCCACGCCATAGGCCGCCCAAAGCGGCATCAGGATCGTGTCGCGGACGGCCGCGCCCTTCTCGTCGCCCTGTCCATCGATGGCGGCCTGCGCCTGCTGGTAGGAGAGCTTGGCGGCCGAGCGCATCAGGATGCGGTGGAAGGAATGGCTCTTCTTCGAGCCATCGGCCTTGAGCACGAGCCGCACGGCCAGCGCGGGTCGGTCCTCGCCCTCGCGCAGCGAGCAGAGGTCGTTGGAGATTCGCTCCGGCAGCATCGGCACGACCCGGTCGGGGAAATAGACCGAGTTGCCGCGCTCCAGCGCCTCGCGGTCGAGCGCCGAGCCCGGCCGGACATAGGCCGCGACATCGGCGATGGCGACGGTGACGATATGGCCGCCGGGATTGTCGGGGTCGCTGTCCGCGGCGGCATGGACCGCGTCGTCATGGTCCTTGGCGTCGGCGGGGTCGATCGTGATCAGCGCCAGATCGCGCCAGTCCTCGCGTCCCGCCGTGCCGACCGGCCGCACGGCCTCCGATTCCGCGATGGTGGCGGGTTGGAAGACGTTGGGGATGCCATGGGCGTGGATCGCGATCAGGCTGACCGCGCGCTCGGATTTCAGCGAGCCCAGCCGCTCCTTGACCTGCGCCTCGGGCGGGCCGAAACGGCTCTCGCTGCGCAGCGCGACCGAAACGAGGTCGCCGTCCTCGGCGTCCCCAGTCTGGCCCTTCGGGATCATCGCCTCGCGGCCCTGCGCCTTCTTGTCGATCGGGATCAGGCGGCCCGAACCGTCCGGCATGGCGCGGAAGATGCCGAGCACCTGCGCCTTGCCCTTGCCCATCACCTTCAGCACGCGGCCGGAATAGGCATAGCCCTCGACGCCCTTCAGCCGAGTCAGCTTCAGCAGCACCTGGTCGCCGAAGGCCGGTGCGGGTGCTGCGTGGCGCTTGGCGCGGAACTCGCGCGGCCGCTCGATCAGGATGCGCGGCGCGACACCCTGCTCGGCCTCGTTCCATTCCAAAGGCACGCCATAGGCGTCGCCGTCGCGATCCTTGCCCTTGATCTCGCAGAGCAGGACCGGGGGCAGGGCGCCGCGCGGGTGTACCGGCCGATCGACGCCGTCGCCGCCGGTCTCGCCCTCTTCCTCGAGCTCCTTGAGCAGGCGCTTCAGCCAGATCTTGCCGCCGCCCGAAAGCCCGAAGGCCTTGGCGATCTCGCGGCGGCCGACCTCGCGCCCGGCTTCGCGCTCTGCGTCGATGAAGTCGAGGATCGCCTCGCGGCTGGGTTCAGGCGCGGACAAGGCCGGGGCTTTCCGCATGGGGCAGGGGCTGCGTCATTCGCCTGATGTGGCATGCGCGGGCACGCGACACCAGAACCCGCAGCGGATTTCGTCCCTGTAACGGAAGAAGGGCCGCCCTTTCGGGCAGCCCTTCCATTGCCGAACCGCAGCCCCGGTAACCGGGCCTGAAGGTCCAAAACTCAGGCGGAACACGACCCCCACGGAGAGAGAGACCCTGTCTGCCCGCTTTGACCCAGCGGTTGATGACAATGAGACACTGGATCACCTCCTTTCAGTTGTTACCGACGCAAAGAGGCTAGGGCGATTCCCGCGGCGGCGTAAATGTCAAAAAACGCGCTGCATGTCGCGGCCGCGAACCCGGGTTTTGCGGCGATATCGTCACTGTTGCGGCCCGCTGCCTGTTCGATGGGCGGCCTGTTTGCTCGCGAAATGAGCAAATCGCCCGGTGGCGCACGATCCTTGCGTGGCGGCGTGGCCGCATCGCAGGAAATGGCGCCCGGGACGCGTGAATGGCAGAGACTTGCGGGGTTGTAACGTCCGGTTGTGCCGTTGGCACGCCGCTTGCCAGTTCAGCCCTCGGGCCGGGGAGGCCCGCCGACGCCTCACTCCGACGGCGCGGCCAACCAGGGTTGGTTCGGGGGATCATCCGTGAACACCACACGTCGCGTTATTCTGGGCGCCGCTCTCGCGGGCGCCACCATGTTTGCATCCCATCTGCCGGCGGCGGCGCAGGAGACCATCAAGGTCGGCATCCTCCACTCGCTCTCGGGCACGATGGCGATCTCCGAGACGACGTTGAAGGACGTCATGCTCATGCTCATCGAGGAGCAGAACAAGAAGGGCGGCGTGCTCGGCAAGAAGCTCGAGCCGGTCGTGGTCGACCCCGCCTCCAACTGGCCGCTCTTCGCCGAGAAGGCGCGCGAGCTGATCACCAAGGACAAGGTCTCGGCCGTCTTCGGCTGCTGGACCTCGGTGTCCCGCAAATCCGTGCTGCCGGTCTTCAAGGAGCTGAACTCGATCCTGTTCTACCCCGTCCAGTACGAGGGTGAGGAGAGCGAGCGCAACGTCTTCTACACCGGCGCCGCGCCGAACCAGCAGGCGATCCCCGCGGTCGACTATCTCGCCAAGGAGGAGAAGGTCCAGCGCTGGGTGCTGGCCGGAACCGACTACGTCTATCCGCGCACGACCAACAAGATCCTCGAGGCCTATCTGCTCGCCAAGGGCGTGGCCAAGGAGGATATCATGATCAACTACACGCCGTTCGGTCATTCCGACTGGCAGACGATCGTCTCCGACATCAAGAAGTTCGGCACCGCCGGCAAGAAGACCGCCGTGGTCTCGACGATCAACGGCGACGCCAACGTGCCGTTCTACAAGGAACTCGGCAACCAGGGCGTCAAGGCTACCGACATCCCGGTCGTCGCCTTCTCGGTCGGCGAGGAAGAGCTGGCCGGCATCGACACCAAGCCGCTGGTCGGCCATCTCGCCGCCTGGAACTACTTCCAGTCGGTCAAGACGCCGGAGAACGAGGCCTTCATCAAGCAGTGGAAGGCCTTCAAGAAAAACGACAAGGCCGTCACCAACGACCCGATGGAGGCCCATGTCATCGGCTTCGCCATGTGGGTGAAGGCGGTCGAGAAGGCCAAGAGCTTCGATCCCGACAAGGTGATCGACGCGCTGCCGGGCATCCAGGCGCCGAACCTGACCGGCGGCATCTCGACGATGCTCCCCAACCACCACATCACCAAGCCCGTCCTGATCGGCGAGATCAAGGCCGACGGCCAGTTCGACGTGGTCTCGAAGACCGATCTCGTTCCCGGCGACGCCTGGTCCAAGCACCTCGACGGCTCCAAGGACCTGATCGGCGACTGGGTCGAGAAGAAGTGCGGCAACTTCAACACCAAGACCGGCAAGTGCGGCGGCGCCTGACGACTTGAGAGGGGGAGGGCCGGCACGGGCGCCATAAGGCCCGGCCGGCCCTCGCAATCAGCGGCACCCCCGGCTCGGGCCGGGGGTGTTCGCCACACAAGAGCCGGCGCTGCGCCCCGCCCGCCGACCGACCATGCGAAGCGAGCCCATGCGGATCCTGTCCTGCCTTCTGCGCACCCTGGCGCTGGCGATGCTGCTCGCGCTCCATCCGGGTGCGGCCGCCGCCCAGAACGCCGACGACCCCTTCGTCCGGCTCGCTGCCGACAGTTTTTCCGAAACCAACCGCGCCATCGAAGGGCTGATCGCCCAGGCGCATCCGCAGGCGGCCGTGATCATCGAGGCGCTGGCCGAGGGCCGGCTGCTGGCCGGCGGCGGCACCGTCGTGGTGCGGATGCCCGACGGCCGCATCCTCGACGCCCGCACCGGCGCGACCCTGCCCGCGGCGCCTGCGGGTCTTGCGGCCGTGCGGCTCAACAACAGCGTCCGCCGCACCATCCAGGGCGCGCTCGGCGGGCTCGGCCTGCTCAATCCCGACGCCGGCAAGCGCATCGCCGCGGCCGAGGCCGTGTTCAAGTCACGCGACGCCTCGCTGCTGCCCGTGCTCGAAGGCGCCATCGCCAAGGAGACGAATGCCCGCGTCAAGAGCGCGCTGCGGCAGGCACAGGCGGCCATCCTCGTCGCGAAACCGGACGCGCCGCCCTTCGACCGGATCGCCGCCATCGACGTGCTGCGCGAGCGCGGCGACCAGGATGCGCTGGCGACCCTGCGCTCCCTGCCGGCCGATGCCTCCGCCTCGCTGAAGGAAGCGCAGGCCCGCGCCATCTCCGACATCGAGGGCCGGCTGGCGCTGTGGCGGGCCGGACAGAACCTCTGGTACGGGCTCTCGCTCGGCTCGGTGCTGCTGCTCGCCGCGATCGGGCTGGCCATCACCTTCGGCGTGATGGGCGTGATCAACATGGCCCATGGCGAGATGGTGATGATCGGCGCCTACACGACCTTCATCGTCCAGGAGGTCATCCGCACCAGTGCGCCGGGCCTGTTCGACTATTCTCTGCTGATCGCCGTGCCGCTCGCCTTCCTGGTGGCGGGGCTGGTGGGCATCGCCATCGAGCGCGGCGTCATCCGCTTTCTCTATGGCCGGCCGCTGGAGACGCTGCTGGCGACCTGGGGCATCAGCCTGATCCTGCAGCAGGCGGTCCGCACCGCCTTCGGGCCGACCAACCGCGAGGTCGGCGCGCCCGCCTTCATGTCGGGCGCCTTCGAGATCGGCGAGATGGCGATCACCTGGAACCGGCTCTGGATCATCGTCTTCGCGATCCTCGTCTTCGCGGCCCTGCTGGCGATCCTGAAGCTGACGCCGATCGGCCTGCAGATGCGCGCCGTCACCCAGAACCGGCGCATGGCCTCGGCCATGGGCATCCGGACCGGCCGCGTCGATGCGCTCACCTTCGGGCTCGGCTCCGGCGTGGCGGGGCTGGCGGGCGTCGCGCTCTCGCAGATCGACAATGTCAGCCCCAATCTCGGCCAGAGCTACATCATCGACAGCTTCATGGTCGTGGTCTTCGGCGGCGTCGGCAATCTCTGGGGCACGCTGGTCGCCGCGATGACGCTGGGCGTCGCCAACAAGCTGCTTGAGCCCTATGCGGGGGCGGTGCTGGGCAAGATCGCGCTGCTCGTCTTCATCATCCTCTTCATCCAGAAGCGCCCGCGCGGCCTGTTCGCGCTCAAGGGCCGGGCGGTGGAAGCATGATCGCGCGCTTCCTCCTGCAGGACATGGACCGGCGCGGCACGGTCTTCCTCGCCATCATCGCCGGGCTCGCCATCCTGATCCCGGCTTTGAACCTGCTCGTGCCGGCCGGCTCGCCCTTCCATGTCCCGACATCGACCATGTCGCTCTGGGGCAAATATCTCTGCTACGCGCTGCTGGCGATCTCGCTCGACCTCGTCTGGGGCTATTGCGGCATCCTCTCGCTCGGCCATGGCGCCTTCTTCGCGCTCGGCGGCTACGCGATGGGCATGTATCTGATGCGCCAGATCGGCTCGCGCGGGACCTATGGCAACCCGATCCTGCCGGACTTCATGGTCTTCCTGAACTGGAAGGAGCTGCCCTGGTACTGGTACGGCTTCGACTCCTTCCCCTTCGCGATGCTGATGGTGCTGCTCGCGCCGGGGCTGCTCGCCTTCGTCTTCGGCTGGTTTGCCTTCCGCTCGCGCGTTACCGGCGTCTATCTCTCGATCATCACCCAGGCGCTGACCTACGCCCTGCTGCTCGCCTTTTTCCGCAACGACATGGGCTTCGGCGGCAACAACGGCCTGACCGATTTCAAGGACATCCTTGGTTTCAACGTCCAGGCGCAAGCGACTCGTGCGGCTCTGTTTTCCATGACCTGCGTCATGCTGATCGCGGGCTTCCTGATCGCGCGCGGCATCGTGGTCTCGAAACTCGGCAAGGTCGTCATCGCGATCCGCGACGCGGAATCGCGCACGCGCTTCCTCGGCTACCGGGTCGACCGCTTCAAGCTCTTCGTCTTCACCGTCTCGGCCTGCATGGCGGGTGTCGCGGGGGCGCTCTACGTACCCCAGGTCGGCATCATCAACCCCAGCGAATTCGCCCCCGCCAACTCGATCGAGACCGTGATCTGGGTTGCGGTCGGCGGGCGCGGCACGCTGGTGGGCGCGGCGCTCGGCGGCGTCGTCGTCAACTACGCCAAGACGATCTTCACCTCGGGCTTCATGGCGCCCTACTGGCTGTTTGCGCTCGGCGCGCTCTTCGTCTTCGTCACCATCTTCATGCCCAAGGGCATCCTCGGCACGGCGCAGGACTGGTGGGAGAAGCGGCGCAGGCCTGCTCCCGCGAAGACGCCCGAACCGGCCCCGGCGGAGTGACGCGCATGAACGCTCCCACCCCCGGCCAGCTCACCTCGTCACTGCTCTATCTCGACGGCGTCAGCGTCTCCTTCGACGGCTTCAAGGCGATCCGCGGCCTCTCGCTGACGATCGAGCCCGGCGAAATGCGCGCCATCATCGGCCCCAACGGCGCCGGCAAGACGACGATGATGGACATCATCACCGGCAAGACCAAGCCCGATGTCGGCACGGTGATGTTCGGCGGCTCGATCGACCTGACGAGGCTCGACGAGGCGGCGATCGCCAATCTCGGCATCGGCCGCAAGTTCCAGAAACCCACCGTCTTCGACTTCCACACCATCGAGGACAACATCCTGCTGGCCCTGAAGGCGCCACGCACGGTGGCGCGGACCCTGTTCTGGAAGACGGCGGCCGCGCAGCAGAAGCGCATCGACGACATCCTCGGCATCATCAAGCTGGGAGATGCACGCGAGCGGCTCGCCGGGTCGCTCTCGCACGGCCAGAAGCAGTGGCTCGAGATCGGCATGCTGCTGGCGCAGGACCCCAAGCTCCTGCTCGTGGACGAGCCCGCCGCCGGCATGACCGACGGCGAGACCGCCGAGACGGCCGTGCTCCTCAAGGAGATCGCCAGGGACCATTCGGTCATCGTCGTCGAGCACGATATGGGCTTCATCCGCGAACTCGGCGTGAAGGTCACGGTGCTGCACGAGGGCTCGGTGCTGGCCGAGGGCCCGCTCGACCAGGTCAGCGCCAATGAGCGCGTCGTCGAAGTGTATCTGGGGCGATGAGCATGCTGACCGTCGACGCCATCGACCTGCATTACGGCGCCGCCCAGGCGCTGCGGCGGGTCTCGATCACCGCGCAAGCCGGCAAGGTCACCTGTGTGATGGGCCGCAACGGCGTCGGCAAGACCACGTTGATGCGCGCCATCGTCGGGCAGCAGGCGATCAGCGCGGGCAAGATCTCCTTCGGCGGCGAGGACATCTCGACGCTGCGCACCGAGGATCGCGCCCGCGCCGGCATCGGCTTCGTGCCGCAGGGCCGCGAGGTCTTCCCGCTGCTCAGCGTGAAGGAAAACCTCGAAACCGGCTTCGCGCCGCTGCCGCGCCGGGAGCGCTATGTCCCGGACGAACTCTTCGACCTATTCCCCGTGCTCAAGTCCATGCTGGGCCGACGCGGCGGAGACCTCTCGGGAGGCCAGCAGCAGCAACTCGCGATTGCGCGGGCGCTGGTGACCCGACCCAAACTGCTGGTGCTGGACGAGCCGACGGAGGGCATCCAGCCCTCGATCATCAAGGATATCGGCCGCGCGATCGACTATCTGCGCTCCAAGGGCGACATGGCGATCGTGCTGGTCGAGCAGTATTTCGACTTCGCCCGCGACCTCGCCGACACGATGTTCGTGATGGACCGCGGCGAAGTCGTGCTCTCGGGCGCGATGAAGGACCTCGACGCCAACCAGGTCCAGCGCCTGATCCAGGTCTGAGGGCCGCGCGCCGGCCTCGGCTGACCGCGCTGCCGGCAGCGGCGGCTTGATCCAGATCATGGCGACCCTGCGCCGGTTGCAGGGACACTCCTCGAAATCGGGCCAGCCGGCCCCTCCGAGGGAGAGTGATCGTGGCGACCCGTCGACAGCCCTCAGCCGGTGCCGCGCGTCGGCAGCCCCGCCCAGCGCCGAAATCCGGCGAGCCCGCCATGACCGCCGAGGGCATTGAGGCCGGTCTGGCCGCGGAACGGACGGAAGCCGTTCAGGAAGCGCAGATCGCCGCCATTGCTTCGGTATCCGGCGAAGCCGATGCGGCAGAGGGGATCGATGCGATCCTCGCGGGCGCTGCCCCCGACGACGCCCGCCGGATGCGCAGCGCGCTCGGCCTGCCGAAGGCGCCGGGGAAGCCGCGCGAAACCAGCGACGAATTGTCGGGCGACTGGCGCCAGGGCGCCTATCCCTATCGCTACAAGATGCTGCGCAAGGACTATGAGCGCGACAAGTTCAGGCTCCAGTCCGAACTTCTCAAGCTGCAGACCTGGGTGAAGGAGTCGCGCCAGCGCGTCGTCATCCTGTTCGAGGGCCGCGATGCGGCCGGCAAGGGCGGCGCCATCAAGCGCTTCATGGAGCATCTGAACCCGCGTGGCGCCCGGGTGGTGGCGCTGGAGAAGCCCAGCGAGGTCGAGCGCGGCCAGTGGTACTTCCAGCGCTATGTCCAGCATCTGCCGACGACGGGCGAAATCGTCCTGTTCGACCGCAGCTGGTACAACCGCGCCGGCGTCGAGCGCGTCATGGGCTTCTGTTCCGACAGCGAATACCGCGAGTTCCTGCGCCAGGCGCCGGAGTTCGAGCGCAACCTGGTGCGCAGCGGCATCCACCTGATCAAGTTCTGGTTCTCGGTCAGCCGTAACGAGCAGCATCGGCGCTTCAAGGAGCGCGAGGCCCACCCGCTGAAGCAGTGGAAGCTCTCGCCCGTCGATCTCGCCAGCCTCGACAAATGGGACGACTACACGGCGGCCAAGGAGGCGATGTTCTTCGCCACCGACACGGCCGATTCGCCCTGGACGGTGGTGAAGTCCGACGACAAGAAGCGGGCGCGGCTGAACGCGTTCCGCTATGTGCTGCGCTCGCTGCCCTATGCCGGCAAGGACGTCGACCGCATCGGCGCCGTCGACACGCTGCTCGTCGGCCGCGCCAATTTCGTTTACGAGCGCGACGAGCAGGTGCCGGGTCAGTCGGCCTGACGACACCGCTCGCCCCGCCGCCTCGGGCGGCGGCGGATGCGGCGCTCAGAACGCCAGCGGCGCGTTGTCGACGACCTCTTTCATCACGAAGAACGTGCGGGTCTGCCGCACGCCGGGCAGCGCGATCAGCTTGTCCCCATGCAGCTTGTTGAAATCCGCCATGTCGCGCACGCGGATCTTCAGGATGTAGTCGAAATCCCCGGCAACGATGTGGCAGTCGAGCACGACCGGCATCGCCCGGATCGCCGCCTCGAAATCGCCGAAGCTCTCGGGCGTGGAGCGGTCCAGCACGACGCCGACGAAGGCCAGCGTGCCCATCTCCACCTTCTGCGGCGAGACCTGCGCCTGCACGCCGGTGACGTAACCCTCCGTGAAGAGGCGCTGGATCCGCCTGTGGCAGGTGGCGGCGCTGGTGTTCACGCGCTTGGCGATCTCGGCGTTGCCCATCCGCCCGTCGCTCTGCAGCAGCCGCAGAATCTTGAGGTCGGTCCGGTCGAGTTTGGGCTCCATGAAAGGATCTTCCGAAAAAAGGGATAAATCTGAGAGCCACAACAGGAGATGGGATCCAACACAACGTCAAGGCGCCGCTTCAGGATCCAACTTCGGAAGCACCTTTCAGGAGATTTTCGCTAGTTTTCCCGGAGTTCAATCCGGAGCAAGCGAGAACCATGCTGTCGAAATTCGAGCGCTATCCGCTGACCTTCGGCCCGACGCCGATCGAGCCGCTGCCGCGTCTGTCTGCCCATCTCGGCGGCCAGGTCGAGCTCTTCGCCAAACGCGAGGACTGCAATTCCGGCCTCGCCTTTGGCGGCAACAAGCTGCGCAAGCTCGAATACATCGTGCCGGACGCGATCGCGTCGGGCGCCGACACGCTGGTCTCGATCGGCGGTGTCCAGTCGAACCACACCCGCATGGTCGCCGCCACCGCCGCCAAGATCGGCATGAAGTGCCGTCTCGTGCAGGAAAGCTGGGTGCCGCATGAGGATGCCGTCTATGACCGCGTCGGCAACATCCTGATGTCGCGGGTGATGGGCGCCGACGTCCAGCTCGTCGACGAGGGCTTCGACATCGGCATCCGCCAGAGCTGGGAGAATGCGCTGGCCGATGTGAAGGCCAAGGGCGGCAAGCCCTATCCGATCCCCGCCGGCGCCTCCGTCCACAAGTTCGGCGGCCTCGGCTATGTCGGCTTTGCCGAAGAGGTGAGGGCACAGGAGGCGCAGCTCGGCCTCCGGTTTGACTATATCGTCGTCTGCACCGTGACGGGCTCGACCCATGCCGGCATGGTCGTCGGCTTCGCGAAAGACGGCCGCCAGCGCAACGTCATCGGCATCGACGCCTCCTTCACCCCGGCCCAGACGAAGGCGCAGGTGCTCGACATCGCCCAGAAGACCTCGGCCCTGATCGGCGGCAAGGACATCGTCGCAGACGACGTCGTCCTGAACGAGGATTACGCCTATCCGGTCTATGGCGTGCCCTCGCAGGAGACCATCGAGGCGATCCGACTCTCGGCCCGGCTCGAGGGCATGATGACCGACCCCGTCTATGAGGGGAAATCGATGCAGGGCATGATCGACCTGGTGAAGAAGGGCTTCTTCCCCGCCGGCTCGAAGGTGCTCTACGCCCATCTCGGCGGCGTGCCGGCGATCAACGGCTACAGCTACACCTTCCGAAACGGCTGACGGCGATGGAGGTCGTCCTCCTCATCGAGTTCGAGGCCGCCGCGCCCGGGCGCGCCGCCCTGCTGGAGCGGGTCGGTGCGCTCGCCCTCACGGGGCGGGGGCGGCTCAGCTTTCTCGGAACCGCCCCGGGCGAGTCGCCAGGGCCGGGCCGCGAAGTCCTGGCTGTCGGGCTGGCACGGGCGGCCGAGGCCTCCGCGCTCGTTGCACGCTGGCGCGAGGAGGGGGCGCTTCCGGCCGATGCCTGCGTGCGCCATCTCGCCGTCCAGCCGCTCTGGTCGATGGAGCCGCTGGCGCTGATGTTCCCCTGACCGCAGCGTCGGGTCCGGGGACCGTCCGGTGTCCCGGCTTGTCGGCGGGGGGCGGAGGATGCAAGAACCCGCCGATCGCCGGCTGCGTCGCTCGCCGGCCCGATGGGAGTTCGCGAGATGCAGCTGGGAATGGTCGGCCTCGGCCGGATGGGTGGCAACATCGTGCGCCGGCTGATGCGCGCCGGCCATGACTGCGTCGTCTATGATCGCGATCCCAAGCCCGGCGCCGCTTTGGCGGCCGATGGCGCGGTCGTCGCCGCCGATCTCGCCGACATGGTCGCCAAGCTCCAGGCGCCGCGCGCGATCTGGGTGATGCTGCCGGCCGGCAAGATCACCGAGGCGACGCTGGCGGAGCTCGCCGGCCTGCTCTCGCCGGGCGACACGCTGATCGACGGCGGCAACGCCTTCTGGAAGGACGACGTCCGCCGTGGGCGCGAGCTGGCGGCCAAGGGCCTGCACTACATGGATGTCGGCACCTCCGGCGGCGTCCATGGTCTCGACCGCGGCTACTGCCTGATGATCGGCGGCGACAAGGAAGCCTTCGACCGGCTGGAGCCGATCTTCGCGACGCTCGCGCCCGGCAAGGGCGAGATCGAGCCGACGAAGCATCGTGAGGGGCGCAACCCGACGAGCGAGGAGGGCTATCTCCATTGCGGCCCGGTCGGCGCCGGCCATTTCGTCAAGATGGTCCATAACGGCATCGAATACGGCATGATGCAGGCCTTCGCCGAGGGCTTCGACCTGCTGCGCAATGCGTCGGCCAAGGAAGGCCTGCCGCCTGAATACGGCTTTGCCTTCGACACCGCCGAGATCGCCGAGGTCTGGCGCCGCGGCTCGGTGGTGACCTCCTGGCTGCTCGACCTCACGGCCGAGGCGCTGGCCGCCGACGAGGACCTCTCCGCCTATTCCGGCAACGTTTCCGATTCGGGAGAGGGGCGCTGGACCGTCGATGCCGCGGTCGAAACCGCGACGCCGGCGGAGGTGCTGACCTCGGCGCTGTTCGCGCGCTTCCGCTCGCGCGTCGATCACACCTTCGGCGAGAAGGTGCTCTCGGCAATGCGCGCCGGCTTCGGCGGCCATGTCGAACCCAAAAAGCAGGGCTGACGCCGGATGGTTGCCTCGCACACCGCCGTCAGGCCGGCCGTCATCGTTGTCATGGGCGTCGCCAGCTCGGGCAAGACCTCGCTGGGCGAGCGCCTCGCCGGCCAGCTCGGCTGGCCCTTCCGCGACGCCGACTCGTTCCACCCGCCCGAGAACGTCGCCAAGATGGCCGGCGGAACGCCGCTGACCGACGAGGACCGCAAGCCTTGGCTCGCTGCCATCGCCGCCTGGATCGACGATCTGCGGGCCTCCGGCTATCACGGCATCGTCACCTGCTCGGCGCTGAAGCGGGCCTATCGCCGCGTCATCGTCGGCGACCGGGAGGATGTCGCGCTGGTCTATCTCAGGGGCTCGCGCGAGCTGATCGGGCAGCGCATGGCACAGCGGCAGCATCACTTCATGCCGACGGCGCTGCTCGACAGCCAGTTCGCCACGCTCGAGGAGCCGGGGGCGGACGAGCGGCCGCTCGTCGTCTCGGTCGAATCGTCGAAGGACGCGATCGTCGCGGACGTGCTGACGCGGCTCGCGCTGGCCTGAGGCCGCCGGGGAGCGTCAGCGGCGCTTGAACGGCCAGCGGATCACGCCGCCGGCCTGCAGCGCCCACCAGACCAGCACGGGCTGCAGCGCCAGCCGCGGCGCGTGATACCACCAGCTCGACGGGAGCCCGGTGACGGAAACGCCTTCCAGCGCGTGCTTGATGTTGGCCGGGAAAACGCAGGCCGCGTAGAGCGCGAGCCCGATTCCGGCCGCCGCGCGCAGGCGCGGGATCATCAGGCCGATGGCGCCGGCGATTTCCGCAAGGCCGGTGACCATTACGACCGTCAGGGGCGCGGGCACCCAGTCCGGGACGATCGGCAGGAAACCCTCGGGGCGGGAGAGATGCAGCAGGCCGGCCGCGAAATAGAACGCCGCCAGCAGCCACCGCATCGCTCGTCGCAGGCGGCTCTCGGCCATCACGTCACCTCGAACCAGGTCCAGAGGCCGCGGTCGAAGCGCTCCAGCACCGTCGAGGAGATCAGCCAGCGCCCGGGATTCTCCGCGATGAAGGCGATGTGCAGGCGCTTGCCGTCCGGGATCTGCACCGTGTCGAGGAAATAGGGCTCCCAGCCATCGTCGAGCGGGTGAAGCAGACGGAAGCAGTGGCCGTGCACATGCAGCGGCTGGAGGAAGGCGGTGCGGTTGTCGATGGCCAGAACGATCGGCGTACCGCGCTTGACGCTGAACAGCGGCTTGCCCGCGGCGTCACCGACCCCGCCATTGAGCCGCCAGGGCCGGGCTGAGTCGACCCCCGCCATGTCGAGCTTCAGATCCGCGCCGAGCTTCGCGCCGCCCTCGATCACGATCTGCGGCCGCACCGCATCCTGCAGTCGCACGGCCGCCGGCAGCGTCGGGTTGGCCTTGAGCGCCATTGGCGCCGTCGAGGCCGGCCGGGCGGCGCCCTCGGTGACGAGCCGGACCAGCGGCACGCCCGATCCGACCAGCGCCGTGACGATGGCGGTCGCCCCCGCCTCGGTGGGCATGTCGACCAGGAGGTCGTAGCGGGTCCCCGGTGCGAAGGGCAGTTGCGAGCGCACCGGCTCGAAGGATTCGGTCGGTTGACCGTCGACCGCGATGACCACCGCCTTGATGCCGTCGAAGCGCAGCCGCATGATCCGGGCATTGCAGGCATTGGCGAGCCGCAGGCGCACGCGCGCTCCGGGCGCGACCGGCACGCGCTGCGGCGGCGCAGCGCCGTTGACGGTGATCCAACTGCCCAGCCGGCCCGCGGCAGCAGCTGCAGGGCTTTCAGCCGCGAAGGGCTGGAGCGCGTTGTCGTCGCCCAAGAGCCAGTCCATGACCAGGACGGGCAGGTCAAGATCGACCGGCGGCGGGTCCTTCTCCTCGACCACCAGCAGACCGCTCAGGCCACGGGCCGCGGGCTCGGCCGCGCCGTTCAAGACCAGAGGCCGATACAGGATCGTGCCCGAATCCGGCGGCTTCAGCCGGTAGGTGAATCGCTCGCCCGGCGCGATCGCCGGCTGGCTGAAGCCGCCGACGCCGTCCATGGCCGCCTCGCCGCGCAGCCCGTGCCAGTGCAGCGCCAACGGCGCGGTGGTGTTGTTGACGAGGTCGAGACGCAGCGTCTCGCCCTGGCGGATTCGCAGGGCGGGGCCCGGCGTGGCGCCGTCGAAGGCCCAGATCTCGCTGTCGAGGGCCGGCGCCGGGCGCAGCCGCGCCTTTGCCGGTGCGGCGGTGAGGCTGCGCGGCGGCAGCTCGGCTGCGGCAGGCGGCGCTGGTGCGGGCTGGGACCTCGCGCCGCCGGGTAGGCCGGTGAGAGCTGTCGCGGCGGCGAGGCCGGTCAGCGCGGCGCGGCGGGTCGGCGGAGCGGGGCGGTCTGTCGCGTCGGTCATGCACAACCGCATAATCGGCAGCGGGAACGAAGGCGAGAGGCCGCGTCCTTGCGATCGCGTGAGGACGGCCGCCCGGCGTCTTTTGCAGAACCGTCATTTTTTTGCTGCATGGGCCGCCCGAAATGCGTATAGCACCGGCGCCCAATGATGGCCGCGCTGCGCTTTATCGCGTGCTGGCGCCATCGGGCCGGCGGGCGTGGCGGAACTGGTAGACGCACTGGTTTTAGGTACCAGCGGCGAAAGTCGTGGGGGTTCGAGTCCCTCCGCCCGCACCATCGGATGGTTTTCGTGAGCGCGGCGGCGGTCTCCCCGGCGTCGCGCTTTGGACATTGAAGTAACGAGCTGTTGGCGGATCGAAAACGATGAACGTGACCGAAACCCTCTCGCAGGGCCTCAAGCGCGAATTTCAGGTGGTGCTGAACGCCGCCGACCTCAAGACGCGGCTCGATGACGGCCTCCAGGGTCTTCAGGGCAAGGCCAAGATCAACGGCTTCCGCCCCGGCAAGGTCCCGGTCGGCCATCTGCGCCGTCTCTATGGCCGCTCGGTCATGGCCGATGTCGTTCAGAACGCGGTCAACGAGGCCAACCAGAAGATCGTCGCCGATCACGGCCTGAAGCTCGCTTTCGAGCCGCAGATCAAGTTCCCCGAGAACAAGGACGAGATCGAGGCCGCGATGGAGGCCAAGGGCGATCTCGCCTTCACCGTCGCGCTCGAGGTTCTGCCGAAGATCGAGCTCGCCGACCTGTCGGACGTGGCGCTGGTCAAGCCGGTCGCCGAGGTTCCCGATGCCGATGTCGACGCCGCGCTGGAGCGGATGGCCGGCTCGAACCGCAGCTTCTCCAACAAGGGCGAGAAGGCCAAGGCCGAGAAGGGCGACCGCCTGATGATCTCCTTCGTCGGCACGCTCGAGGGCAAGCCCTTCGACGGCGGCACGGGCGAGGGCATCGCGCTGGACGTCGGCGCCGGCCAGTTCATCCCCGGCTTCGAGGAGCAGCTCGAGGGCGCCAAGGCCGGCGAGACCCGCACCGTCAAGGTCACCTTCCCGGAGAACTATACCGCCGAGCAGCTCGCCGGTAAGCCGGCCGAGTTCGAGGTCACCGTGACCGAGGTTCAGGCTCCCGAGCCGGTCAAGATCGACGACGAGCTGGCCAAGGCCTTCGGTCTGGAGTCGCTCGACGCGCTGAAGAACGCGATCCGCGAGCAGATCGGCCGCGATTTCGGCACCCAGTCGCGTCGCAAGCTCAAGAAGAGCCTGCTCGACGCGCTCGACGGCAAGTACACCTTCGAGCTGCCGCCGACCCTGGTCGAACAGGAGTTCGGCAGCGTCTGGAGCCAGGTCGAGGCCGACATGAAGGACGCCAAGAAGTCCTTCGAGGACGAGGGCACGACCGAGGAGGCCGCCAGGGCCGACTACCGCAAGATCGCCGAGCGTCGCGTCCGTCTGGGCCTCGTGCTGGCCGAGATCGGCGAGCAGGCCAAGGTGCAGATCTCGGATGACGAGGTCACCCAGGCTCTCGTCGAGCGCGCCCGCCAGTTCCCGGGCCAGGAGAAGCAGGTCTGGGAGTTCTACCGCAAGAACCCGCAGGCGCTGGCCGAGATCCGCGCCCCCATCTTCGAGGAGAAGGTCGTCGACCACCTGCTCGGTCAGGTGAAGGTCGAGGATCAGACCGTTTCGCGCGAGGCGCTCTTCGCCGACGAGGACGCCGAGGCGACCGCCGACGCCAAGCCGAAGAAGGCCGCTGCCAAGAAGGCGAAGAAGGCCGACAAGGCCGAGGATGCGCCTGCCGACGACGCGTCCGCCTGACGATACGGAAACCTTATTCTCAACATTCGCGCCGCTCGGCCACGTGCCGGGCGGCGCTTCTCTTTTCAGCCGCGTTTGCCGTGCTTATGTGAGTGTCTCTCACGACAGTCACGATTCGACCGACCGCCGGTTTCCGGCCTCCGCTCTTCCGGCCTCTTCCATCCAAGGACATTTCCATGCTTCGCGATCCGATCGAGACCTACAACAATCTCGTCCCGATGGTGGTCGAGCAGTCGAGCCGCGGCGAGCGCGCCTTCGACATCTATTCGCGCCTGTTGCGCGAGCGGATCATCTTCCTGACCGGGCCGGTCGAGGACTACTCGGCCTCGCTGATCGTGGCCCAGCTCCTGTTCCTCGAGGCCGAGAACCCCAAGAAGGAAATCTCCTTCTACATCAATTCGCCTGGCGGCGTGGTCACCTCGGGCCTGTCGATCTACGACACGATGCAGTTCATCCGCTGCCCGGTGACGACGCTCTGCGTTGGCCAGGCCGCCTCGATGGGCTCGCTGCTGCTGACCGCCGGCGCCAAGGACATGCGCTTCGCGCTGCCGAACGCGCGCATCATGGTGCATCAGCCCTCGGGCGGCTATCAGGGCCAGGTCACGGACATCCTGATCCACGCCCGCGAGGTCGAGAGCCTGAAGCGCCGGCTCAATGAGATCTATGTCAACCACACCGGCCGTACCTATGCCGAGATCGAGGCGGCCCTCGAGCGCGACAACTTCATGACCGCCGAGGCGGCCCGCGAGTTCGGGCTGATCGACAAGGTCATCGACAAGCGGCCCGAAGACGCCGCCTGATCGCTCCTGCGACGAGCGGGCGCGCTGCGTATGGGTTGGCTCGGCCCTGCCGAGCCCCCATATTGCAAGGTGGCCGGCCCCGTGTTTGCATGGGGAATCGGATGGATGCGGGATGATCCCGCAGGTGTTCCACACTGATCCGCTTGTGGATCAGCCGCGAAATCAGGCGTTTCGGAACGAGCCGTTAACCTGATGATCGTGAACTGGACGCCTATGATGACGAAGAGACGACGGTTGCATCCGCTTAGGGCTGATGTGGTCTCCGGCTCCGAGAATGGAGATGGACGATGAGTAAGGTCAGCGGCGGCGATTCCAAGAGCACGCTCTACTGCTCCTTCTGCGGCAAGAGCCAGCATGAGGTTCGCAAGCTCATTGCGGGCCCGACCGTGTTCATCTGCGACGAATGCGTCGAACTCTGCATGGACATCATCCGCGAGGAATCGAAATCCGCGCTGGTCAAGTCCAAGGACGGCGTGCCTACGCCGAAGGAGATCCGCAAGGTCCTGGACGACTACGTCATCGGCCAGGAGCACGCCAAGAAGGTGCTCTCCGTCGCCGTCCACAACCATTACAAGCGCCTCTCGCACGCGACGAAGCACAACGACGTCGAGCTGGCGAAGTCCAACATCCTGCTGATCGGGCCGACGGGCTCGGGCAAGACGCTGCTCGCGCAGACGCTCGCCCGCATCCTCGATGTCCCCTTCACCATGGCCGATGCGACGACGCTGACCGAGGCCGGCTATGTCGGCGAGGACGTCGAGAACATCATTCTCAAGCTGCTCCAGGCCTCCGACTACAATGTCGAGCGGGCGCAGCGCGGCATCGTTTACATCGACGAGATCGACAAGATCAGCCGCAAGTCCGACAACCCGTCGATCACCCGCGACGTCTCGGGTGAGGGCGTGCAGCAGGCCCTGCTCAAGATCATGGAAGGCACCGTTGCCTCCGTGCCGCCGCAGGGCGGGCGCAAGCATCCGCAGCAGGAGTTCCTGCAGGTCGACACCACCAACATCCTCTTCATCTGCGGCGGCGCCTTCGCCGGCCTCGACAAGATCATCGCGGGCCGCGGCAAGGGCACGTCGATCGGCTTCGGCGCGACCGTTAAGGGCCCCGACGAGCGCCGCACCGGCGCGATCTTCCGCGAGGTTGAGCCCGAGGATCTGCTGAAGTTCGGCCTGATCCCGGAATTCGTCGGCCGTCTGCCCGTCCTGGCGACGCTGGAGGACCTCGACGAGGCCGCGCTGAAGACCATCCTGACCGAGCCGAAGAACGCGCTGGTCAAGCAGTATCAGCGTCTCTTCGAGATGGAGGATACCGAGCTGACCTTCACCGACGAAGCGGTCAGCCTGATCGCCCGCAAGGCCATCGAGCGCAAGACCGGCGCGCGCGGCCTGCGCTCGATCATGGAAGGCATCCTGCTCGAGACGATGTACGAGCTGCCGGGCCTCGAAGGCGTCGAGCAGGTCGTGATCGGCCCCGAGGCGGTGGAATCCAAGTCGCGCCCGCTGTTCATCTACTCGGAGCGCGAGGAAGAGGCGAAGTCGGCCTCGGCCTGATGCCGGAAGGGGAGAGGTCCGGCTGGTATTGACGTGGGGTCCGGCCGGTCCCTGGCCATCGCGCCGCAGATGTCTCCGCGTCGAACGCGCGCCCTCTGGCGCGCGTTTTGCGTATCGGCAGGGCGTCTTCTTCGGGTCGGGCGACGAATGCTTGGCGGGACC
The DNA here is from genome assembly GCF_040546595.1 of Bosea sp. OAE506. Lineage (NCBI taxonomy): Bacteria > Pseudomonadati > Pseudomonadota > Alphaproteobacteria > Hyphomicrobiales > Alloboseaceae > Allobosea > Allobosea sp. OAE506. Next base: position 3,719,861 of record NZ_JBEPOB010000001.1, on the reverse strand, counting down.
TTGTTGGTCCGTTGATATCGCACGGCGAAATCGGATCTGCGTCTGGGCTGGAGCAAATTGACGCGGTGCAAATGTCTGGGGCCAACTGTCGCCGGATCGCTTGAAAGCTGGTGAGGAAGTCTCCACTTTAATCTCACTCGCGAGAGTCGCATGCCTGTCGAGGGTGCGATGCGCGGGGGCGGACGGGTGAATGGTCGCCACGCTCGCTTACGTCCGGCGCCGACGCCCATTGCGGGGTAGACGGCGGGCGCAACCACAAAGGAAAAGTCATGACTGGCTCGGCGCCCCGCGCTCCTTTCGTGCCCGGTGAAACCGGCACATATCCGGTTCTCCCCCTGCGCGACATCGTCGTTTTCCCCCATATGATCGTGCCGCTCTTCGTCGGCCGCGAGAAGTCGATCCGTGCCCTCGAGGAGGTCGTGAAGACCGATGGCCTGATCCTGCTCGCCACGCAGAAGAACGCTGGCGACGACGATCCGGAAACCAAGGACATCTATGAGATCGGCACGCTCGCCCGCGTGCTGCAGCTGCTCAAGCTGCCCGACTCCACCGTCAAGGTGCTGGTCGAGGGCGTCGGCCGCGCCAAGGCGACGGCTTATGTCGCCGACGAGGCCTTCTACCAGGCCGAGGCCGTGAGCCTCGCCGAGGAGGAGGGCAAGAAGGTCGAGGTCGAGGCGTTGGGCCGTTCGGTCGTCAGCGAGTTCGAGAGCTATGTGAAGCTCAACAAGAAGATCTCGCCCGAGATCGTCGCCGCCGTGTCGCAGATCGAGGAGCCCTCGAAGCTCGCCGACACCGTGGCCTCGCATCTGGCCGTCAAGATCGCCGATCGTCAGGCGGTGCTCGAGATCACCCATGTCGCGCATAGGCTGGAGAAGGTTCTCTCGCTGATGGAAAGCGAGATGTCCGTGCTCCAGGTCGAGAAGCGCATACGCTCGCGCGTCAAGCGCCAGATGGAGAAGACCCAGCGCGAGTACTATCTCAACGAGCAGATGAAGGCGATCCAGAAGGAGCTGGGCGACGGCGAGGAAGGCCGCGACGAGCTCGCCGAGCTGGAAGAGCGCATCGCGCGCACCAAGCTCTCCAAGGAGGCCCGTGACAAGGCCATCGCGGAGATGAAGAAGCTGCGCCAGATGTCGCCGATGTCGGCCGAGGCGACGGTGGTGCGCAACTATCTCGACTGGATGCTCGGCATCCCGTGGGGCAAGAAGTCGAAGATCAAGAAGGACCTTCCGGCCGCCCAGGCGGTGCTGGACGACGATCACTTCGGGCTCGACAAGGTCAAGGACCGCATCGTCGAATATCTCGCCGTGCAGCAGCGCGCCAATCGGCTCGCCGGCCCAATCCTGTGCCTCGTCGGCCCCCCCGGTGTCGGCAAGACCTCGCTCGGCAAGTCCATCGCCAAGGCGACGGGGCGCGAATTCGTGCGCATGTCGCTCGGCGGCGTGCGTGACGAGGCCGAGATCCGCGGTCACCGCCGCACCTATATCGGCTCGATGCCCGGCAAGATCATCCAGTCGATGAAGAAGGCGAAGACGGCCAACCCGCTGATCCTGCTCGATGAGATCGACAAGATGGGCCAGGACTTCCGCGGCGATCCGTCGGCGGCCCTGCTCGAAGTGCTGGATCCGGAGCAGAACGGCACCTTCAACGACCACTATCTCGAGGTTGACTACGATCTGTCGAACGTCATGTTCGTGACGACGGCGAACACGCTGAACATCCCGCCGGCCCTTCTGGACCGCATGGAGGTGATCCGCATCGCCGGCTACACGGAAGACGAGAAGACCGAGATCGCCCGCCGCCACCTGATCCCCAATGCGATCAAGAAGCACGGGCTGGAGTCGAAGGAGTGGTCGATCGAGTCCGACGCGCTGCAGACCCTGGTCCGCCGCTATACGCGGGAGGCCGGCGTCCGCAATCTCGAGCGCGAGCTCTCCAACACCGTCCGCAAGGCGGTGAAGGACATCGTGCTGACCAACAAGAAGAAGGTCACCGTCACCGGCGAGCTGCTCGAGGAGTATCTCGGCCCGCCGCGCTACCGCTATGGCATGGCGGAGACGGAGGACCAGGTCGGTGTCGTCACCGGTCTGGCCTGGACCGAGGTCGGCGGCGAGTTGCTGACGATCGAAGGCGTCATGATGCCCGGCAAGGGCAAGATGACCGTCACCGGCAACCTCAAGGAGGTGATGAAGGAGTCGATCTCCGCAGCGGCGTCCTATGTCCGCTCGCGCGCCGTCGATTTCGGCATCGAGCCGCCGCTCTTCGACCGTCGCGACATCCACGTCCACGTGCCCGAGGGGGCGACTCCGAAGGACGGTCCCTCGGCCGGCATCGCGATGGCGACCTCGATCGTCTCGATCCTGACCGGCATCCCGACCAACCGCGACGTCGCCATGACCGGCGAGGTCACGCTGCGGGGCAGGGTGCTTCCGATCGGCGGGCTGAAGGAGAAGCTCCTGGCGGCGCTGCGGGGCGGCATCAAGAAGGTGCTGATCCCGGAGGACAACGCCAAGGATCTGGTCGATCTGCCCAAGTCCGTGAAGGAGGGCATGGAGATCGTGCCGGTCTCGCGGATGGAGCAGGTCCTGCAGCACGCCCTGACGCGTCAGCCGGTGCCGATCGTCTGGGAGGAAGACATCAAGGCGATCCCGAAGGTCACCGAGGACGATGCGACCGGCGTGGTCGCTCACTGACAGCCAATCGAGGCTCATTCAGAAGGCCGCCGGGCAACCGGCGGCCTTTCCCTATGGTAAAGCCTTAACGAGTCTGCAGGCATTCTCCGCACGTCGGAGATGACGGCGATGGGTGAGACGCGTTCGAGTTCGGGTGAGGCGGCCGCGAGGCACGCCCCGGCCAGCCTGTTTGCCTACAGGTCGCTGATCTGGTCGATCGTGCTGCCCGGCGTGACCGCCATCATGCTCCTCATGATCGCGCTGTCCGTCTATCTGCCGGGATCCATCGTCGCAGTCGAGGTGCGCGCGGCGCGCGAGCGTGCCGTGGCAGGCGCGATGCGGCTGGTGGCGCTGCGAGCGTTCTATTCCGATGCCGTGATCGCCCGTCTGCCGCCCAAGGGCGTGGGGGCCGCCAAGTCCGGCTATGGGCCCGACCTGCATGCGATCCCCGTCCCGACCAGCTTCCTGCTCGACTACACGGAAAAACTGGCTGCCGGTGGCGACCAGATCAGGCTGGTCAGCCCCTATCCATGGCCGCAGCGGCCCCGGCGCGAAAGCCTCGACGCCTTTCAGGCCGCGGCATGGAAAGTCCTGACGGAGGAGCGGCCGCCGTCCTACAGCGCCATCGAGGGGGAGGGTGCCGACGCGGTCCTGCGCGTCGCCGTGGCCGACCGCATGACGCAAAGCTGCGTCAATTGCCACAACAGCCATCCCGATTCCCCGATCCGCCTCTGGAAGGTCGGCGACGTCCGCGGCATCATCGAGATTAGGCAGCCCCTTGCCACCGTCACCCGGGAGGCCGGGGAAATCGGTTGGCGCCTGATGCAGGGCGGGCTGCTGGCGGCCGCCGTCTTGGCGCTGACCTTTGTTGCCGTCGCGCTACGCGTCGTCCGGCCGCTGCGTGACCTGACCGCCATCATCGGCCAGCTCGCGCAGGATCGCGGTGGTGTGGTGAAAGTCCCCTATGTCGACCGGCGCGACGAATTGGGTGTCGTCGCGCGCGCTCTTCAGATGTTGAATCGGGAGCGGCGCGCGGCCCTCGCCGCGCAGCAGGAGGCCGATGAGGAGGCGCGCCAGCGGCTCGAGCGGGCCGGCCGGCTGCATCGCTTCAGCGCCGGGCTGGGGGAGGACCTGCACCGCCTGCGCGCCGAAGCGGCTGCTTCCTCGGGGGCGATCCGCGGCGCGGTCGATGAGGTCGCCGCGCTGTCTGCCGTGAGCGGTGACCTGGTGCGCCAGGCCGGGACGCATGCCGCCCGGCTGGACGATGCCGGGCGGGCGGTGATCGCGCTTGGAACGGCGATCGGCACGGCCGTCCAGACCGTCGAAGCCCATCTCGATCTCGTCGGCCATCAGGCCGAGCATGCGGTGCGTCGCTCGCGCGATGCCGAGGATCGCACCCGTCGCCTGGCCACCGAGGCCACCCGCGTCGGCGATGTCGTGGGCGTCATCCGGGACATTGCGGAGCAGGTCAATCTGCTCGCCCTCAATGCGACCATCGAGGCCGCACGCGCAGGACCGGCCGGGCGCGGTTTCGCGGTCGTGGCCGGCGAGGTCAAGGCGCTGGCCGAACGGACGGCTTCAGCGACCGAGGACATCGCCGATCGCATCTGCAAGATTCAGCTCGCGTCGGGCGAGGTTGCCGCCCAGATCACCGACATGACAGGCTGCCTTGTCGGCGACGGCGCGACGGCTCGCGATCTCGCCCAGCGGCTGCGCGACGACGTCGCGGTCTCGGCCGATATCGAGCGCCATATGCGGACGGTTTTCGAGGAGGCGAATGCTATGGTCGCCGCGCTCGATCGTGTCAGGAGCGAAACGGCCGCCGCCGGCGGTAGCGTGCAGGCGCTGGACGATGCGTCGTCGCGAGTCGCGTCGGCGGTGCAGCAGCTGGACCGCCACGCCGAATCGCTCTCGCGCGAGATCGCCATGGCCTGAACGGTCTGGATGGTGGGCGGTGACGGGCTCGAACCGCCGACCCTCTCGGTGTAAACGAGATGCTCTACCGACTGAGCTAACCGCCCGCGCAGCCGCATGTAAGCCGTGCGGAGGCGGCCATCAAGCCTTCCGTCGCGCGATGGCGGGACGCACGCTACACACATCCCCAGACGGATCCCGGCGATCTGCATTTTGCCGGCGCTGCGCGCTTGACACTTCGGGCCCGTCGCCATAATCCACACCTCGCCGACGGCCACAGCGTCTCGGCTGCCCTGCGCGGGCGTAGCTCAGTTGGTTAGAGTGCCGGCCTGTCACGCCGGAGGTCGCGGGTTCGAGCCCCGTCGCCCGCGCCATTTCTTCAATGATCTCAAAAAATTGCTGGTAGGAGCGGATCCGTTGGTTCGGATGCCGCTTGAGGCCTTTTGGCCTGCTGCCTATGCTGGGGGCCGGCTGCGATCTGCCTCGATGTCGAGGGCGCTTCGGCCGCGATTTCGCGAGGCATTTCCGCTCATGACGGCTTCCCTTCTGCTGCGCGACGTCCGCCCCTTCGGCGGAGCGGCGACCGACATCCTGATCGAGGACGGCCGCATCGCCCGCGTCGCGCCGGCCATCGCGGCGCCTGGCGTCCTGGTGGAGGAGGGACGTGGCGAGATCGTCGTGCCCGGCCTCGTCGAGGCGCACACCCATCTCGACAAGAACCTGCTCGGCCTGCCCTGGTACGTGAACGAGGTTGGCCCGAATCTGCTCGACAAGATCGACAACGAGCGGATGAATAAGAAACGGCTCGACATCGAGCCCGCCCGCCAGTCGGCGCGGCAGGCTGTGCGGGCTCGGTCTTCGGTGCCACCCATATCCGCAGCCATGTCGATGTCGACACCGAGCACGGTCTCTGGGGCATCGAGGGCGTGATGGCGACCCGCGATGCCTGGCGCGACATCGTCGACATCGAGCTGGTCGCCTTTCCACAGTCCGGTCTGCTGCGCCGCCCGGGCACGCTCGAGGTCATGGACGCGGCCATGAAGGCCGGCTGCGAGGTCGTCGGCGGGCTCGACCCCTGCGGCATCGACCGCGACCCCAGGGGCCATCTGGACGCGATCTTCGGGCTCTGCCAGCGCTACGGGAAGCCGCTCGACATCCATCTGCACGAGCCCGGGGAAATGGGCGCGTTTTCGCTGGACCTGATCATCGAGCGGACGCGGGCGCTCGGCATGCAGGGCAAGGTCGCGATCAGCCATGCCTTCTGCCTGGGCACGCCCGATCCGGCGCTGGTGGATCCGCTGATCGAGGCGATCGCCGAACTCGACATCGCCATCGTCACCACGGCGCCGGCCAGCCGGCCCGTTCCGGCCGTGAAGCGGATGCTCGCCGCCGGCATCCGCATCGCCGCCGGCTCCGACGGCATCCGCGACACCTGGAACCCCTATGGCAATGGCGACATGCTGGAGCGCGCCGTGCTCGTCGGGCTGCGCAACAATCTGCGCCGTGACGACGAGGTACGGCTCGCGCTCGACACCTGCACCGTCGAGGGCGCGAAGCTGATGGAGGTCGCGGACTATGGGCTGGCCGAGGGCTGCGCCGCCGATCTGCTGATCCTGCCCGGCGAGACGCTGGCCGAGGCGGTCGTCAACCGCTCGCCCAACCGCCGCGTTCTCAAGCGCGGCCGCATCGTCGCCCGCGACGGCGTGCCGCTGCGCCCAGCGGCCTGAGGCCGAAGCTCAGTTCTTCTTGAGCCCCGACAGGCTGCGCGCCTCGACTTGGTCCATGGCGCGCACCTGGCCCCAGAAACTCGCCGGCGTCTCCAGCAGAGGCCGGAAGCCGCAGTAATCGAGCATCCAGTCCGTTTGGGCCTGTGCCGTGTCGAGCACCGCATCCTCGTTGACGAACTGCGCGACGCGGCCGCGCAGCGCGATCCGCCCATCGACGATGACGGTGTCGACGTCGTTGCCATTGGCGAAATAGACCAGCCGGAACAGCGGCATGTTGGCCGGGTAGAGATGCGGCCGGCGCCAGTCGAGCAGCACGACGTCGGCCTTCTTGCCGACCTCCAGCGAGCCGATCTCGTCGGCCATGCCGAGCGCCCGGGCGGCATCGACGGTGCACATCTCCAGCACGCGTCCCGGCGGCAGCCAACTCGGATCGTGGTGGAAGGTGCGGTGGTAATGCATGCATTGCTGCATGTGACGGAACATGTCGCCCGAGCGGTCCGGCGCTGTGGCATCCGAGCCGAGGCAGACATTGGCGCCGGCCTCCAGCAGCTCCGTGACCGGGCAGCGCGCCAGGATCGAGGCGACGGCGGATGGATTATGGACGATATGCGTGCCGGTATCGGCGACGATCGCGATCTCCTCGTCGGTCAGCGCCGTCGAATGCGAGAGCAGCGCATGGGACCCGAGAATGCCGAGCTCCTTGGCATAGGCGACGCTGCCCTTGGTGTGCCCGTCCTGGGTGAAGACGAGCCCGGCCTCCCTGGCGAAGTCGGACATGCGGCGGCCCTGCGCACGCGCATCGGCCAGATCCGATGCGCTGAGCCCGGCCTCGTGCTCGGCCCGCAGCGTCGGCGTGATCAGCGCGATGTTGAGCCGCTTGCCGAGCCGGCCATGCTGGGTCTCGACCAGTGACTGGCAGGTCGCAAACATGTCCTTGAACGTCGTGGCGTGCTCCTTCGCCTCGCCGTTCTCGAAGCGGGCATAGGTGCGCGGGAAGGGCGGGCGCGTCGCGCCGACCGCCAGCACCGAGCGCGTGCCGACCTCGGCGACGCCGTCGAGATGCGCCTCGCCATAAACAGGCTCGTCGCAGCGCATGATGGTGTCGCCGCCGCCCAGCAGCGCGACCGCGGTCGTGACGCCGAAGCGCAGTCGCTCCAGCGCCGCGAGCTGCGCCTCGGCGCGCCACCATTCCGGCGTCGAGGCGACGGTGTAGACCCTGTGGCAGACCTCGTACCATTCGTCGCTGCGCCCCCCGCCCATGGTCTTGATCAGTCCGTGGCCGGCATGGGTGTGGGCGTCGATCAGGCCCGGCATCACGATCTTGCCGGCAGCGTCGATGAGGGTGACGGCATCGCCCTGGCTGATCGCGAGTTCGGCGCTGGTGCCGACGGCGACGATGCGGTCGCCTTTGATCGCGACGGCGCCGTCCTCGATGACGCGCCGTGTGCCGTCCATGGTCACGACCACGCCGTGCTGGATCAGGATGTCGGTCATGGTCGTCTCCTCGGGCCTTACATGTTTGGATCGGTGAAGCCGGCCGTCAGGCTTCGCCGCGAATGCGCTCGAGCGTCGGCACGAGCGAGAGCAGTTGTCGGGTGTAATCGGCCTGCGGAGCCGTGAAGAGTGTCTCGGCCGCCGCCATCTCGACGATCCGCCCCGCGCGCATCACCGCGACGCGGTCGCACATCTGGCGGATCACCGCGAGGTCATGACTGATCAGCAGCAGCGTCAGCCCGGTCGCATCGCGCAGATCCTTGAGCAGGTTGAGGATCTGCGCCTGGACGGAGACGTCGAGGGAGGAGGTCGGCTCGTCGCAGACGATCAGCCGCGGCCGCGCCCCCAGCGCCCGCGCGATCGAGAGCCGCTGGCGCTGGCCGCCGGAGAAGGCATGCGGGAAGCGCTGTGCGGCCTCGGCCGGCAGGCCGACGGCCTCGATCAGCAAGCCGACATCGGCCTCGGCCTCGGCCCGCGTCCGCGCCAGCTCGTAGAACAGGATCGGCTCGGCCAGGATGCGGCCGACGCGCATCCGCGCGTTCAGCGAGGAATAGGGATCCTGGAAGATCATCTGGATGGCGCGCCGCGCCTTGCCCTTGCGCGGCGCCGCCTCCGCACCGGCGATCACCTGGCCGTCGAAGCGGATGGTGCCGCCGGTCGGCGCGCGCAGGCCCGCCACCACATTGGCGATGGTGGTCTTGCCGCAGCCGGACTCGCCGACGAGGCCGAAGACCTCGCCTTGCTTGATCTCGAAGCTCACCCCGTCGACGGCCCGGAAGGCGCGGGCGCCACGGCCGGCGAGGAAGCCCGCCCCGTAATCGACGCTGAGATTATCGACGCTCAGCAGGGGCACGTCGCGACCCGACGACGGGTCCCCGACGGCCAGGGCCTTTGCCCGAAGCCTGTCCCGGGCGGCGCCGGCCTCGGTCTGGTTCGCCCCGTCGAGCATCGGAAAGCGGTCGAGCCGGATGTCGATGCGTGGCACGGCGCCGATCAGGGCCTTGGCATAGTCCGCTTGGGGATTGTGCAGGACCTGCGCCACCGGCCCGCTCTCGACGATGTGGCCGCGATGCATGATCGTCACCGTGTCGGCGATCTGCGCGACGACGCCCATATTGTGCGTGACGAGCAGGATCCCGATGCCGCGCTCATCCGCCAGCCCGCGCAGCAGATCGAGGATCTGCGCCTGGATCGAGACGTCGAGCGCGGTCGTCGGCTCGTCGGCTACGAGCAGCTGGGGCTCGCAGGCCAGGGCGCAGGCGATGACGACGCGCTGCCGCTGCCCGCCGGAGAGCTGGTGCGGATAGGCCGACAGCCTGCGCTCCGGCTCGGGAATGCCGACCGCCTTCAGCAGCTCGAGCGCCCGCGCCCGCGCAGCGGCCCGGTCCAGCGGCAGATGCGCCCGCAGCGTCTCGACGATCTGGCTCTCGATCGTGAAGAGCGGGTTCAGGCTCGTCATCGGGTCCTGGAACACCGCGCCGATGTCGCGGCCGAGCCGGACCGCGCCGGGCTTCTGCGGGTCGAAGGGCTGGCCGTCGAGCGCGATCGTGCCCGAGGCGATCCGGCCGGGCTTTTCGAGCAGGCCGAGCACCGCATTGCCGATCGTCGTCTTGCCCGCGCCGGATTCACCCACCAGCGCATGAATCTCGCCCGGCGCGATGGTCAGCGACGCGCCTTCCACCGCCGTCAGCACGCCGCCATCGGCCAGCGGGTATTCGATCCGCAGCCGGTCGATGGCGAGTATGGGGGCAACCATGCTCATCCGCGCCCCTGCAGCTTCGGGTTGAACAGGTCGCGCAGCCAGTCGCCGACGATGTTGACGCCTAGCACCAGCAGCACCAGCAGCAGCGCCGGAAACAGCGCGATCCACCACACGCCGGAGAAGACGAACTCGTTGCCGATCCTGATCAGCGTGCCGAGCGAGGGATAGGTCGGCGGCATGCCGACGCCGAGGAAGGAGAGGGTGGCTTCCGTCAACACGGCGGCGGCGAGGTTGATGGTCGCGATCACCAGCACCGGCCCCATCACATTGGGCAGGATGTGCCGCAGCATGATCTGGCGAGAGGGCAGGCCGATGACCTTGACCGCGCGGACATAGTCGCGCGCAGTCTCGACCATGGTCGCGGCCCGTACGGTGCGGGCATACTGCACCCATTCATGGATCGCGATCGCCCCGATCAGGATGAAGGGCGCCCACTCCGCCGAGCTCGCGGCCGGAAACAGCATCCGCGCCACCCCGGCGACGAGCAGGGCGAGCAGGATGGTCGGGAAGCTCAGGATGATGTCGCCGAAGCGCATGATCGCGGCATCGACCCAGCCGCCGAAATAGCCAGCGATCAGGCCGAGCCCGACGCCGACCACCGCCGCCACCATCACGGCGCCGCCGCCGATCAGGATCGAGACACGCGCGCCGTAGAGCATGGCGGAGAGCAGGTCGCGGCCCTGGTTGTCGGTGCCGAGCAGGAAGCGCGGATCGCCATCGGGCGAGAAGCGCGGCGGCAGCTCCGCGTCGATCAGGTTGAAGCTCGTCAGGTCGGTCGGATCGAACGGCGCGATCAGCGGGGCCAAGGCGGCCGCCGCCACGATGACGACGGCCATCAGCCCGGCGAGCCAGACCGAAAGCGGAACGCGCCGCAGCCGCCGGGACAGGGAGGCCGCCACGCTCAGCTCCTCACGCGCAGACGCGGATCGACCAGCGCATAAAGCAGGTCGACGGCGGTGTTGATGAGGACGAAGAGCAGCCCGACGAAGAGCAGATAGGCCGCCATCACCGGCACGTCCGAGAAGCTGACGGCCTGGATGAAGAGCAGCCCCATGCCGGGCCACTGGAACACCGTCTCGGTGACGATGGCGAAGGCGATCAGCGAGCCGATCTGCAGCCCCGTGACCGTGATCACCGGCATCAGCGCGTTGCGCAGCGCCAACGTGAAATGGATATGCCGGGCCGACAGGCCGCGCGCCCGGGCGAAGCGGATATAGTCGCTTGAGAGCACATCGATCAGCTCCGAGCGGACGAGCCGCATGATCAGGGTGAGCTGGTAGAGCGCCAGCGTGATCGAGGGCAGGATCAGCGCTTTGAGCCCGCTGACCGTCAGCAGCCCCGTCGACCAGGGGCCGATCTGCACGGTCTCGCCCCGGCCGAAGGAGGGCAGGAGGCCGAGCGTCACCGCGAAGGTCAGGATCAGGACGATCCCCGTCACGAAGGTCGGTGTCGAGATGCCGATCAGCGACACCGCCTGGACCAGGCGCGCCGCGACCCCGTCGGGCTTCAGCGCACAGAGCACGCCGAGCGGAATGCCAAGCACCAGCGACAGGACCGTCGCGACCAGAACCAGCTCCAGCGTCGCCGGCAGCCGCTCCGCGATGAGGGCGGCGACGGGGCGCTGGTTGCGATAGCTGATCCCGAAATCGCCGCGGACGATCCGGCCGATGAACGCGCCGAACTGCACGATGATCGGCCGTTCCAGACCCAGTGCCTCGCGCAGTTCCTGCTTTTCCTCGACGGTCGCGTTCTCGCGCGACAGAGCCGAGACGGGATCGCCGACGAAGCGGAACATGCCGAAGGACACCGCCGAGACCGCGAGCATGACGAGCACGGCCTGGCCGAGGCGGGCGATCAGGAGGCGCAGCATGGCAGGCGGTCCGGCCTCGGCGAACGCGTCACTTCACCTGCGCGAACCAGAGGCGGACATACTCGTCCGGGAACTGCGGAACATCGACACCCTGGCGGGCGGCCCAGGCCACCGGCTGCAGATGCAGCGGCAGATAGGCCACCGTATCGCGCGCGATCTTCAGCGCCTCGATCATCATCGCGCGGCGCTTGGGCTCGTCGAGCTCGACGGCGGCTTCCCGCGTCAGGCGCTCGATCTCCGGGTTGGAATAGCCCATCGCGTTCGAGCCACCATAGCCGTCCTTCGGCGCCGTCAGCAGCGCCGAGAGCACGCTGAACCCGTCCATCGGCGGCAGGGTGGCCCATCCCAGCATGAAGGCGTCGAACTCGCCGCGATCCTGCTTGGGGAAATAGGTCGCCCGCGACTCCGTCTTCACCTCGGTCTGCACGCCGATGCGGCTCCACATCGCGGCGACCGCGACACAGATTTGCTCGTCGTTGATGTAGCGGTCGTTGGGACAGTTCAGGCCGAGCTTGAATCCGCCGGGATAGCCCGCTTCGGCCAGCAGGGCCTTGGCCTTGTCGGCGCTGTAGCCCGGGAGGACGTCGTTGGCCTTGTCGTAGCCGGGCACCGGCGGGGCGACCAGCGTGCCGGTGTTCTGCGACTTGCCGCGCATGACCCGCTTCTGGATCGCGTCGAGATCGACCGCCTGCCAGAGCGCCTGGCGGACCTTGAGCTCCTTCAGCGGGTTCTTCTGGCCCGGCGCCGCCCTGAGTTCGTCGCGCTGGTTGAAGCCGAGGAAGATCAGCCGCAGCGAGGGCTCCTCGATCACCTTGAAGGCGCTGTTGGCGCCGATGCGGGCGAGATCCTGCAGCGGTGCCGGCGCGATCAGGTCGAGTTCGCCCGAGAGCAGGGCCGCGACGCGCGTGGCGTCCGACTTGATCGGCTTGAACTCGATGCGGGTAACGTTGTGGGCCGGCTTGTCCCACCAGTCCGGGTTCACGACCATGGTCGTGCCGGCATCGGGCTTGAAGGATTCGAGCTTGAACGGGCCCGTGCCGATGGCGGTGGTGGAGGCGGCGGTGCTGACGCCGGTGGCGATATTGCCCGGCTTGAGCGAGCCCGTCTGCTCCATCCACTCCTTGTCCATGATGTAGATGCCGGCGAGATCGTTCAGCAGCAGCGGGTAGGGGCCCTTGGTGACGAGATCGACGGTGAAGTCGTCGACCTTCTCGGCCCGGATCACCTGCGAGAGGTTGCCCCGCGCGCGGGCGCCGGGGTCGAGCAGACGGGTCACCGAGGCGACGACGTCGTCGGCGGTGAAGGCGTTGCCGTTGTGGAACTTGACGCCCTTGCGCAGCTCGAAGCGCCAGGTGTCGGGCTTGATCGTCTTCCAGCTCGTCGCCAGCGCCGGCTCGAGCTGCATCGTCCGCCCGCGGCGCACCAGCGGGTCGAAGACGTGGTGGAGCATCGCCGTGGTGAAGCTCTCGGTCTGGGCATAGGGGTCGAGCGTGGCGATGTCGGTCGGCGCGGACCAGCGCACCGTGTTCGCACCGGCCGCCGTGGCGGCGAGAACGGCCGCCGACGCGGCGGCCAGAAGCGTAACGACCCGGTTCATCCGACACCCCTCCATGCGCAGATCACTGCATGCCGTATCATACGCAAACTGCATACAATCGCGTCAAGCGACGATTCCGGGCGCCGCTCAGATTCCTGCCCGTTGTTTCATCAGCGCATAGGCGGCGCCCGCCCGGTCGAGAACTGCGTCGGCGTCCATTGTGAGCGGCGCCCGGTCGCGCAGCAACAGCCGGCCGTCGACCATGACATGGCTGACATCGGCCGCATTGGCGAAGAAAACCAGCCGTTCCACCGGCATATCGGGGGGGTGGAGATGCGCGCCCCGGCGCGACACGACGACGAGATCGGCCCGCTTTCCAGTCTCTATCGAGCCGAGGCTGCCGCCCAGGCCGAGCGCGGCGGCACCGCCCCGGGTCGCCATCTCTAGGATCGTCCAGGCGTCGATCGCGGACGGGTCCTTCCAGCGGATCGCCTGGTGGCGATGGGCCATGAACATCGTCCGGAACAGGTCGAGCGAGCGGTCCGGCGCCGGCCCGTCGGTGCCGAGTCCGACGCGAAGCCCCGCGGCGAGCAAGGCGGGGGCCGGGCAGTAGCCGAACACCGCCATCAGCGAACTGGGCGTATAGGCGGCCGCGCAGCCGCGCGCGACCATCGTCGCGATGTCGGCCTCCGTCAGGTCGATGCAATGCGCCAGGACCGAGCGTTCGTCGAACAGGCCAAAGCGCTCAGCCATGAAGGCGACCGAGCCGTCGCGGTGGCCGTCCTGCACGAAGCGGCTGCCGCTGCGACGCGCAAGGTCCCAGGCGGCGCTGACGCTCTCGGCGATGGCGCGTTGCGCCTGCGGCTGGGCGGCCTCGAAATCCAGCGGGCCGACGACCGGCGCCGAGACGGCGACGTCGATGCGGCCCTCTGCGGCACCCCGCCAGGACGCGGCAACGGCCTCGATGGTCTGGAGTTGGTCCGCGAGCCCGATGGCGCGCTCGGCACCGCCGCGTCCCCAGTCGCGCCGGCGCTTGGGGAAGGGCGGGCGGTCGATGCCCATCACCAGGATCTCGCGCAGGCCGCTGGCCGCCACGGCAGCGAGATGGGCCTCCGCGAAGGCGGGGTCCTCGCTGCGCATGACGTTGTCGCCGCCGCCGAAGAAGGGCACCGCCAGCGTGGTCCCGCCCATCAGCCGCTCCAGCGTCTGCAACTCGGCATCGGCGGTCCAGAAGGCGACATCGGAATGCAGCGCATAGACATCGCCGACCATCGCCATCCAGTCGCCGACAGCGCCGCCGAGATTCTTCGTCAGGCCGTGTCCGGCATGCAGGTGCAGGTCGATCAGCCCGGGGATGAGGATGGCGCCGTCGCAATCGAGGCGCTTGGCGCCGGGGGGAGCCAGATCCGGCCAGCGGCCCTCCGCCACCTCCAGGATCACGCCGTCGGCGACGACGACATGGCCGCGGTCGAGGATATGCCGGCTCCCGTCGACGGGAATGACGACGGCGTTGCCGATGACCGTGACCCTCGCCTCCATCATGGCGCCGCCTCGACGGGATAGCTGGGCTGAAAGATCTCCGTGACCGGTGGATGGCCCCAGGTCCTCTCCGGGTACTTGGCGATCAGCCCGTCGAACTGCCGCTGTGCCCGGGCATGGGCTTCGGCCGCGTCGAAGCCGGGGATGGCGCCGTCCACGAGCACATGGCGCCCCTCGACGAAGACGTCGGTGACGTCGCGCCCCGAACTGGATTGCATGAGCGTCTGGATCGGGTCGATCACCTGCCCGATCCGGTCATGGCCGAAATCGATCGCGATCAGATCGGCCCGTGCCCCGGGCATCAGCCGCCCGAGATCGGGGCGGCCCAGCGCATCGGCCCCGGCCCAGGTCGCGGCGTCGAAGAGCTGCGCGCTGCTCGGCTGGCTGACCGAGCCGGCCATCACCCGGCCCAGCATCAGGCCGACCTGCATGTTCAGGATCATGTCCGGCGGCCAGGTGTCGGTGCCGAGCCCGATGCGTAGCCCTCGCGCAACGAGATCGGACAGGCCGGCGAGCGCCGAACCATTGCGCGCCATCACCACCGGGCAATGGACGACCGTCGCATCGGCCGCGAGCAGGGCGGCCAGGTCGGCCTCGCGCGTCGAGACGCCGCCGACGCTCGGAAAATCCGTGAAATGCGGCAGCAGCACGCGGGAGCCGAGCACGCCGAGGCTGGCTAGCCAGCCGGTCGGCGAGAGCCCGTGCAGCCGCATCACCGTCTCGACCTCGAAGCGCGACTGGTGGCAGTGCAGCCGCAGCGGCACGTCGAGATCGCGCGCCGCCGCCGCCGTCCGGCGCAGCAGTTCCGGTGTGCAGCTCTCGATCCGGTCCGGCGCCAGCATGATCCGCACTCGTCCGCCGGCCCGCCCCTCCATGTCGCGACAGAAGCGGATCGCCTCGTCGAGGCCGGCGAGGCCGCGCGCCTCGTCCATGAACAGGCTGACCGCGCCGGCCTCGTCGACTTGCGTGTGGCCGCTGCGATAGGCCGGTCCGAGATAGACCCGCAGGCCAAGATCCTCGGCCGCTTCGGCGGCCGCGGCGAATTCCTGATAGGTCTCGCCCCATTCGCGATAGAACAGGGAGGCGATGGGCAGCGCGGTGGTGATGCCATTGCGCAGAAGCTGGGCTAGCCCGTAGCGCTTCTGGAAGGCGAGCTCCTCGGGCCCGTACATCTCATAGGGGCCGCGCGCGACATAGCTCGTCGGCCAGATCCGCCCTTTGCGCCAGGAGGGCGTGTTGTCGAGGCTCAGCACGGCGGTATCGAGATCGCAGACCGCATCCAGATCGATGAAGCCCGGCGCGATCAGCGTGTCGGGTCGCTCGATCCGGCGGGTCACCTCGCCCGGGAAGCCGTGCCCGACGAAGATGATCTCGCCGCCTTCGAACACCACTTCGCCACGCTCGATCAGGACATGCCGGCCGTCGCGATGACCGACGACCCATCGCCCCGCCACCAGCGTGCGGCCCGTGCTCTGCGCTCCAACCGTCATGCAGTCGCTCCTGCAACAATCGCGCCCGTCATCGCCGCGATACGGCCCCCGACCGCGGTGTCATTGAACGTCGGCTGGAGAGGCGCCGCAATGGGGCGGGCAGGTTGTGCAAGGAGCCGCCTGCGCGCGGCATTGAGGCGGTGCGCTGGATCGACTAACGTCAGCGCCGTCGAATCTCGCCTTCGAAAAGGGCCGGCGTCGGCCCAACCACTGAGGGTCCCATTCTCGCCACCGCTCAACTCTTCTATCAGCCGCAGGTCAGTTCGGACGGGAAGGCGTTCGTCGGGGTGGAATGCCTGTTGCGTTCGGTCAAGCCCGACGGGTCGGTGACGGGACCGGGAGCCATCCTCGACAAGGTGGTCGATGATGCGACGGCCGATGCGCTGGACTGGTGGGTGATCCGGCAGGCCTGCACGGACGGGCTGCGCTGGCCACAGCTCTCGGTCGCAGTGAACATCAGCGCGCGGCAGTTCCAGGCGCACGACTTTGCCGCAAGGCTGCTGGCGGTCATCGCGGAATTGGGCAGCGCGCCAGCCCAACTCGAGCTCGAACTGCTCGAAAGCGGCATCATCGAGAATTTCGAGCGGGCCATCGAGACGATGGAAGTTCTGCGGCGCGCCGGCATCCGCATCGCGCTCGACGATTTCGGGACGGGCTATTCCAGCCTCGCCTATCTGCAGAAGCTGCCGATCGACAAGCTCAAGCTCGACAAGTCGCTGGTGGACGGCACCGGCGAACTGAAGGCCGCCGCGATCGTCCAGGCGGTCTCGGCACTGTCGCGGGCGCTTGGTCTGAAGGTCGTGGCGGAAGGTGTCGAAACGCAGGCGCAGCAGCAGTTCCTGCGCATCGCCGGCTGTCACCTGCTCCAGGGCTATCTGTACTCGCCCGCCGTGCCGGCCGCGCAGATCGACACCTTCCTGCGCGAAGGTTGGCCCGCCGGCCGCTGAGGCCGGCGCCTCAGCGCGCCAGATGCGCTGCGGTCGAGCCCGGGCCGACTCCCTCGGGCACGGGGATGTTGGTCGAGGAATACTTCGCGTTCATCACCATGGTCGGCCCCGCAGAGAGCGTGAACCGCCGTGCCACCACGATGGTGTAGGCCGAATCCGCTGCAACCGGCTTGTTGGCGCCGATGTTGAGCTCGCCCTGCGGCAGATAGAGCGTGCCCAGCAGCACCTTGGCGTCGTTGCTGAGGATCTCGTGCTTTTGGTTCAGCGGCGAGCCGCGATCCTCGAAAATCAGGATGCCGGCCATCACGCCGTCCTTGGGAGCGGTGAGGTCGATCTTCGTGTCGGCGTCGAAGCGCAGCACGGCGCCCTTGCCTGTGAAGTAGAGCCCGACATTGGCGCCCTTGAGCGTCGCGCCGCCGGACACGTCGAGCCGTCCTTCCTTGAAGGCGTAGATGCCCGGGTTCAGCGTGACCACGGCGCCTTTGCTGATGCGCACGCCGCCGCAATAGGTGCCGGGGCTGAGCGTGGTGCTGGCGGTCACCTTCAGGTCGGTCGCCGCGCAGGCGCCGGTCGAGGGCGGCGGCCGCGAGGCCAACGGGTCGTTGAGGATCGGGCAGTCCAAGGTCGGGCTGGGGACAAAGCTGTCATATTTGTCCTTGTAGCTACCGCCGGCCGAGCAGATGAACCGGGCGCGAAGCTGGGAGTTCTCCTTGGCCTTGAGGCCATCCTTCTTGTTCGAGTTGGAGTAGACGGCGCATTCGGGCGCCTCGAGCTTCGCTTCCTTCTCGAGATAGATCGTCTCGTTCTTCGAGGTCTCGAGGCCGATGACGCAGATCGAGGCCGTGCCCATGACACGCGCGGTCGCGCTCGCGGCGACCGTCACCATGTCATGCCCGAACATGTGCATGATGTTTGTGCGTGCCACCGTCGATACATCGACCGTGACGGTCATCTTCCGGACGTCGACGGAGGTCGCGACCGTCGCGGTCTGGTTGACAGCGGCCAGGGATGATTTCGCGAACTTCTCCGCGGCGGACTGCACCCCCGTGGGGCTGGCATTGGCGAGCCGGAATTCGCGCGCCGCGGCGAGCGCCGAGGCGTCCGCGACCGTCTGGAACGCCTGGCGCTGCTCGGACAGGATGCCGTAATCGACCACGACGCCCGCGCCCATCGCCAGGACCGGCAGGGCAATGCCCATCGCGACGATGGTGCCGCCGCGCTCGTCACCGAGCAGGCGTAGCAGCAGCCTTGTGAACCGCGCCGCCATCTCAGGCGGCCGCCAGGGCACGATGCGCCCGGACCATGAAGCGGATCTGGTGGCCGAGCAGCCGCCAGTTCACGGGCTTGCACATGAAGGAGGTCGCGCCGGCCGCATAGGCCTGGTCGATGGAGAGGATATCCTCACGGCCGGTGATGACCATCACCGGCAGATCGTCGAACCGGTTGTCCGCGCGGATGCGGCGGACCATCTCGATGCCATTGATGCCGGGCATGTCGACATCGACGAGCGCGACGTCGAAGGATGTCGTCTCCAGCAGCGCGAGGCCCTCTTCCGCCGAGCCGGCCGTCGTCACCTCGGCCTGCGGGCCGGCGAGATAGACCGCGCTGAACTCGCGCTGGATCGGATCGTCGTCGACCGCAAGGATCGCGAGCCGGTCGCACAGCACGTAGCTGAATGGGATGCAGGCTTCGCCCGTCATCGTCATCGGAAGGCTCCAGCGGCACCGTTCTGGTGCCTGAGTGACAACCCTGACGCGCAGATGCAAAAAAACCGTTCCACCTCTTGAGAATTATTCGCGTTCGAATTTGGAATTGGGAAAGCATGAGCGGCCTATCCTGCGACATGCCCATGCGTTTTCACCTCTCGATCCGCAGCCGCCTGATCCTCCTCGTCGTTGCCTCGACGCTGATGGCGAGCGCGGTTCTCGTCGCCGTCTCGGTCTGGCGGGAGACCGAAAGCTACGGCGTGTCGCGACGAGACGCGGTGCTCGACACGGGTTTCGCCATTGCGGCCGCCGCCTCGCGCCCGGTGGCGGACCACGACGCCTCCGCCGCCCAGGAGGCGATCAACGCGATCTCACGCCTCAAGGGCATCACCTATGCCGGCATCGAGACCAGCGAGGGGCGGGCGCTCGCCGAGATCGGCGCGACCGAGCAACTGGCCGGCGATCTGGTCGTGGACGGTCCGCAAACGCGCTGGTCGCTGGCGGCGATCCTGCGCAGCCGCTCGATGGAGGCGACCGTGCCTGTCATCCATGGCGGCGCTACGGTCGGCAGCCTGCGCGTCATCGCCGATACGCGAGACCTGCCGGCGTTGATCCGCCGTGCCGTCGAGGAGACGCTGCTGACGGGCGCGGTGGCGACGCTGGTCGCGATCGCGCTGGCGCTGCGCCTGCAGGGGCGCATCACCGGCCCGCTCGGCGCGCTGACCCAGACGATGATGCGCGTGCGCCGCGAGCATGATTACACAGTCACGCTGCCGGCCGGCCCGCGCGACGAGATCGGCATCCTCGTCGACAGCTTTAACGGCATGCTCGGCGACATTCGCGAGCGCGATCAGAGGCTCGCCGATCACCGCGACCGGCTGGAACGCGAGGTCGCTGACCGTACCGCCGACTATCAGCACGCCGCGCTGTCCGCCGATCGGGCGAACCAGGCGAAGTCCGACTTCCTCGCGACGATGAGCCACGAGATCCGCACGCCGATGAACGGCATCCTCGTGATGGCCGAACTGCTGGCGGCCGGCGAACTGCCGCAGCGCGCCCGCAGGCAGGCGGAGGTGATCGCGCGCTCCGGCACCAGCCTGCTGGCGATCATCAACGACATCCTCGACATCTCGAAGATCGAGGCCGGCAAGCTCGAGGTGGAATCGCTGGAGATCGACCCCGAGGAGTCGGTGGACGCGGTGCTTCAGCTCTTCGGCGACCGCGCCCTGTCGAAGGGGCTCGACCTCTGCGGCCTGTTTGGGACGCCGCCGGGGCTGATGGTCCGCGCCGATCCCGTGCGTCTCGGCCAGGTGCTCGGCAACCTCGTCAACAACGCACTGAAATTCACCGAGGCCGGCGGCGTCACCGTCGCGCTGACGCGGGACGGCGAGGGGGCCCTGCGCTTCGCGGTGACCGACACCGGCATCGGCATCCCCGCCGACAAACTGGGAACGATCTTCGAATCCTTCTCCCAGGCCGACCAGTCGACGACCCGCACCCATGGCGGCACCGGGCTGGGGCTGTCGATCGCGCGCCAGCTCGTTGCCGCGATGGGCGGGACGCTGGAGGTCCGCAGCACGCTCGGCGAGGGCAGCACCTTCTCCTTCGCGCTGCCGGTCGCGGCCAGTGCCGCCGCGGTGGAGCCGGCGGCGTTCGCGGGCAAGCCCCGCAGCGCGGCCGTCCTGCTGGATCAGGGCCAGACCGGCGCCATGCTCGCGCGTGCTCTCGCCACCGCCGGCTACCAGCCGGGTGACGCCGAGGCGACCGACCTCGACTTGATCTTGACGTCGCCGGCCGGTCTCGCGGCGGTCAAGGGAAGAGCGGCGACCATCCTCGTCATCGCCGCGGCGGCGCAGGATCCCGGCGCGCTGATCGAGGCCGGTGCGGCCGAGGTCCTGACCTGGCCGGTGCAGCGGCGCGATCTCGACGCCGTGCTTGCGGCGCTGCGCGAGGGTGCACCGTTGCGGCGCGCCGAGGTCGCGCGGACCGTCGCTGGAGACAATACCCAGTTTCCGGATCTCCGCGTGCTCGTCGCCGACGACAGCGAGGTCAATCGCGAGGTTGCCGACGCGGCCCTGCGGCGCTTCGGCATCGCCGCGAGCTTCGTCGCGGACGGGCTTCAGGCCGTCGCGGCGGTCGAGCGTCAGACATTCGACCTCGTGCTGATGGATGGCAGCATGCCGGGGCTCGACGGCTTCGAGGCCGCGCGCGCCATCCGCGCCCGGGAGGCCGAGACCGGGCGTGCCCGCCTGCCCATCGTCGCCCTGACCGCCCATGTCGTCGGCACCGCGGCCGATGCTTGGCGCGAGGCGGGCATGGACGATGTCGTCCACAAGCCCTTCACCCTCGCGCGGCTCGGCAGCGTCCTCGCCGCCTTCGCGCCGGGGCGGCAGGGGCAGAAGCCTTCGCATCCAATGTCCGAGCAGGTGACGGGCGAGGACGCCTGCCTCGACGTATCGGTCCTGCAGGACCTGATCGCGATGACCAATGGCTCGATCGAGACGGCACGCCGCATCGCCGAGCTCTACCGGGTGAAGTCGCTGGAGGAGGCCGAACACCTCGCCGACGCGACCCGGGCCGGCGACGTCGACAGGATCGCACGCTGCGCCCATGCGCTGAAGTCGATGAGCGCCAATCTCGGTGCGAAACGCCTGGCGGCCGCGGCGGCCGAGATGGAGCGCGCCGCGCGGGAGGACGCCGCGCCGCCGGGGGCGGACAGCTTCGAGACGGTCGCCGGCCTCCTGCAGCAGACCCATCGCGAGATTGCGGAAGCGATGGGCCGTGCGGCCTGAGCGCGGCCTCGCTCGTCAACTCACCAGGCTGTGATCGGGCGAGCGCGCAGCGCCGGCCTCCGGCCCGTTGCCGGGGTCACGCCAAGCCCCTAGTCCTGAACCCCTTGATGCGGGGCCCGGTCGTTCGGGCAGGGGAGTTTGTTATGCGCCTTGGTTCTGCCGTCGCTTGGGCCGTCGCCGGCCTGTTGTCCTGCCTCGCCGCGCCGGCATCGGCCGACGAGATCAAGGTCCTGACGGCGGGAGCCTTCAAGCCGATCGTGACCGCGGTCGCCCCGGAATTCGAGAAGAGCACCGGCCACAAGCTCGTCATCGACAACGACACGGCGGGCGCGCTGCTGCGCCGCATCGGCGGGGGCGAGGCCTTCGATGTCGCGGTGCTGACACCGGCCGCCGTGAAGGAACTCGTCGGCGGCGGCAGGATCGCGGCCGGCACGCCGGTCAATCTGGCGCGCACCTCGGTCGGCGTCGCCGTGCAGGAGGGCGCGCCGCGTCCCGACGTCGCCACCGTGGCGGCTTTCAAGACGGCGCTGCTGGAGGCCCGCAAGGTCGCCTATATCGACCCGGCCGCCGGCGGCTCCAGCGGCATCTACTTCTCGAAGCTGCTCGAGACCATGGGCATCGCCGAGCCGATCAGGGCCAAGGCGGTCCTTGTCCCGGGCGGCCTCGTCGCCCAGCGGCTCGTCACCGGCGAGGCCGATCTCGCCATCCACCAGATCAGCGAGATCCTCGCCGTTCCCGGTGCGGTGCTGGTTGGGCCGCTGCCCGCCGAGATCCAGAGCTACACCGTCTACACCGGCGGACTGGCGACCAATGCGGCCGGCTCGGCTCCGGCGAAGGCCTTCCTCGCCTTTCTGCAGGGCGACGCCGCCCGCCGCATCCTTGCCGAGAAGGGCATGGAGCGCGCGCCGGAGTGAGCCTCACCAGGGCCGGCGCGGCCCGGTGTCGACGTGCAGGATGCCGTTCCAGTAGACCTTGTGCCCGCCGACCTCGGGCAAGGTCCGGACCCATTCGATGACCGTCCTCGGCCTGACCCCTGGCACCCGGAAATCCATCGCCTCGCAGCGCTTGTGATAGGAGCCGCGTCGCGCCCGCCAGGGCGGGCGCCAGGTCGAGGTCACCTTCACCGCCCCGTATTTGTCCGAGATCTTGTTCAGGATCAGCTTCAGCCGCTGCGGCAGGCAGGCGATCGACGTGCCCGGATCGGTCGAGATGCCCGGACGGTCGGGTTTCTCGTTGGGGTCGAAGGCGGGCTCGGCGCCGGCCTTCTGGCCGGGTGTCAGCTGCGGCCATTCCGGGCCCTGGTCCTCGTCCGGTTCGCTCGCCATCGGCGCGTTCGCGGCGGGCGTGGGGGCGTCGGCAGCCTGGCTGGGGGGCGGCACGATGATCGGCGGCAGGGCCGGGCTGCCCGGCAGATCGAGGTCGAAGGGGCGCTGCGGCGGCAGCGGCGCGCGCATCATCTGGCCGTCCTGCTGCGCGAAAGCCGCAGCGAAGGGCGCGCAGGCAAGCACCAGCGCCAGGGCCGGCGCGATCGGAAAGCGTCGAACCATGAAGGTCAGGGCGTCGGCGCGGGGATGAAGACGGCCCGCGTCTCGGCCCCGACGAGGGCGAGCTGCGGGGACTTGGCGCAGAGCTCCGCCAGCGCGGCGGGCGCGGCCGTGACCTTGTCGGTATCCAGCAGGGGGCGCATCGCGCTGCCGGCGAAGTAGCCGGCGAGCCAGAGCGAGAGCTGGGTGCGGTCGTTCTCGTTCATCGAGACGAAGTCGGCGCAGCTCGCCCGCGACAGGTCGAGCGCTTCCGCCTGCGCGATCTGCAGCCCCGCAATGAGGAGCAGGGGGGCCGCCAGCAGGGACCGGACATGCGCGGGCATGGGCGCCTCTCCTTGGACGTCGCGGTGGAACGCGGGTGAATCGATTCGACGCGAGTGTGTCGTGTCGCAGCGTATGCGGCTAGCGGGAAGCCGCGTTTCTGCGGCGAAATTCGGGCGGTTGCGCCCGACGGCCGCGGGAGCAACGGCACAAATCTCGACTCTTGCGCCGGAATCAACCCTGCTGCGCGATGCTGCGGCGCGGCAGAGTCTTGCTTCATTCTAAAGCAAGGTCTAATCGACAGCGGCGGCGCGGTGCCGCGTCCGTTTCGAGGCGGGATCGTCCATGCAAGCTCTTCCGGTGCCGTCGCTCCTGAACGACTATCTGCCGCTGGTGATCTTCGTCGGCGTCTCCGCATTCATCGGCCTGGCCCTGCTGGTCGCCCCCTTCCTGATCGCCTATTCGAAGCCGGACCCCGAGAAGCTCTCGGCCTATGAGTGCGGCTTCAACGCCTTCGACGACGCGCGCATGAAGTTCGATGTGCGCTTTTACCTCGTGGCGATCCTGTTCATCATCTTCGACCTCGAGGTCGCCTTCCTGTTCCCCTGGGCCGTCGCTTTCGGCGAGCTCGGCTGGTATGGGTTCTGGTCGATGATGATCTTCCTGGGCGTGCTGACGGTCGGCTTCGTCTATGAGTGGCGCAAGGGTGCGCTTGAGTGGGACTAACTGTCGCCTCGAACGCGCAAAGCGCGAGGCATATCTGACGGTTACGGTTCACGAGGATACGAGAATGGCAACAACAGCGATCGACCGCGGGGACCCGCTCGTCGCGCCTGCGCCCAAGGGCCTGCTCGGCCCCGACGGCCTGCCCGTCGGCCAGCGTGACCCGTTCTTCACCGCGATCAACAGCGAGCTCGCCGACAAGGGCTTCCTCGTCACCGCCACCGACGACCTGATCAACTGGTCGCGCACCGGCTCGCTGATGTGGATGACCTTCGGCCTCGCCTGCTGCGCCGTCGAGATGATGCAGCTCTCGATGCCGCGCTACGATGTCGAGCGCTTCGGCTTCGCGCCGCGCGCCTCGCCGCGCCAGTCGGACGTGATGATCGTCGCGGGCACGCTGACCAACAAGATGGCCCCGGCGCTGCGCAAGGTCTACGACCAGATGCCGGAGCCGCGCTACGTCATCTCGATGGGCTCCTGCGCCAATGGCGGCGGCTACTACCACTACAGCTACTCGGTGGTGCGCGGCTGCGACCGCATCGTGCCGATCGACATCTACGTGCCGGGGTGCCCGCCGACGGCGGAGGCGCTGCTCTACGGCGTGCTGCTGCTGCAGAAGAAGATCCGGCGCACGGGCACGATCGAGCGCTAGGCCGTTTTTCGTCGAGGTCGGGCCTGATCCGGCCTTCTTTCGACGAACCGGTGCCGGACACGACAGGGATTGGGCCCAATCCTGCATGAGATGGCCGGGTCGAGCCCGGTCATGACGCAGATGGGGCAACGAAGGTGAGATGATGAGCGAAGCGCTCGTACAACTCGGCGAAGAGATCAAGGCGGCGCTGCCGGGCGCGGTCACCGAGGCGGTCGTCGCCTTCGACGAACTGACGATCCATGTCGAGGCAGCCTCGATCGTCGCGGTGATGAAGACGCTGTACGGCGATCGCCGCTTCCGCTTCGTCAACTTCACCGACATCGCCGGGGCCGATTATCCGGGCCGCGAGAATCGCTTCGACGTCGTCTACCATCTGCTGGCGCCCTATTCGAACCGTCGCATCCGCGTGAAGGTCCAGACCGACGAGGCCACCCCGGTGCCCTCGATCATCGAGGTCTTCCCGGCCGCCAACTGGTACGAGCGCGAGGCCTACGACTTCTACGGCATCCTGTTCTCGGGCCATCCCGATTTGCGCCGCATCCTCACCGACTACGGCTTCGAGGGCTATCCGCTGCGCAAGGACTTCCCGCTGACCGGCTATGTCGAGGTCCGTTACGACGACGAGCAGAAGCGCGTCGTCTACGAGCCGGTGAAGCTCAACCAGGAATTCCGCAACTTCGACTTCCTCTCGCCCTGGGAAGGGACGGATTACGTCCTGCCCGGTGACGAGAAGGCGAAGACGGTCTGATCGGAGCCGGACATGACCGAACACAACATCCGGAACTTCTCGATCAACTTCGGGCCGCAGCATCCGGCAGCGCACGGCGTGCTGCGTCTCGTGCTGGAGCTCGACGGCGAGATCGTCGAGCGTGTCGATCCCCATATCGGCCTGCTGCATCGCGGCACCGAAAAGCTGATCGAGGCCAAGACCTATCTCCAGGCGCTGCCCTATTTCGACCGGCTCGATTATGTCGCGCCGATGAACCAGGAGCACGCCTACTGCCTGGCCGTCGAGAAGCTGATGGGCGTCACCGTCCCGCGCCGCGGCCAGCTTATCCGCGTGCTCTATTCCGAGATCGGCCGCATCCTTTCCCACCTCCTCAACGTCACCACGCAGGCGATGGACGTCGGCGCGCTGACACCCCCGCTCTGGGGCTTCGAGGAGCGCGAGAAGCTGATGGTGTTCTATGAGCGTGCCTCGGGCGCGCGCATGCACGCCGCCTATTTCACGGCCCGGTGGCGTTCACCAGGATCTGCCGCCCTCGCTGATCCATGACATCGCCGAATGGTGCGACCCGTTCCTCCAGATCTGCGACGATCTCGAGGGGCTGCTCACCGACAACCGCATCTTCAAGCAGCGCAATGTCGATATCGGCGTCGTCGATCTCGAGACCTGCTGGAAATGGGGCTTCTCGGGCGTGATGGTCCGCGGCTCCGGCGCCGCCTGGGACCTGCGCAAGTCGCAGCCCTATGAGTGCTATGCCGAGATGGATTTCGACATCCCGATCGGCAAGAACGGCGACTGCTACGACCGCTACTGCATCCGCATGGAAGAGATGCGCCAGTCGGTTCGCATCATGAAGCAGTGCTGCGAGAAGCTGCTCTCGGCCGATGGCGGCGGCCGGATCTCGGCGCTCGACGGCAAGATGGTCCCGCCCAAGCGCGGCGAGATGAAGCGCTCGATGGAAGCGCTGATCCACCACTTCAAGCTCTACACCGAGGGCTTCAAGGTGCCCGAGGGCGAGGTCTATGCGGCCGTCGAGGCGCCGAAGGGCGAATTCGGCGTCTATCTCGTCGCCGACGGCACCAACAAGCCCTACCGCGTCAAGATCAAGGCGCCGGGCTTCGCCCATCTCCAGGCCATGGACTTCATGTGCCGCAAGCACATGCTGGCGGACGTGTCCGCGATCCTGGGCTCGCTCGACATCGTCTTCGGGGAGGTCGATCGGTGAGGTTGGCCGCTGCCTTGATCGGTCTGGTCGGGTGCGCGTTGGCGGTTGAAGCCGCGTCCGCGCAGACCCGTCCGACCTATCAGCAGCTTGAAAAGGCCGGGTTTCGCTATGTCGCCAAGGATCAGCCGGGATATGTGAGCTGGTGCTCCTGGATTTATGTCCGCCGTTGCACGGATCCGGTGTTCAGCTGCAGCTGCGGCGGCCAGGATCCGAACTATGGGCGTTGTGCGCCGGCTCTGCCGCGTGCCGCCGCTCACTATCGAAGCCATTGCCAGGGTTGAGAAAGCCGAATGTCCGTCCGTCGTCTTGCACCTGATCCGGTTCAGCCCACCTCCTTCGCCTTTACCGCGGCGAACGAGAACTGGGCTGACCAGCAGATCGCCAAATATCCGGAGGGCCGCCAGGCCTCGGCCGTGATCCCGCTGTTGTGGAAGGCGCAGGAACAGCATGACGGCTGGCTGCCGCGTGCCGCGATCGAGGCGGTCGCGCGCAAGCTCGGCATGGCGCCGATGCGGGTGATGGAGGTCGCGACCTTCTACACCATGTTCAATCTCCAGCCGGTCGGCGAGCACTTCATCCAGCTCTGCGGCACCACGCCCTGCGCGCTGCGCGGCGCGGAGGCCCTGAAGAAGGTCTGCCTCGACGTCATCGGCCCGCAATCGACGGTCAGCGCCGACGGCAAGCTCTCCTGGCTCGAGGTCGAGTGCCTCGGTGCCTGCTGCAACGCCCCGATGGCGCAGATCAACTTCGACTATTATGAGGATCTGACGCCCGAGAACTTCAAGGCGCTGCTGGAGGATCTCCGCCACGGCCGGCCGACGAAGCCCGGCCCGCAGAACGGCCGCTCGGGCTCGGAGCCGCTCGGCGGCGGCGAGACCCTGAAGGACCCGGCCCTTTATGACGGCACGGTGATCGGCGCCGGCGATTGGCAGAAGCGCGTCACCGAGCAGCGCAAGGCCGCGGCCGAAGCCGCCGCCGCCAAGGCCGCGGCCGAGGCGGAGGCCAAGAAGGCCGAGGCACCCAAGACGGATGCGCCCAAGCCTGACGCTCCCAAGGCAGACGCCCCAAAGACCGACGCGACGCCCGCAGCTGCGACGAAGCCGGCGACCGAGACGGCCGCACCCGGGCGCCCCAAGCCGTCCGAGCCGGGCCAGCCCAGCGGGGCCGCCAACGATACCCCCGCCGCCGGCGGCAAGGTCGATGCCAAGTCAGCCGCGGAGTCGGCCAAATCGGCCGGCGCGCCCGCCGACAAGCCGGTGAAGTGAGGTCAAGACGATGCTCGCCGATCGCGATCGTATTTTCACCAATCTCTACGGCCTTCACGACCTGTCGCTGAAGGGCGCCATGGCGCGTGGCGCCTGGGACGGCACCAAGTTCCTGCTGGAGCAGGGCCGTGACTGGATCATCGACGAGATGAAGAAGTCCGGCCTGCGCGGTCGCGGCGGCGCCGGCTTCCCGACCGGGCTGAAATGGTCCTTCATGCCCAAGGTCAATGATGGGCGCCCGCACTACCTCGTCGTCAATGCCGACGAGTCGGAGCCGGGCACCTGCAAGGATCGCGAGATCATGCGCAACGACCCGCATACGCTGGTCGAGGGCTGCCTGATCGCCTCCTTCGCGATGGGCGCGCATGCGGCCTACATCTACATCCGCGGCGAATACATCCGTGAGCGCGAGGCGCTGCAGCGCGCCGTCGACGAGGCCTATGAGGCCAGGCTCATCGGCAAGGACAACGTCCACGGCTATCCCTTTGATCTTTATGTGCATCACGGCGCCGGCGCCTATATCTGCGGCGAGGAGACGGCCCTGCTCGAGAGCCTCGAGGGCAAGAAGGGCATGCCGCGGATGAAGCCGCCATTCCCGGCCAATGTCGGCCTGTATGGCTGCCCCACCACGGTCAACAACGTCGAGTCGATTGCGGTCGCGCCGACCATCCTGCGCCGCGGCGCGAGCTGGTTTTCCTCGCTCGGCAACCCCAACAATGTCGGCACCAAGCTGTTCTGCATCTCGGGCCATGTGAACAAGCCCTGCAATGTCGAAGAGGTGATGGGCATCACCTTCCGCGAACTGATCGACCGGCATTGCGGCGGCATCCGGGGGGGCTGGGACAATCTCAAGGCGGTCATCCCGGGCGGCTCCTCGGTGCGCATGGTGCCGGCCGAGCAGATCATCGACACGCCGATGGATTTCGACTCGCTGTCTAAGCTGAAATCGGGCCTCGGCACCGCAGCCGTGATCGTCATGGACAAATCCACCGACGTCATCCGCGCCATCGCCCGCCTCAGCCATTTCTACAAGCATGAGAGCTGCGGCCAGTGCACGCCGTGCCGCGAGGGCACGGGCTGGATGTGGCGCGTCATGGAGCGGATGGTCGAGGGCCGCGCCCAGAAGCGCGAGATCGACATGCTGCTGGACGTCACCAAGCAGATCGAAGGCCATACCATCTGCGCGCTCGGCGACGCCGCCGCCTGGCCGATCCAGGGCCTGATTGCGCATTTCCGTCACGAGATCGAGCAGCGCATCGACGACTATGCCGCCAACCCGCACAGCGAGCCCGTGCGCATGATGGCGGCGGAGTGAGAGCATGACCAAACTCATCATCGACGGCATCGAGGTCGACGTACCCGCCGAATACACGGTGCTTCAGGCCTGTGAGGCGGCGGGCGCCGAAGTGCCGCGCTTCTGCTTCCATGAGCGGCTCTCGATCGCCGGCAACTGCCGCATGTGCCTCGTCGAGGTGAAGGGCGGGCCGCCCAAGCCGCAGGCCTCGTGCGCTATCGGCGTGCGCGATCTGCGCCCCGGCCCCAATGGCGAGCCGCCGGTCGTCTCGACCAAGTCGCCGATGGTCAAGAAGGCGCGCGAGGGGGTGATGGAGTTCCTCCTCATCAACCACCCGCTGGATTGCCCGATCTGCGACCAGGGCGGCGAGTGCGACCTGCAGGACCAGGCGATGGCCTATGGCGTCGACACCTCGCGCTATGCCGAGAACAAGCGCGCGGTCGAGGACAAGTATATCGGCCCGCTGGTGAAGACCTCGATGACGCGCTGCATCCAGTGCACGCGCTGCGTCCGCTTCACCACGGAAGTCGCGGGCGGCTCCGATCTCGGCGCCATCGGCCGCGGCGAGGACATGGAGATCACCACCTATCTCGAGCAGGCGATGACCTCGGAGCTCCAGGGCAATGTCGTCGATCTCTGCCCGGTCGGCGCGTTGACCTCGAAGCCCTACCAGAACAAGGCCCGGCCCTGGGAGCTGTCCAAGACGCAGTCCATCGACGTGATGGACGCCGTCGGCTCGGCCATCCGCGTCGATTCCCGCGGCAAGGAGGTCATGCGCATCCTGCCCCGCCTCAACGAGGCGGTGAACGAGGAGTGGATCTCCGACAAGACCCGCCACATCGTCGACGGCCTGCGCACGCAGCGTCTCGACCGGCCCTATATCCGCCAGAACGGTGCGCTGCGCCCGGCCTCCTGGAACGAGGCCTTCGCGCTGATTGCCGGCAAGGTGAAGGCGGCCAAGCCGGAGAAGATCGGCGCCATCGCCGGCGATCTCGCGGCGGTCGAGGAGATGTTCGCGCTCCAGAGCCTGATCGCCTCGCTCGGATCGGCCAATCTCGATTGCCGGCAGGACGGCACCAAGCTGCATCCGAAATTCGGCCGCGCCAGCTACATCCTCAACGCCGGCATCGCCGGGATCGAGGAGGCGGATGCGCTGATGATCATCGGCGCCAATCCCCGCAAGGAAGCGCCGATCCTGAACGCGCGCATCCGCAAGCGCTGGCTGCGCGGCGATTTCACCCTCGGCCTGGTCGGTGAGAAGGTCGACCTGACCTATGACTACGCTCATCTGGGCGCAGGACCGGACACGCTCGCCGGTTTCGTCGATCATGCCCCGGCCAACCGGCAAAAGCCGATGCTGCTGATCGGGCAGGGCGCTTTGGCCCGTCCCGATGGCGAGGCGATCCTGGCTATGGCCGCCAAGGCCGCCCATGCGCTCGGCGCCGTCGGCGAAGGCTGGAACGGTTTCGGCGTGCTGCACACCGCCGCCGCCCGCGTCGGCGGGCTCGATCTCGGCTTCGTGCCGGGTGAGGGCGGCCTCGATGTCGCCGGCATGGTCGCGCCCGGCGCGCTCGACGTGCTGTTCCTGCTCGGCGCCGACGAGATCGAGGTGCCTGCCGGCGCCTTTGTCGTCTATCAGGGCACCCATGGCGACCGCGGCGCCCATCGCGCCGACGTCATCCTGCCGGGTGCCGCCTATACCGAGAAGTCGGCGACCTATGTGAACACCGAAGGCCGCGTGCAGATGACCGAGCGCGCCACCTTCGCGCCGGGTGACGCCCGCGAGGACTGGGCCGTGCTGCGCGCCCTCTCGGCCGCGCTCGGCAAGACGCTGCCCTTCGACTCGCTGGCCGGCCTGCGCAAGGCGCTCTATGCGGCCCATCCGCATTTCGCCGCGCTCGATAGGCTCGATCCGGCGGACGCCTCCGGGCTCGGCACGCTCGCCGACCTCGGCGGCAAGGCCGAGAAGGCCGGCTTCGTCTCGACGGTCGCCGATTTCTACCAAACCAACCCGATCGCGCGCGCTTCCGCCGTGATGGCCGAATGTTCGGCGCTGGCCTCCGGCCGGCTGCAGCAGGCGGCGGAGTAACCGGCCATGAACTGGGACCTCGTTCTCGATCTCGCGATCATGCTGGGCAAGAGCTTCCTGCTCATCGCCTGCCTGCTCGTCTTCATCGCCTATATCCTGCTGGCCGACCGCAAGATCTGGGCGGCGGTGCAGTTGCGGCGCGGCCCCAACGTGGTCGGTCCCTTCGGCCTGTTCCAGAGCTTCGCGGACCTGCTGAAATTCGCCTTCAAGGAGCCGATCATTCCGTCGGGCTCCAACAAGGGCGTCTTCCTGCTGGCGCCACTGGTCACCTGCCTGCTGGCGCTCTCGGCCTGGGCGGTCATCCCGGTTTCCGAAGGCTGGGCGATCGCCAACATCAATGTCGGCATCCTCTATGTTCTGGCGATCTCGTCCCTGGGCATCTACGGCATCATCATGGCCGGCTGGGCCTCCAACTCGAAGTACCCCTTCATGGGCGCGTTGCGCTCGGCCGCGCAGATGGTGTCCTACGAGGTCTCGATCGGCTTCGTGATCATCACCGTCCTGCTCTGCGTGGGATCGCTGAACCTCTCGGCCATCGTCGAGGCGCAGAACACCAAGGTCGGCCTGTTCGGCTGGTACTGGCTGCCGCTCTTCCCGATGTTCGTGATCTTCTTCATCTCGGCGCTGGCCGAGACGAACCGGCCGCCCTTCGACCTGCCCGAAGCGGAATCGGAGCTCGTCGCCGGCTACATGGTCGAATACTCCTCGACCCCGTATTTGCTGTTCATGCTCGGCGAATACGTGGCGATCATGACCATGTGCGCCATGATGGTGATCCTGTTCCTCGGGGGCTGGCTGCCGCCGTTCCCGGTCGCGCCCTTCACCTGGGTGCCGGGCGTCGTCTGGTTCATGCTCAAGGTCTGCGGCGTCTTCTTCATGTTCGCGATGGTGAAGGCCTTCGTGCCGCGCTACCGCTACGACCAGCTGATGCGGCTGGGCTGGAAGGTCTTCCTGCCGCTGTCGCTGGTCTCCGTGGTGGTGGTCGCCTTCGTGCTGCAGCTGACGGGCTGGGGCCCGGTACGCTGATGGTCACGTCCGTCCTCGGTGGCTTTGCGGGGATGGTTGCGGGTGGCGGGTTGTTCTACGCGGGGTGCTACCTCGCCTGGCGCAACCAATGGTTCGGTGCGGTCGACGCGATGTTCGACTTCGCCTGGAACGGGTGGATCTTCGCGGTCTTTCTCGGGGGCCTCCTCGGAAGCCGCGCCGTGCAGTGGCTGGGGCTGGTGCAGGGGTGAGCGTGGCGGGCGCGATCGGGGCCGTCCTCGGCCTCGCATTGGGGCTGCTGGAATACAGGATCGTGTCGGGCGTCGTCATCGCGGCGCTACGCCGGACCGATCATTCGACGACGCAGGCGGAGCGCGACGACTATGAGCGCCGCATCCGCTGGCTGAAGGTGGCGCTGGCCGTTCTGATGGGCGGCGTCACGCCGGTGCTGGGATATGTGATCGGCCGGACGCTGTTCGGCTGACTGGGAAGGACGAAGGCTATGTCGCTCGCACAAGCCGCAAAGGGCCTGCTGCTGAAGGAGTTCGTCGGCGCGTTCGCGCTGTCGATGCGCTATTTCTTCAAGCCGAAGGCGACCATCAACTACCCCTTCGAGAAAAATCCGCAGAGCCCGCGCTTCCGCGGCGAGCATGCACTGCGCCGTTATCCCAATGGCGAGGAACGCTGCATCGCCTGCAAGCTCTGCGAGGCGATCTGCCCCGCGCAGGCGATCACCATCGAGGCCGGCCCGCGCCGCAATGACGGCACGCGCCGCACCACGCGCTACGACATCGACATGACGAAGTGCATCTATTGCGGCTTCTGCCAGGAGGCCTGCCCGGTCGATGCGATCGTCGAGGGGCCGAATTTCGAGTTCGCCACCGAGACCCGTGAGGAGCTGTTCTACGACAAGGACAGGCTGCTCGAGAACGGCGCCCGCTGGGAGCGCGAGATCGCGCGCAACATCGCGATGGACGCTCCCTATCGCTGAGGGTCCGGCAGGCTCCCGGCGCGGTTGTCGCAGCCGGTGGGCCTGACTATAGACGCTCCAAACGACGCCCGGCGAGAGTCGGGCGGCACGGAACACGAGAGCCGCCTGCAGAGGCGGAAAGGCTGACCGAGATGAATGCCGCAGCGGCCTTCTTCTATCTCTTCGCGGGTGTCACCGTCGCCTCGGCGTTCATGGTGGTCGCCTCGCGCAACCCCGTGCACTCGGTGCTCTATCTGATCCTTGCCTTCGTCAACGCGGCCGGGCTGTTCCTGCTGCTGGGGGCCGAGTTCCTGGCGATGCTGCTGATCGTCGTCTATGTCGGCGCGGTCGCGGTGCTCTTCCTCTTCGTCGTGATGATGCTCGACGTCGATTTCGCCGAATTCCGCCAGGGCTTCCTGAATTACCTGCCGATCGGCGCGCTGCTCGGCATCGTCTTCGCGGTCGAACTGCTGCTGGTCGTCGGCGCCTGGGTCATCGACCCGCAGATCGTGCGCGCGCCTGTCGCCGCCATCCCCGCCGGCATCACCAACACCGAGGCGCTCGGCCGGGTGCTCTACACGAAGTACGTTTATTACTTCCAGGCCGCCGGCCTCGTGCTGCTCGTCGCGATGATCGGCGCCATCGTGCTGACCCTGCGCGAGCGTACCGGCATCAAGCGCCAGGATATCGTGCAGCAGAACGCCCGCACCAAGGCGACCGCCATGGACGTCAAGAAGGTGCAGCCGGGCGCGGCCCTGCCGGAGGAGACCGTCTGATGATCGGCCTTGGCCACTATCTCGCCGTCGGCGCGATCCTGTTCACGCTGGGCGTGCTCGGCATCTTCCTGAACCGGAAGAACGTCATCGTCATCCTGATGTCGGTCGAGCTGATCCTGCTCGCGGTCAACCTGAACTTCGTCGCCTTTTCCAGCTTCCTGAACGACATCGTCGGGCAGGTCTTCGCGCTGCTGGTTCTGACCGTGGCGGCGGCGGAGGCCGCCATCGGCCTCGCTATCCTCGTCGTCTACTTCCGCAACCGCGGCACGATCGCGGTGGAAGACATCAACATGATGAAAGGCTGAGGCGCGCACGCGCCCGGAACCGCCCCATGTATCACGCGATCGTCTTCCTCCCCCTGATCGGCTTCCTGATCGCCGGCCTCTTCGGCCGTCTGATCGGCGCGCGCGGATCGGAGATCGTCACCACCTCGCTGCTGGTCGTCTCGGCCGTCCTGTCCTGGATCGCCTTCTTCAATGTCGGCTTCGGCTCGGGCACGACCCGCGTGCAGGTCGCCACCTGGATGTCCTCGGGTGGCTTGCAGGTCGACTGGGCGTTCCGCGTCGACACGCTGACCGTGGTGATGCTGGTCGTTGTCAACACCGTCTCCTCGCTCGTGCACCTGTACTCGATCGGGTACATGCACGAGGATCCGCACCGGCCGCGCTTCTTCGCCTATCTGTCGCTCTTCACCTTCGCCATGCTGATGCTGGTGACGGCCGACAACCTGCTGCAGATGTTCTTCGGCTGGGAGGGCGTCGGTCTCGCCTCCTATCTGCTGATCGGCTTCTGGTACCAGAAGCCCTCCGCCTGCGCCGCGGCCATGAAGGCCTTCATCGTCAACCGCGTCGGCGATTTCGGCTTCCTGCTCGGCATCTTCCTGGTCTTCGTCCTGACCGGCTCGGTCGCCTTCGACACCATCTTCCCGCAGATCGCCGGCCTGACCGAGAAGACCTTCCGCTTCCTCGGCTATGACTGGAACGCGCTGACGCTGACCGCGCTGCTGCTGTTCATGGGCGCCATGGGCAAGTCGGCCCAGTTCCTGCTGCACACCTGGCTGCCCGACGCGATGGAGGGCCCGACCCCGGTCTCGGCCCTCATCCACGCCGCGACCATGGTCACCGCCGGCGTCTTCATGGTTGCGCGTCTGTCGCCGATTTTCGAATACGCCCCGGTGGCGCTCACCGTCGTCATCGTCATCGGCGCGACGACCGCGTTCTTCGCCGCCACCGTCGGCCTCGTCCAGAACGACATCAAGCGCGTCATCGCCTACTCGACCTGCTCGCAGCTCGGCTACATGTTCGTCGCGCTCGGCGTCGGCGCCTATTCGGCCGGTGTCTTCCATCTCTTCACCCACGCCTTCTTCAAGGCGCTGCTGTTTCTCGGCGCCGGCTCGGTCATCCATGCGATGCATCACGAGCAGGACATGCGGAACATGGGTGGCCTCAGGAAGCACATCCCGCTGACGGCGGCGGCCATGACCATCGGCACGCTGGCGCTCACCGGCTTCCCGCTCTTCGCCGGCTACTTCTCCAAGGACGCGATCATCGAGAGCGCCTATGCCGCGGTCGCGCATAAGGGCTTCGCCGCTTCTTACGCCTTCGTGCTGCTGGTGGTGGCTGCCTGCTTCACCTCGTTCTACTCCTGGCGGCTCTACTTCATGACCTTCGAGGGCAAGCCGCGCTGGGGCGCGGGCGCTCACGCGTCGCATGGTCACGACGACCACGCTCACGCCGCTCATGGCCATGACGACCATGCCCATGCTGCCCATGCGCATGACGACCATCACGGCCATGGCCACGACCACAAGCCGCATGAGAGCCCGTTGGTGATGCTGATCCCGCTCGCCGTGCTGTCGCTCGGCGCGGTCGCCGCCGGCTTCGCCTTCAAGGAGGCGTTCATCGGCCACAACTACGAGCATTTCTGGAAGGCTTCGCTCTTCACGGGCAAGGACAACCACATCCTGCACGAGATGCACGAGGTTCCCGGCTGGGTGATCGCCTCGCCCTTCATCGCGATGGTGCTGGGCTTCCTGGTCTCGCTCTACATGTACGTCCTGCGCCCGGACGTGCCGGGCAAGCTCGCCGCCGCCAACCCGGTCCTCTACCGCTTCCTGCTCAACAAGTGGTATTTCGACGAGATCTACGACTTCCTGTTCGTGAAGCCGTCGATGTGGATCGGCAAGTTCCTCTGGAAGAAGGGGGACGGTTTCGTCATCGACGGCATGGGCCCGGACGGCATTTCCGCCCGCGTCGTCGACGTGACCAACCGGGTCGTGCGGCTGCAGACCGGCTATCTCTACCACTATGCCTTCGCCATGCTGATGGGCGTCGCGGGCCTGGTGACCTGGTATCTCGTGGCGCGCGGGTGAGATGATGTTCGGCTTCGGTATCCTCACCGGTCTTCTCGTCCTGCCGCTCGTCGGCGCGGCCTTCATCCTGGCGCAGCGCGGCGACGAGGCTTCGGTCGAGTCCAATGCGCGCTACGCGGCGCTCGCCGCCACGGTTGCGACCTTCGTTCTGGCCTGCGTCGCCTGGGCGAAGTTCGACCCCGCCAATCCCGGCTTCCAGATGGTCGAGACCCATGCCTGGGTCTCCGAGGCCATCCAGTTCAAGCTCGGCGTCGACGGCTTCTCCTTCCCCTTCGTGGTGCTGACGGCCTTCCTGATGCCGTTCTGCATCCTGGCGTCCTGGCATGCGATCACGAAGCGCGTGCGCGAATACATGGTCGCGTTCCTGATCCTCGAGACGCTCATGATCGGCGTCTTCGTGGCGCTCGACCTCGTGCTGTTCTACCTCTTCTTCGAGGGCGGCCTGATCCCGATGTTCCTGATCATTGGCATCTGGGGCGGCAAGCGGCGCGTCTATGCCTCATACAAGTTCTTCCTCTACACCCTGCTGGGCTCGGTGCTGCTGCTGCTCGCGCTGATGGCGATGTACTGGCACGCCGGCACCACCGACATCCCGACGCTGCTGGCGCACAAGTTCCCCGCGAACATGCAGACCTGGCTGTGGCTGGCCTTCTTCGCCTCCTTCGCGGTGAAGATGCCGATGTGGCCGGTCCACACCTGGCTGCCCGACGCCCACGTCGAGGCGCCGACCGCAGGCTCGGTCGTGCTCGCCGCGATCATGCTGAAGATGGGCGGCTACGGCTTCATCCGCTTCTCGATCCCGATGTTCCCGGAGGCCTCGGCCTATTTCGCCTCCTTCGTCTTCGCGCTGTCCGTCATCGCCATCGTCTACACCTCGCTGGTGGCGCTGATGCAGGAGGACATCAAGAAGCTCGTCGCCTACTCCTCGGTGGCGCATATGGGCTTCGTCACGATGGGCCTGTTCACCCTGACGCCGCAGGGCATCCAGGGCGCGATGTTCCAGATGGTCAGCCACGGGCTGGTCTCGGGCGCGCTCTTCCTTTGTGTCGGTGTGATCTATGACCGGATGCACACCCGCGAGATTGCGGCCTATGGCGGGCTGGTGAACCGGATGCCGGTCTACGCCGTCATCTTCATGGTCTTCACCATGGCCAATGTCGGCCTGCCGGGCACGGCCGGCTTCGTCGGCGAATTCCTGACGCTGATGGGCGCCTTCCGCGCCAACCCCTGGGTTGCCTTCATCGCCTGCTCGGGCGTCATCCTCTCGGCCGCCTATGCGCTCTGGCTCTATCGCCGCGTCGTCTTCGGCGAACTGGTCAAGCCCGAGCTCAAGGACATCGCCGATCTCGACCGCCGCGAGATAGCGATCCTGGTCCCGCTCGTTCTGCTGACGGTCTGGTACGGCATCCGCCCGGGCACGATCCTGGATGCCTTCGCCGCCCCGACCGAAGCCCTCATCAAGAATTATCAGGCCGCTCTCACCGCCGCGAAAACGGCGATGCTGGCCGTTCAGTAAGGTCTTTCAGGATGGCTCTGCCCGCTCTCGGCCCGGCACTCCCGGAAATCGTCCTCGCCATCGGCGCCATCGCGATGGTGCTGGTCGGCGCGATCCGCGGCGAGAAGGCGACGCGCCTGCTCGAGGGCGTGGCGCTGGCGCTGTTTGCGCTGACGCTCGTTCTGGTCCTGTCCGGCACGGGCCGCGCTCTGACCTTCAATGACGGCTTCATCGCCGACGGCTTCGCGCGCTTCTTCAAGGTGCTGACGCTGCTGGGCGCGGCGGCCGCCATCCTGCTCTCGGCCGACAGCCTGCGCCGTGATGGCTCGATGCGGTTCGAGTTCCCGATCCTGATCGTGCTCGCCACGATCGGCATGATGATGATGATCTCGGCGAATGATCTCATCGGCCTTTATGTCGGCCTCGAATTGCAGTCGCTGGCGCTCTATGTCGTCGCCGCCTTCGACCGCGACAATGCCCGGTCGACGGAAGCGGGCCTGAAATACTTCGTCCTCGGCGCGCTCTCGTCGGGCATGCTACTCTACGGCGCTTCGCTGGTTTACGGCTTCACCGGCACCGTGACCTATCCCGGCATCGCGGCGGCCGTGCAGCACGGCCATCCCGGTCTCGGGCTGATCTTCGGCATCGTCTTCATCGCGGCGGGCGTCGCCTTCAAGATCTCGGCTGTGCCCTTCCACATGTGGACGCCGGACGTCTATGAGGGCGCCCCGACCCCGGTCGCAGCCTTCTTCGCCTCCGCGCCCAAGATGGCCGCGATGGCGATGGTCGTTCGCATCTTCGTCGGTGCGTTCCCCGGCGCGCTGCATGAGTGGCAGCAGATCGTGATCTTCATCGCCATCGCCTCGATGGCGCTCGGCGCCTTCGCCGCGATCGGCCAGACCAACATCAAGCGCCTGCTCGCCTATTCCTCGATCGCCAACATGGGCTACGCGCTGGTCGGCCTTGCCGCCGGCACCGCCAGCGGCGTTCAGGGCGTGCTGGTCTATATGGCGATCTACCTCGCCACGACGCTCGGCGCCTTCGCCTGCGTGCTGCTGATGCGCCGCGACGGCAAGCCGGTCGAGGAGATCGGAGAGCTCGCCGGCCTGTCGCGAACCAATCCCTGGATGGCCTTCGCGCTGTCGATGATGATGTTCTCGCTCGCCGGCATCCCGCCGCTGGCCGGCTTCTGGGCGAAGTTCTACGTCTTCCTCGCCGCGATCGACGCCAAGCTCTACGTCCTGGCCGTGGTCGGCGTCGTCACCAGCGTCGTCGGCGCGTATTACTATCTGCGCCTCGTCAAGGTGATCTATTTCGACGACGCCAAGCCAGCCTTCGAGAAGGGCGATATCGGCGTGCGCGCCGTTCTGCTGGTCTCCGCGATCTTCGTGCTCGCGCTCTCGCTGCTGCCGGCCCCGCTGCTGAACTCGGCCGGTGCGGCGGCGAAGTCGCTGTTTTGAGGCACGACGTCATGCTCGGGCTTGACCCGCGCATCTCCTGCCGGCGACTTCCGGGCATTCGCTTAGCTGCGTCCGAGAAGACCCGGTGCGACCATGCTCCCTGAAGCCGCCCGCGCCGCCGGCTACCGGCTGATCATCCGCGACGAGGTCGGCTCGACCATGGAGGAGGCGCGGCGCGCGCTCCATCAGGGCGACCCCGGCCTTCTCTGGATCGTCGCGCGCAGCCAGAATGCCGGGCGCGGACGCCATGGCCGGCAGTGGACCTCCCCGCCGGGCAATCTTTACGCGAGCCTTCTCCTGGTGAACCCCTGCGAGCCGGCGCTGGCGCCGCAACTCGGCTTCGTCGCGGGACTGGCGCTGCATGATGCCGCCGCACGCGTTACGGGGCTCGCGGCGCCGCGACTCGCGCTCAAATGGCCGAACGATCTGCTCGTCGACGGGGCCAAATGTTCGGGCCTGCTGCTCGAGGGCGAGAGCGGGGCAGGGCGCTTCGCCGTCATCGCGGGCCTCGGCATCAACATCGCCTCCTGTGCGCAAGGGACGCCCTATCCGGCGAGCTTCCTGCGCGCCCATGCCCCGGACGTTACCATCGAGGCGACGCTGGCGGCGCTGGCCGAGGCCTTCGCCGAGCGCTTCGCCATCTGGCGCCAGGCCGGCGGCTTCGGCCCTATCCGGCAGGCCTGGCTGGTGCGGGCCGCGTTCCTCGGCGAGACCATCACCATCCGTCCGCCCGCGGGCGCCGTCACCGGTATCTTCGCCGGCCTCGACCCCGGCGGCCGGCTGCTGCTCGAGACGTCGGCTGCGACACAGGCCTTCGATGCCGGCGATCTGTTCTTCGGCGCCGCCGCGCCCGAGGAGACAACGCGCTGACGACGTGGGCGTGCCCCAGGACGGCAGGCGACATGCCGCCGCTATGGAGCCCTGCGGCGCCGCGTGTTAGGGCTCCCGCATCCTTCCGGCGCCGCCGGCTGTCGACCAGTCAGGATTCTTCGTGACCCGCTCCAAAGACCAGCTCGTCTTCGTTCCCCTCGGTGGCCTCGGCGAGATCGGCATGAACGCCGCGCTCTACGGCTATGGGCCGGAGGGCAGGCGGAAATGGATCCTGGTCGATTGCGGCCTGTCCTTTGCGGGGCCCGAGGTGCCCGGCGTCGACATCGTCCTGCCGGACCTGCGCTACATCGTCGAGGAACGAGCCAATCTCCTCGGCATCATCATCACCCACGCTCATGAAGACCATATCGGCGCGCTCGCCGCGCTATGGCCCTCGCTGCGCGCGCCGGTCTACTGCACGAAGTTCGCCGCAGGCCTGCTCGCCACGCGACGCCTCTCGGAGCCGGGTGCGCCGAAGGTGCCGATGCACACCGTCGCGCAGGGCGGCCGCATCACGCTTGGCCCCTTCGACATCGAGTTCGTGCCGGTCGCGCATTCGATCCCCGAATCGAACGCGCTGGCGATCCGCACCCCCGTTGGCCTCGTCGTCCACACCGGGGACTGGAAGATCGACGTGACGCCGCAGGTCGGCCTGCCGACCGACGAGAAGCGCCTGCGCGAGCTCGGCGAAGAGGGCGTGCTGGCGCTGGTCTGCGACTCGACCAACGTCATGCGCGACGGCACTTCGCCAAGCGAGGCGGATGTCGCCGCCAAGCTCAAGGAACTCGTCCACTCCGCGCCGGGCCGCGTCGCCGTCACCACCTTCGCCTCGAACGTGGCGCGGCTGCGGGCGGTCGCCGAGGCGGCGATGGCCGACCAGCGCGAGGTCGTCGTCGTCGGACGCGCCATGGACCGCGTCATCGATGTGGCCCGCGAATGCGGCTATCTCGACGGCATTCCCGCGTTCCGCTCGGCCGATAACTATGGCTACCTGCCACGCGACAAGGTGGTCGCGCTGTTGACCGGCAGCCAGGGCGAGCCGCGCGCCGCGCTCTCCCGCATCGCCTCCGACGACCATCCCGAGATCGCGCTCTCGCCCGGCGACCGGGTGATCTTCTCCTCCCGCACCATTCCCGGAAACGAGAAGGCGGTCGGTGCCATCCAGAACGCGCTCGCCCGCGACAACATCGAGATCATCACGGACCGCACCCATCTGGTCCATGTTTCCGGCCATCCGCGCCGCGAGGAGATGGCGCGGCTCTATGGTTGGCTGAAGCCGAAGATCGTGATCCCCGCCCATGGCGAGGACCTCCACCTCTCGGAGCACGCGACCTTCGCGCGCGGGCTCGGCGTCAAGATCGTGGTGCGTGCCGGCAATGGCGACGTCGTCGCGATCACCCAGGACGGCGCCAGCAAGGTCGACGAAGTCACCCATGGCCGGCTTTACCAGGACGGCAACCTGCTGGTGAACGCGCTGGAGAAGACCATTCCCGAGCGCCGGCGCCTGTCCTTCGTCGGGATGATCTCGGTCGCCGTCGCGATTGACGAAAAGGGTGGCCTCGCAGGCGATCCGGAGATCGCAGTGCTTGGCCTGCCGCCCTATACGCGCGACGGAACCGGCTTCGACGAATATGTCGCCGATGCGGTGTCGGAGCTGATCGACGGCATCCCCAAGGCGCGCCGCCGCGACCCCGAGGCCCTGCGCAACGCGCTGGAACGTGGCCTGCGCAGCGCCGTCAACGAGGAATGGGGCAAGAAGCCGCTGGTGCATGCGCTGGTGATCGAGGTTTAGGATCGGCGGTAGCCAGCAGGGGAGCAACATGATCGGACGCCTCAACCACGTCGCCATCGCCGTGAAGGATCTCGCTGCCGCGACCGCGCTCTATCGCGACACGCTCGGCGCGCGCGTCTCGCAGCCGCTGCCGCAGCCGGAACATGGCGTCACCGTCGTCTTCGTCGAGCTGCCGAACACCAAGGTCGAGCTGCTCGAGCCGATGGGCGCCGACTCGCCGATCGCGAAGTTCCTCGAGCGCAACGCCGACGGTGGCATCCACCACATCTGCTACGAGGTCGACGACATCCTCGCCGCGCGCGACCGGCTGAAGGCGGCGGGCGCGCGGGTGCTGGGCACCGGCGAGCCGCGCATCGGCGCCCATGGCAAGCCTGTCCTGTTCCTGCATCCCAAGGACTTCACCGGCACGCTGGTCGAGCTCGAGCAGGCCTGAGGCGATGGAAGCATCCGATATGGCGTTCTTCGGCCAGCCGGAGCCGGGCTCGCCACGCCCGTTCAGTGCGGCGACGCGCGCCGGCGGGCTCATCTTCGTCTCCGGCCATTCGGCGCCGCATGATCCCGCCCGTGGCATCCACCGTGGCGAGACGCCGGCCGACGAGGTCCGCAACGCGCTGGCCCATATCGCCGGCATCCTCGCCGAGGCCGGCAGCTCCCTCGCACGCGTCGTGCAGATGACCATGCTGATCACCGATCCGGCGGACTATGCCGCCTGCAACGCCGAATATGTGAAGCACTTTCCCGGCGGACTGCCGGCGCGCCACACCGCCCGCTTCGGCGTCCCGACGCAGGCGCGTGTCGCCTTCGCCTGCATCGCGCTGGCGGATCAAGAAACACAGGACCGGCCATGACCTTCGCCAGCGCCTTCGCCGTCTATTTCGTGATCTGGTGGACCGTGCTGTTCGCCGTGCTGCCTTTCGGCGTGCGCAGCCAGGTCGAGAGCGGCGAGGTGGTCCAGGGCACAGAGCCCGGCGCGCCGGCACTGCCCGGCCTGATGCGAAAGGCCATCATCACCACGCTGATCGCGGCGGTGGTCTTCGTCTTCGTTTGGTATGGCTGGGCCGCGCTCGACATCTGAGCCCCGGCACGGTTTGCCGCTACCGCCTCTCGCCCGACAGCAGACAAAGAAAAAGGCAAGGCCGGTGCCTTGCCTTCTCTAGTCTGTTTTTACCGCAGTAACGGCGCACATCTGTTTGCGTGCGACTCGTATACTTGGCGGGCGTTTGTCCTCCCGAGACCTGGTCCGCGGCGCTTCGATCAACAAAGCGTGTCCAGCAAGGGTTTGATAACCCATCGCCATACGCTTGTCATCACTTTAGGCAGGTGCAGCCTCAACTTTTTGCAAAATTATTCTGCGCTGCACTTGTGCGGTGCAACATCGTGCTGGGGCCGGCCCAGGTGCCTTGTTCCGGCCAAAGGATGCCGTTACGACGCCCGCGATGACAGACGCGCCGAAGCCCGGCGGCCCAGGAGACGATCATGCTGCGCAACTCGCTCGCCACCCTCGCCCTTCTCGCCTCCCTCGGCCTCGCTTCCGCCCCGGTCCGGGCCCAGGCGCCGGACCCGGCCAACACGCTGATCCTCGAGACCAAGGACGGCCCGGTGACGATCCGCCTGCGGCCCGATCTCGCGCCCAAGCATGTCGAGCAGATCAAGACGCTGGCCAAGCGCGGCTTCTATGACGGCGTCGTCTTCCACCGCGTCATCGAGGGCTTCATGGCCCAGACGGGTGACCCGACGGGTACCGGCACCGGCGGCTCCGACCTGCCCAACATCAAGGCCGAGTTCACCCCGACCCCCTACAAGATCGGCTCGGTCGGCATGGCCCGTTCGCAGTCGCCCGACTCGGCCAATTCGCAGTTCTTCATCTGCTATGAGGGCTGCGCCTCGCTGACCGGCCAGTACACGCTCTTCGGCGAGGTCGTGTCGGGCATGGAGGCCGTCCGCAAGATCAAGAAGGGCGCCGCCGGCAGCGGCATGGTCAGCGGTCCCGACAAGATCATCCGCATGCGGCTGCAGTCGGACGCCAAGTAAGGCGATGCCGGGCCCGGCGCCGCGCGCCGTCGGCTGCGGG
Source organism: Bosea sp. OAE506 (assembly GCF_040546595.1). Lineage (NCBI taxonomy): Bacteria > Pseudomonadati > Pseudomonadota > Alphaproteobacteria > Hyphomicrobiales > Alloboseaceae > Allobosea > Allobosea sp. OAE506. The sequence continues at coordinate 3,675,842 of NZ_JBEPOB010000001.1, read as the reverse complement.
CTCGCCCTCGCTCTGCTCGCCCTTGCGGCGGGCGGAGCCGTTGCCCAGGGCACGACCGATCTCGGCCTGCCGCCAGCGTCGGGATCCCAGAACCCCGTCCTGCCGCCGCCCTCGGGCTCCCAGAACCCGGTGCTGCCGCCTCCCTCGGGGCAGCGCTATGCGCCCGGCATCGGCGGCCGCTTCGGCGGCGATGCCGACCTGCCCGGCGCCGCGGCTCGTCCCGTCGTGCCTCTGCCGCCGCCGCAACGCGGCGGTGAACTCGGCGTCATCGGAACGGTCGAGGCGTCCCAGCAGCCGGGCGCTGGCGCCGATCTGGAGCGTCTGGCGGAGATCGCACCCGCACTGCGCCGCTGCTGGACTCCGCCAAACCTCGATGGTCCCGCGAACGGGGTGATGGCGACGGTGCGCTTCAGCCTGCGCCGCGACGGCTCGCTCTTCGGGGAGCCGCGCGTGACCTGGCAGACGCAGCAGACGCAAGCCGATCTTCGCCGCCGCTTCACTGACTCCGTTGTCGCAGCCGTTCGCAGCTGCACACCTATGAGGTTGTCGCCGCAGCTCGGAGCCGCTATCGCGGGGCGACCCTTGTCCATCCGCTTCCACGGCCGCGCGCCGTCTACAGAAAGGCCGATCTGATGTCGCTCGATCCCGAGAACACCCTCGTCATGGAAACCACCAAGGGCAAGGTGGTGATCAAGCTGCGCCCCGACCTCGCGCCCAAGCATGTCGAGCGCATCAAGCTCCTCGCGCGCGAGGGCTTCTATGACGGCATCGTCTTCCACCGCGTCATCGACGGCTTCATGGCCCAAGTCGGCTGCCCGCACGGCACCGGCACCGGCGGCTCGAAGCACCCCGACCTGGCGCAGGAGTTCAACGCCGAGCCGCATGTCCGCGGCATCTGCTCGATGGCCCGCTCCCAGAACCCGAACTCGGCCAACAGCCAGTTCTTCATCGTGTTCGAGGACGCCCGCTTCCTCGACAAGCAGTACACGGTCTGGGGCCAAGTCGTGGAAGGCATGGAGAATGTCGACAACATCAAGCGCGGCGAGCCCGTGCGCGATCCCGACTCCATCGTCTCGATGAGGGTGATGGCCGACGCGGCCTGACACCGCCGTGGATGTCGGGCTCTTCGACTTCGACCTGCCCGAAGACCGGATCGCGCTGAGGCCCGCCAGCCCGCGCGATGCGGCGCGGCTGCTCGTCGTCAGGCCCGATGCCCCGCAGCCCTTCGAGGATCGCGGCATCCGCGATCTCGTCGATCTGCTGCAACCGGGTGACGCGCTCGTCCTCAACGACACGCGCGTCATTCCGTCCCGGCTCTATGGCCGGCGCCGGCGGGGGGAAGCCTCCGCCCGCATCGAGATCATGCTGCACAAGCGCGAGGCGGCCGATCGCTGGCGCGCCTTTGCGCGGCCGGCCAAGAAGCTCGCGCTCGGCGAGACCGTCACCTTCGGCGACGAGGCCGAGAACAGCGCCTGCGAACTCGGCCGCCTCCAGGCCGAGATCGTCGCCAAGGCCGAGGGCGGGGAGGTCGAGCTTCGCTTCGCGCTCGCCGGCCCGCATCTCGACGAGGCCATCGCCCGCCTCGGCGAACTGCCGCTGCCGCCCTATATCGCCGGCAAGCGCGCGACCGATGCCGCCGATGCGCAGGACTACCAGACCATGCACGCTAGCAAGGATGGCGCCGTCGCTGCGCCGACGGCCGGTCTGCATTTCACGCCCGAACTCGTGGCTGCGCTTGAGGCGAGGGGTGTTACCCGCCACCTCGTCACCCTGCATGTCGGGGCCGGCACATTCCTTCCGGTGAAGGCCGAGGATACGCAGGACCATCGCATGCACGCCGAATGGGGGACGATCGCGCCAGAGACGGCGGCTTCCCTCAACGCCGTGCGGGCGAGGGGTGGGCGCATCATTGCGGTCGGCACCACCTCGCTACGCCTGCTCGAAAGCGCCACGGGGGAAGACGGCGTCATTCAGCCGTTTTCGGGAGACACCGCGATCTTCATCACGCCGGGCTATCGTTTCCGCGCGGTCGATTTGCTGTTGACCAATTTCCACCTGCCGCGCTCGACGCTGTTCATGCTCGTCTCCGCCTTCTGCGGCCTGGACGTGATGAAGCGAGCCTATGCCCATGCCATCGCGGAGAACTACCGCTTCTACTCCTATGGCGACGGCAGCCTGCTGCACCGAGCTTCTGAGCCCTCATCCTGAGGAGCGCCGCAGGCGCGTCTCGAAGGATGCTCCAGCGATCTCGAGAGCCTCCTCGACCATCCTTCGAGACGCCGCTGACGCGGCTCCTCAGGGTGAGGGCCAGGAAAATCCTGTTCCGGCTCGCCATTGCCGGGCGGAAATGCTACCGGGCAGCACCACACAGGATATCTGACGGACCATGGCCGATATTTTCCGCGAGATCGACGAGGAAGTGCGCCGCGACAAGGCGGCGGAGCTCTGGAAGAAGTATGGCTGGCTGCTCACCGGGCTGGCCGTGCTCGCGGTCGCAGCCGTGGCCGGCTGGCAGTTCTGGCTCTACCGCGAGCAGCAGGCCTCGCAGGTTGTCGGCGCCCGGCTCGAAGCGGCTCTGAAGGCCTCGCGCGACGGCAATGGTTCGGAAGCCGAGACCATCCTCGGCGAACTCGCGGCGAGCGCGCCGGCGGGCTACCGCCAGATTGCCCGCTTCCGCCTCGCGGCCGAGACGGCCAAGCGTGACGCCGCCGCCGGTGCTACCGCCTTCGACCAGATCGCGGCCGACGGTTCGCTCGGCCAACTCTACCGCGATCTCGCCCGCCTGCGGGCCGGCATGCTGCGCGTTGATCTGGTGCCTTATCCGGAACTTCGGACGGCGCTGGAGCCGCTGGCGACGCCACAGGGCGCCTGGCGCCATTCGGCCCGCGAGTTCCTCGGCATCGCCGCGCTCAAGGCCAATCTCTTCGAAGATGCCGGCCGCTGGTTCGATGCTATCGTGACCGACCCGCAATCGCCTGCCGTGCTGCGCCAGCGCACGGAACTCTATCTCGCCCTGGTGCGCGGCGGGCCGGTTCAGACGAAGAACTGACGATTAGATCACTAGACGCTGTCATCCCGGGCGACCGTAGGGAGACCCGGGATCCGTTCCGGAACCTCTCCGGCAAAAGCTCTGGAATGGATCCCGGATCTCCGCTTTGCTGCGTCCGGGATGACTCTGGAATGTGTAAAACTACATGACCGCCACCGTTGCCATCATCGGCCGTCCCAATGTCGGCAAGTCGACGCTGTTCAACCGGCTCGTCGGCAAGAAGCTTGCTCTGGTCGACGATCGGCCCGGCGTCACGCGCGACCGGCGCGAGGGCGATGCCGCGCTCGGCCATCTGCGCTTCACCATCATCGACACTGCGGGGCTCGAGGAGGCCGATCCCGGTTCGCTCGCCGGTCGCATGCGCGCGCAGACCGAGGTGGCGATCGCCCAGGCGGACGTCATCCTGTTCATGATCGACGCCAGGCTCGGCCTGACGCCGATGGACCAGCCCTTCGCCGATCTCGTCCGCAAGTCCGGCAAGCCCGTCATCCTGCTGGCCAACAAGGCGGAAGGGCGGAAGGGCCTCGACGGCATCTTCGAATCCTACGCGCTCGGCCTCGGCGATCCCGTGCCGTTCTCGGCGGAGCATGGCGAGGGCACCTCCGATCTGCTCGAGGCGCTGGCGCCATACGTCGATGTCGAGCCCGAAGAGGAAGAGCCCTTCGACGAGAGCTACGGCGACAAGAAATGGGTCGAGGCTCCGGCCGCCTTCGTCGATGAGGAGGCGGAATACAACGACCCCAACAAGCCGCTTCGCGTGACGATCATCGGCCGGCCCAACGCTGGCAAGTCGACGCTGGTGAACCGGATGATCGGCGAGGAGCGCCTGCTCGTCGGCCCCGAGGCAGGTATCACCCGCGACACGATCTCGGTCGATTACGAATGGCGCGGCCGGCCTGTGAAGCTGTTCGACACGGCCGGCATGCGCAAGCGCGCCCGCATCGAGGAAAAGCTCGAGAAGATGTCGGTGCAGGACTCGCTGCGCGCGATCCGTTTCGCCGAGGTCGTCGTCGTGCTGCTCGACGCCACCATTCCCTTCGAGAAGCAGGATCTGACGCTCGTCGACCTGACCGAGCGCGAAGGCCGCTGCGTCGTCATCGGCCTCAACAAATGGGATCTCGTCGCCGACAAGAACGGCCTCCTGGCCGAGCTCAAGGAGAAGGCGAGCCATCTCCTGGCGCAGGTGCGCGGCGTGCCGATCATCCCGCTCTCGGGCCTCGCAGGAGAAGGCATCGACCGGCTGATGCAGGCCGTCTTCACCGCCTATGAGGTCTGGAACCGCCGCATCTCGACGGCGAAGATCAACCGCTGGCTCGAAGGCGTGCTTTCCGCCCATCCGCCGCCAGCCGTGGCCGGCCGCCGCATCAAGATCCGCTACATGACGCAGGCCAAGGCGCGCCCGCCGACCTTCGCGCTGTTCGGCAACCAGCTCGACCATCTGCCGGTGTCCTACACCCGCTATCTGGTCAACAACCTGCGCGAGGCGTTCGACCTGCCGGGTACGCCGATCCGCCTGCACACCCGAGGCGGCGAAAACCCCTACGACAAGAACAAACGCGCGGGGTGACAACCCAGCGCGTCATTCTCGGGCGGAGCCCTCGGGTCCGATCTTCGATCGGCCCAAGGATAAACTCCGCGCAGACTCGAGAATCTCCGGCAAGAGATGCTCGGGCCGAGCCCGAGCATGACGCGTGAACCTCAGCCCGGCATCTGCGGGCTGAGCACCTTGCCCTGCGGGAAGTCGAAGATCTTGCCGCTCTGCGCCCAGTCCGGCGAGGCGATGGCGACCAGATGCGGCGCCAGCTCCTCCGGCGTCTTCAGCGTCAGTGGGTCCTCACCCGGCATCGCCTCGGCGCGCATGCGCGTGCGCAGCGGCCCCGGATTGACCAGCATGACCTTGATCGGCGTCGTCGCCGTCTCGGCCGCATAGGTCCGCCCCATCGCCTCGACGGCCGCCTTGGAGATGGAATAGGGGCCCCAATAGGCAAGGCATTTGTGGGCCGCGCCCGAGGACATCAGGATTACGCGCCCTGCATCGGACGCCTGGAGCGCGGGCTCGACCGATTTCAGCAGCCGCCAATTGGCCGTGACATTGGTGTCGAACACCTTGGCCCATTCCTTCGGGGAGGCATGGGTCAGCGGCGAGAGCGGGCCGAGGATGCCGGCATTGGCCATGAGGATGTCGAGCTTGCCCCAGCGCTGGAGCAGGGCCGGGCCGAGCTTCTCGACCGCAGGCGCATCGCCGAGATCGAGCGGGACCAGCGTGGCGCTGCCGCCCTCGGCCCGGATCTCGTCGTCCAATTCCTCCAGCGCGCCGCTGGTGCGCGCCAGCGCGACGACATGGGCTCCGGCTCTGGCGAAGGCGAGCGCAGCGGCCCGGCCGATCCCGCGCGAGGCGCCGGTGACGAGCGCGACGCGCCCTGAGAGAGGTTGGGTCATTCCTGGTCCCCCATGCCCACATCCGCAGCCCTCATCCTGAGGAGCGCCGAAGGCGCGTCTCGAAGGATGCTCAAATGGGCTCCGGAGAAATCTGGATCATCTTTCGAGACGCCGCGTTCCGCGGCTCCTCAGGATGAGGGCTGCGGAGAGGCCGGCCTCTCGATCAGCCGGCCTCGGCCAGCAGAGAGATCTGCTGCTTGGCGCTCTCGCCGATCACGTCGGTCAGCGAGGTCGGATAATCGCCGGTGAAGCAGTGATCGGTGAACTGCGGCCGGACCGGGTCGCGCCGCTCATGGCCCATGGCGCGGTAGAGCCCGTCGACCGAGATGAAGGCCAGCGAATCGGCGCCGACGAACTCGCGCATCTCCTCGAGGGAATGCGTCGCTGCCAGCAGCTTCTCGCGGTCGGGCGTGTCGATGCCGTAATAGTCGGGATGGGTGATCGGCGGCGAGGAGATGCGGAAATGCACCTCGCGCGCCCCGGCTTCGCGCATCATCTTCACGATCTTGAACGAGGTCGTGCCGCGCACGATCGAGTCGTCGACGAGCACGATGCTCTTGCCCTCGACGACCGAGCGGTTGGCCGAATGCTTCAGCTTCACGCCGAGCTCGCGCACCTTCTGCGTCGGCTCGATGAAGGTCCGGCCGACATAGTGGTTGCGGATGATGCCGAGCTCGAACGGGATGCCGCTCGCCTGCGCGAAGCCCAGCGCCGCCGGTACGCCGGAATCCGGCACGGGCACGATGACGTCGGCATTCGCCGGGGCCTCGAACGCGAGCTGCGCGCCCATCGCCTTGCGGCGCTCGTAGATGCTGCGGCCCTTCACGATCGAGTCGGGGCGGGCGAAATAGATGTACTCGAAGATGCAGGGGCGTTCCTGCACGGCCGGGAAGGGCTTGTGGCTCTCGATGCCGCTCTCCGAGATGACGACGACTTCGCCATTCTCGATCTCGCGGATGAAGCGCGCGCCGATGATGTCGAGCGCACAGGTCTCCGAGGTCAGGATCGGGGCGCCGTCGAGCTCGCCCAGCACCAGCGGGCGGATGCCGAGCGGGTCGCGCGCGCCGATCAGCTTCTTGTTGGTAATGCCGACGAAGGCATAGGCGCCCTCGATCTGGCGGATCGCCTCGACGAAGCGCTCGATGAAGCGCGGCTTGCGGCTGCGCGCCACGAGATGCAGCAGCACCTCGGTGTCGGAGGTCGACTGGTAGATCGCGCCGTCGCGCACGAGGTTGCGTCGCAGCGTCAGCCCGTTGGTCAGGTTGCCGTTATGGGCGACCGCGAAGCCGCCGCCATGCAGCTCCGCGAAGAGCGGCTGGACGTTGCGCAGGATGGTCTCGCCGGTCGTCGAATAGCGGACATGGCCGACGGCCTGCTGGCCCTTGAGCTTGTCGATCACCGCCGCTTCCGAGAACGCGTCGCCGACGAGGCCGAGACGGCGCTCGGAATGGAAGCGTCCGCCGTCGAAGGTGACGATGCCCGCCGCCTCCTGGCCGCGATGCTGGAGCGCGTGCAGGCCGAGCGCGGTCAGCGCCGCCGCATCGGCATGGCCGAAGATGCCGAAGACGCCGCATTCCTCGCGCAGCCGGTCGGCATAGGGGTCGAAGGCGGCCTCGCTCGCGGAGGCCTTCGTCGAGGATTCTGCGACCATCACTGGGCTCCTGGCGGCTGGACGAGGGGCTTCTACGCGCGAATTACGGACGAGTTGGGGCGGGCGAGGCGCCCCGCGTGCCGTCTATGGCGCGCTGCAGGGCCTGGCGGTCGGTCGCGTTCGGCACCTCGGTGCGCCGCTGCGGCTCCGTGCCGGGGGTAGCCGGCTGGCGCGGCTCCTCGGCCGGCGCCTCCGTCGGCTCCGGTCCCGATTTCGGCTTGAGCAGCGTCTTCAGGAAATCGGCGTTGACGTCCTGCGGCAGCATCGTGATCAGCGAGCGGCCCGTCTCCTCGAGCATGGGCTTGGCCTTGGCATCGCGTGCCCAGGGCGGCATCTTCTCGGCGCCGACGAGCGCCGCGAAGAACAGATAGCCGATCACGGCCAGCAGCAGCCCGCGGCCTGCGCCGAAGACGAAGCCCAGCGTGCGGTCGAGCGCGCCGATGCGCGAATCGAGCACGAAATCCGAAATTCGCGCCGTCACCAGCGAGACGACGATCAGCGTCACCAGGAACAGCGAGGCGATCGCCGCGATCAGCGCGATCGTGTCGTTGGGAATGTACTGCTTCATGATCGGCAGCAGCTGCGGATGGAAGATCCACGCAACGGCAGCCGCCGCGGCCCAGGACGCGATGGCGAGCACCTCGCGCGTCAGGCCGCGCACCGCCGCCAGCAAAGCCGAGATCAGAACCACGCCGATGACGACGAGATCGAGAATGGTCACAGGCATGGATGAGCCGCTTCGTTATGGTCTCGGAATGGCCTGCAACAGATGGGCTGGCCGCATCGCGTTTGCTATACGCGCTCGCGCCGTCTGCGTCACTATTGCGACGTGTTCATTTCACATCCCGGCGAGGTGCGCGCGCGGCGATATCGGCAACGAGTTCCGTGACATGGCCGAAGCGCCGCAGCGAGAGACCACCGCCATCGCCCGCATCGGCGCCGCCCGACGGCATCAGCGCCGCCTCGAAACCGAGCTTGGACGCCTCGCGCAACCGCGCTGCGGCGACCGAAACCGGCCGGATCGCCCCTGACAGGGCGATCTCGCCGAAATAGACCGATTCGGACGGCAGGATCGCGCCGGTCAGCGAGGAGACGAGCGCCGCCGCGACCGCGAGATCGGCGGCCGGCTCGTTGACCCGCAGGCCACCCGCGACGTTGAGATAGACGTCATGCTGCCCCAGCCGCAGCCCGCCATGCGTCTCGAGCACGGCCAGCACCATCGACAGGCGGCTGTTCTCCCAGCCGACCACGGCGCGCCGCGGCGTGCCGAGCGAAGTCGGCGCCACCAAAGCCTGAATCTCGACGAGCACCGGTCGTGTGCCCTCGATGCCCGCGAAGACCGCAGCGCCAGGCGCCGCCTGGTCGCGTCCGGCCAGAAAGAGCGCGGACGGGTTCGAGACCTCCGACAGACCCTTGCCGGTCATCTCGAAGACGCCGATCTCGTCGGTGGCGCCGAAGCGGTTCTTCTGGCCGCGCAGGATGCGGAAGGCATGGGCGCCTTCGCCCTCGAAGGAGAGCACGGCGTCGACCATGTGCTCGACCACGCGCGGCCCGGCGATCTGCCCGTCCTTGGTGACGTGCCCGACCAGGATCATGCAGGTGCCGCTGGTCTTGGCGTAGCGGATCAGCGCCTGCGCCGAACCGCGCACCTGCGTGACCGTGCCCGGCGCGCTCTCGACCTCGCCGGACCACATCGTCTGGATCGAATCGATTACCACCAGCGCCGGACGCGATCCCTGGCTGAGCGTCGCGACGATATCCTCGACATTGGTCTCGGCGGCGAGCTCGACCGGCGCTTCCGACAATCCCATCCGCTCGGCGCGTAGTCGGACCTGTCCGGTCGATTCCTCGCCCGAGACATAGACGACGCGACGGCCCGCTGAGGCGAGGGCGGCGCAGGCCTGCATCAGCAGCGTCGACTTGCCGATGCCGGGGTCGCCGCCGATCAGCAGCACGGAGCCCGGCACGAAGCCGCCACCCGTAACCCGGTCGAGTTCGCCGATGCCGGAGACGATGCGTGGCGCGTCCTGCGTTTCGCCCTTGAGCCCTTCCAGCGCGAAGACGCGGCCCCGCGCCCGGCCGCCCGACGCCCCGCGTGCACCGGGGACGGGCGCGGCCTGCGCCTCCTCCGACAGCGACGACCAGGTGCCGCAGGCATCGCACTTGCCCTGCCAGCGGTGGTAGACCGCGCCGCAGGCCTGGCAGGTATAGGTGGGGCCGCGCTTGGCCATCAGGCTTTTCCGCCTGTCATCATCGACTAGATCCCGACATGGCGCCGCGTATGGCGCCGGCCAAGGCTGGTCAGGATCTCGTAGCCGATGGTCTTCGCGCCCGCGCCGACCGTTTCCAGATCGAGCGCGCCGCCGATCAGCGTGACCCATTCGCCGCGGCGCGAAGCGTTGTCCGGGGCGTCGGTGACGTCGAGGATGATCAGGTCCATCGAGACGGAGCCGACAAAGGGGCAGGGGACGCCGCCGACCAGCGCCGTGCCGCCCGGGACCGTATCGGTACCGCTGGCGTTGCGCGGATAGCCGTCGGCATAGCCGAGGCAGATCGTGGCGAGACGGCTGCGGCGTTTCGCCGTCCAGCGGCCATTGTAGCCGACCTGCGTTTCGGCCTCGACGACGCGGAGCTGGATGATCCGCGACTGCAGCGACACGACGGGCTGCATCGGGTTGGCCCGATCCGGCGTCGGGTTGCCGCCATAGAGCGCATAGCCCGGCCGCGTCAGCCGATAGGCCGGGCAGCCCTTCAGGAAATGCCCCGACGAGTTCATCAGCGACGCCGGCAGTTCGGGGAATGCGGCTGTGATCTCGGCGAAGGCCGCGATCTGCCGCGCATTGGCTGGGTCGGCTTCGTCTTCGGACGCCGCAAAATGGCTCATCAGCAGCCCGATCCCCGCAGCGCGGACCGTGTCCGCCCCCTCCCGGGCGAGCGCCAGGGCCTCGCCTGGCGCAAAGCCCAGCCGGTTCATCGCGGTGTCGACATGCAGCGCTGCCGGCCGGACCGCGGGATTCGCCTGCCGGAACGCGGCCCATTCCTGCAGCTCCTCGGCCGAACCTAGGACCGGCGACAGGGCGTGTTGGGCATAGGCGCCGCCCTGGCCGGGCAGGAGGCCGTTGAGGACGTAGATCGTCGCCTCGGAGGCGACGGCGCGCGCGCGGATCGCCTCCGAGAGATGGGCGACGAAGAAGCTGCGGCAGCCCGCGCGCGACAGCGCGGTGACGGCGGGCTCGATGCCGATGCCATAGGCGTCCGCCTTGACCACGGCGCCGGCCTCCGTGCCGGCGCGCGCGCCGAGCATGCGCCAATTGGCGACGAGCGCCCCGAGATCGAGGGTCAGCAGGGTGCCGCGGATTTCGGCGTCGGGCGTATCGAATGCGCTCATTCGCGGTCGGGCAGCCTCAGTTCGTCGGCGCGGTCGGAGAAGCGCGTCACCTCGGCGTCGAACTGCAGCGCGATCGCCCCGGTCGGGCCGTGGCGCTGCTTGCCGATGATGAGCTCGGCGACGCCATGGGCGGCCTCCATCTCGATCTGCCACTTATTGTGTTCTTCGGTGCCGGGGCGCGGCTCCTTGCCCTTGAGGTAGTACTCGTCGCGATAGACGAACATCACCACGTCGGCGTCCTGCTCGATCGAGCCGGATTCGCGCAGGTCCGAGAGCTGCGGGCGCTTGTCGTCGCGGCTTTCGACCTGGCGCGAGAGCTGCGAGAGCGCCACGATCGGCACCGCCAGCTCCTTGGCGAGCGCTTTCAGGCTGGTGGTGATCTCCGTCAGCTCCTGCACGCGGTTCTGGCCGTTCTTGTTCGAGCCCGAGAGCAGCTGGAGATAGTCGATGAACAGGGCGTCGAGGCCCTTCTGGCGTTTGAGCCTGCGGGCGCGGGCGACGAGCTGGGCGATCGAGATGCCGCCGGTCTGGTCGATATAGAGCGGCAGTTTTTCGATCTGCGCGGCGACATCGGTCAGCCTCGCGAACTCGGCCTCGGTGATGCGGCCCTGCCTGATCTTGTAAGACGAGATGCCCGACTGCTCGGCCACGATACGCGTCGCGAGCTGGTCGGCCGACATTTCGAGCGAGAAGAAGGCGACGATAGCGCCATCGACCGTCTTGATCGTACCGTCGGTTTGGCGTTCGCCGCGCCAAGCCTTTGCCATGTTGAAAGCGATATTGGTCGCGAGCGAGGTCTTGCCCATGGCGGGGCGGCCGGCGAGCACGATCAGGTCGGAAGACTGCAGGCCCCCCATGCGCTGGTCGAGGTCGCGCAGGCCCGTCGAAATACCCGAGAGGCCGCCGGCCCGCTGATAGGCGTTCGCAGCCATGTCGATGGCGGTGTAGAGCGCGGCGTCGAACTTCTGGAAGCCGCCCTCATAGCGGCCTTTCTCGGCGAGCTCGTAGAGCTTGCGCTCGGCCTCCTCGATCTGCTCGCGCGGCGGCATGTCGACCGGGGCGTCATAGGCGACGTTGACCAGATCCTCGCCGACGCCGATCAGCTGCCGTCGGATCGCCAGCTCATAGATCGTGCGGCCATAATCGCCGGCATTGATGACGGTCGTCGCCTCCGCGGCGAGGCGCGCCAGATATTGCGAGGCCGTGATGCCGCCGAGATCAAGCTCGCCGACGAAGGTCTTGAGCGTGATCGGCGTCGCGATCTTGCCGGCCCGGATCAGGCTCGCCGTCAGCTCGAAGACGCGCTGGTGGATCGGCTCGAAGAAATGGTCCGGCAGCAGGAAATCCGAGACGCGGTAGAACGCGTCGTTGTTGACCAGGATCGCCCCGAGCAGCGCCTGCTCCGCCTCGATATTGTGCGGCTGGACGCGGTATTCGGCCTCGCGGGTTTCGAGGCGGGTAACGAGGGCGGTTGCTGTGGCCATGAGGGCGCGAATGTCTCGGGTCTGCGGCTGTCCGACTCTGCGCTTACTCTACCACTCTGACGGATCATGCCAGCAGCGATTGGACGATCCACGCCTTTGCACAGGCATGTACGAAAAAGGGCGCCGCGTTGCCGCGGCGCCCTTGACTCGATCAAGCGAGCGCTGAGCTCAGCGGTCGTCCTCGCCGGCTTCCGCCAGCGCCGCACCGACCTCGAGGCCGAGGTCGTCGAGGTCGAACTCCTCGCGAGCCGTGACGTTCTCGCCGCGGACCTGGCGCTCGGCTTCCTCGGCCGAACGGGCGACGTTCACGGTGACCGTGACCGAAACCTCCGGATGCAGCACGACCGGGACGGTGTGCAGGCCGAGCGTCTTGATCGGCGCGTTCAGCGTGATCTGGCTGCGCGAGACATGGAAGCCCTCGGACGTCAGCGCATCGGCGATGTCGCGGGTCGAAACCGAGCCGTAGAGCACGCCCGACTCGCCCGACTGGCGCAGCATGACGACGCTCAGACCGTTCAGGGTCTCGGCGACCGACTCGGCCTCGGACTTCAGCTCGAGGTTGCGGGTCTCGAGCTCGATCTTCTGGCTCTCGAAGCGCTTCTTGTTGTCCTCGGTGGCGCGCAGGGCCTTGCCGCGGGCGAGCAGGTAGTTGCGGCCGAAGCCATCGCGGACGCGCACGACGTCGCCCATCTGGCCGAGCTTGGCGACGCGTTCGAGCAGGATCACTTCCATGGTTCTATCTCCTTTGAGAGCGGTTCGAGAATGAAGGTCAGGCCTGGGGTGGCGGGGGAGGCATCGCGGCCCGCTTGCGCAGTCCGAGAAGGGTGTCGAGCATGCCGGCGAGCGCCAGAAGCGGCGTCAGCACGGCCTGCATCACGATCAGCGCGACATAGACGCTGATCAGCATGGGCGTCCGCCAGGCCTGACCGCGCGAGAGGTCGTGCAGCAGGCACAGCCCGGTGAACATGAAGGCGGCGAGCAGCGCGCCGACCAGCGAGGCGCCGGCGAGGCCGACGAAGCCATCGAGCAGGGCCGTCACCAGCCCCGCTGCCAGCAGCGGCAGCGCCGTGCGCGGCAGCGTTGTGGCGGGAATGAAGGGCCAGGGGCGCGGCAGGCGGCCGGAGAACTGAACCGCCTTGCCCGCCAGCCAGAGATTGGCGGTGATGGTGGTCACGACCGAGGCGGCGATGCCGAGCGGCACGGCGCGCACCAGCAGCGGCGTGATGTTGGCGGAGAGCTCGGCGACCGTCGTGCCCTGCGGCAGGGTGAGCATCCGGCTACGCACCATCTCGGCCAGCAGATTGTCGACGATGCGGCCGATCACGGCGCGATAGGTCTCGAAATCCGTGGTCATCACCAGCGCGCTGGCGACGCTGGCCAGCGTCGCCGTGCCGGCGATCCAGATCATCAGATGGCCGAGCGGATACCATTCGACCGCGCCGCTCTCGTCGGAGCGCGCCAGCAGCGCGAGATAGGCAATCCACCAAGCCGGCAGCGCGATGATGCAGGCGAAGGCGAAGCCGGCCGGCAGGCTCAGCCCCAGCGAGACGGCGAGCGCGCCAGCGGCGCAGGCGAACAGCCCGGCGCGATGGTTCCAGCCCAGGGCGGCGATGAAGATCGGAAGGGGCGCGGCCGAATACAGCAGGACGGCCAGCGGCGATCCGGTGATCACCACTGAAAAGAGCAGGGCCGCTACGAGGCCCGCGCCGATGCCGACGGCCGGAATCATTCTCTGTCCTGCTGTCCCGCTGCTCCCGGGCCGCTGGGGCCGGGCAGGGTGAGAGGCATCTGCCTCAACGAACCCGGTGGGGTTTCACCACAGGGCGACTGGTTTCCTGGTCAAAACCGGCGGCGATCGCTCGCCGCCGGCAGGTCTTGGAGCCGCGTCCCGGAGCGGGACGCCGGATCGTCTCAGCGGATCACGTAGGGCAGCAGGCCGAGGAAGCGGGCGCGCTTGATCGCCTGGGCGAGTTCGCGCTGCTTCTTGGCCGAGACGGCCGTGATGCGCGACGGCACGATCTTGCCGCGCTCGGAGATGTAGCGCGAGAGCAGGCGCACATCCTTGTAGTCGATCTTCGGAGCGCCTTCGCCCGAGAAGGGGCAGGACTTGCGGCGACGGAAGAAGGGGCGGCGGGCGCCGGCGGATGCAGTCGACATGGCTCAGGCCTCCGCGCCGGTCGTTTCAGGAGCAGCTTCGTCGTCGCGACGCGGACGGTCACGACGCGGGCCGCGGTCGAAGCGGTCGCCGCCGCCGGGACGGTCGAAGCGGTCGCCACGATCACCACGGTCGTCGCGGTCGCGCTTCTGAAGCATGGCCGACTGGCCTTCCTCGAGCTCTTCGACGCGCACCGTCAGGAAGCGCAGAACGTCTTCGTTGATGCGCATCTGGCGCTCCATCTCGGCGACCGCCGCGGCGGGAGCGTCGATGTTGAGCAGCGAGTAATGCGCCTTGCGGTTCTTCTTGATGCGATAGCCCAGCGACTTCACGCCCCAGTACTCGACCTTGGGGACCGAGCCGCCATTCGCCTCGATGATGCCCTTGAACGTCTCGACAAGGGCCTCGACCTGCTGCGCGCTGACGTCTTGTCGCGCGAGCAGGACATGCTCGTACAATGCCATGGTTGGCCTTCCTCTGTTCACCCTGCTTCGTCCGGCGCGGAGCCCTCCGAGCCCTGGATAAGGCCCGACAGGATTTCATCGAAGGCGGAGACACGGGATGACGGCGCCCGAAGGAACCTGCAGCGCGGCGGCCGTTGATGCGACCAAAGCGTTGCCATCCGTTCAGCCTCCGGCCGAACCAGCAGGAGGCGGTCGTTACAGGTTGAGGGCCCTTCGATGCAACAGAAATCGGCTTTTCGCCGCCAGTTGAGCGGCCGATGACACGGCTTCGGCCTTGACTTGCGCTCCAAGGCAGTGTGACAGCGCCGTGAACTGGCTCAAAACGTTTTAAATTCGAGGCCTTCCGCATGACGACTGCGTTCATCTTCCCCGGCCAGGGCTCCCAGGCCGTCGGCATGGGCAAGACCCTGGCCGATGCTTTCCCCGTCGCCCGCGCCGTGTTCGACGAGGTCGATGCCGCTCTCTCCCAGAAGCTCTCGACGCTGATGTGGGAGGGGCCCTCGGAAGAGCTCACCCTGACGGCCAACGCGCAGCCGGCGCTGATGGCGGTCAGCCTCGCGGTGGTCCGGGTTCTGGAGGCCGAGGCCGGTCTCGATCTCAAGCGCGATGCCGCCTTCGTCGCGGGGCATTCCCTCGGCGAATATTCGGCGCTCGCCGCCGCCGGCACCTTCAGCATCGCCGATGCCGCGCGCCTGCTGCGAATCCGCGGCGACGCGATGCAGAAGGCCGTGCCAGCCGGGCAGGGGGCGATGGCCGCGCTGCTGGGGGCCGATCTCGACCTGGCGCGTGCCATCGCGGTCGATGCGGCCCAGGGCGAGGTCTGCGAGGCCGCCAACGACAATGGCGGCGGGCAGGTGGTGCTTTCGGGCGCGAAGGCTGCAATCGATCGTGCCATCCTGCTCGCCGGTGAACGCGGTGTCCGCCGCGCCATGCTCCTGCCGGTTTCGGCGCCCTTCCATTGCTCCCTGATGCAGCCGGCGGCAGAGGCGATGCGCGCGGCGCTGGCGGAGGTCGCGATGCAGGCTCCGGTCGTGCCCGTCATGGCCAATGTCGGCGCCGCCCCGCTGTCCGACGTGGCCTCGATCCGCGACTCGCTGGTGGCGCAGGTCACCGGCACGGTGCGCTGGCGCGAATGCGTCGAGGCGATGTCGGCAGCGGGCGTCGACCGCTTGGTCGAGCTCGGCAGCGGCAAGGTGCTGGCCGGGTTGGTGAAGCGCATTGCGCCCACCGCCACGCCGCTCTCGGTGGGAACCGCCGACGACGTGGCTGCATACAAGCCCTGAATGGGCAACAGAGAACGGCAGAACGCCGAAAGGGAGAAACGATGCTGGATCTGACGGGCAAGAAGGCGCTGGTCACGGGCGCCACCGGGGGGCTGGGCGGCGCCATCGCGCGCGTTCTCCACGCGCAAGGCGCCAGCGTCGCGCTTTCGGGTACGCGGGCCGAGGCGCTGGAAGCGCTCGCCGCCGAACTCGGTGAGCGCGCGGTCGTCGCGCCCTGCAATCTCGCCGACAAGGATTCGGTCGAAGCGCTCGTGCCCGCGGCCGAGGAGAAGCTCGGTGGGCTCGATATCCTCGTCAACAATGCCGGCGTGACCAAGGACAACCTCTTCCTGCGCCTCAAGGACGAGGACTGGGACAGCGTCATCGCGATCAATCTGACGGCGGCCTTCCGCCTCTCGCGCGCGGCGGTGAAGTCGATGATGCGCCGGCGCTATGGCCGCATCATTTCGATCGGCTCCGTCGTCGGCACCACGGGCAATCCGGGCCAGGGCAACTACGCCGCCTCCAAGGCGGGGTTGATCGGCATGTCCAAGGCGCTCGCCGCCGAGGTCGCCAGCCGCAACATCACCGTCAACGTCGTCGCCCCGGGCTTCATCGAGTCACCGATGACCCAGGCTTTGAACGACAAGCAGCGCGAGGGCATCCTCTCCGACGTGCCGATGGGGCGCCTGGGAACGGGTGCCGACGTGGCGGCGGCGGTGGCCTATCTCGCCAGCGCCGAAGCCGGCTACGTGACAGGGCAGACCCTTCACGTGAACGGTGGAATGACAATGATCTGAAAGACTTGTCGCGCATCCTGGAAGATTTCCATACGCGTTCCGGTGCACTCGCCAGCCAAGATCGGCTGTGTTAACTAGCGCCGTCGGGCCGCTGCGCACGATCCGGGGGACTTGACGGGAACCCGGTTGTTGCGTTTGTGCAGGCTTCGAGTTCCGGCCCGGCCGCACCGATTTCCGGTGCGTCGGGATTCAGGAGTGACGGTCCCTCTCTGCGGCGCGATCGGTGCTGCGTGTTCAATCTTTAAGGATAAGTCCCATGAGCGATGTCGCCGAGCGCGTGAAGAAGATCGTGGTCGAGCATCTCGGCGTCGAGCCTGAGAAGGTCGTGGACGGCGCGAACTTCATCGAAGACCTCGGGGCCGACAGCCTCGACACGGTCGAGCTCGTGATGGCCTTCGAGGAAGAGTTCGGCGTCGAGATCCCCGACGATGCGGCCGAGACGATCGTCACCGTCGGCGACGCCGTGAAGTTCCTGTCGAAGTCGGCCTGATCGACCCCAAGTCGATCGCTGCAGAAAGAGCCATGGTTTCACGTAGTCTTCCGATGCGACGCGTGGTCGTGACCGGTCTTGGCATGGTGACGCCGCTTGGCTGCGGCGTCGAGGCGAGCTGGTCTCGCCTTCTCACCGGCGCCAGTGGCGCCGGCCCCATCACCAGCTTCGACTGCAGCGATCTGCCGGCGCGGATCGCCTGCAACATCATTCGCGGCGACGGCTCGAACGGCACCTTCAATCCCGACGAGTGGATGGAGCCGAAGGAGCAGCGCAAGGTCGACGACTTCATCGTATTCGCCATGGCCGCCGCCAAGCAGGCGCTCGCCGACGCGAACTGGAAACCCGAGAGCTACGAAGACCAGATCGCGACCGGTGTCGCGATCGGCTCCGGCATCGGCGGCCTCGGAGGCATCTACGAGGCGTCGATCCTGCTTAAGGAGCGCGGCCCGCGCCGGCTTTCGCCCTTCTTCATTCCGGGCCGGCTGAGCAACCTCGCCGCCGGCTATGTCTCGATCGAACACGGGCTCAAGGGCCCCAACCACGCAGTCGTGACGGCCTGCTCCACGGGCGCCCATTCGATCGGCGACGCCTCGCGCATGATCGCGCTAGGAGACGCCAAGGTCATGGTCGCGGGCGGCGCCGAATCGGCGATCAACCGGCTCGGCATCGCCGGCTTCTGCGCCTGCCGCGCGCTCTCCACCGGCTTCAACGACACGCCTGAAAAAGCTTCGCGGCCCTATGACCGCGACCGCGACGGCTTCGTCATGGGCGAAGGCGCCGGCATCGTCGTGCTCGAAGAGCTGGAGCATGCGCTCGAGCGCGGCGCCCGCATCTACGCCGAGGTTGTCGGCTACGGCATGTCGGGTGACGCCTATCACATCACCTCTCCGGCCGAGGACGGCGACGGCGCCTATCGCTGCATGCGCGCCGCGCTCGACCGCGCCGGCATCGCAGCATCCGATCTCGATTACATCAACGCCCATGGCACCTCGACGCCGCTGGGTGACGAGATCGAGCTGCGCGCGGCCGAGCGCCTGCTCGCCAACGCGCCGAAGAAGCCGGCCATGTCCTCGACGAAGTCGTCGACGGGCCACCTCCTTGGGGCCGCCGGGTCGGTGGAGGCGATCTTCTCCATCCTCGCCATCCGCGACCAGATCGTCCCGCCGACGATCAATCTCGACAACCCCTCGGTGGAGACCGATCTCGACCTGGTGCCGCATGTCGCCCAGTCGCGGGAGATCGAGGTGGTGCTGTCGAACTCCTTCGGCTTCGGCGGCACGAACGCCTCGCTGGTGATGCGGCGCTACGCCGGGGACGCCTGATCGGGGCGGAAGCGCGCTTTCGCCATAATCTGCGCTAGAGTGCGCGCTCCCGGTGGAAGCGCGAATTCGCTTTCGCAGGCGCCGTGAATCCGGTTCAATCGCGACCGACCGATTGGCCGTTGCCCTCGGTTCGCCGCGACTCCGGCCAGCCGGGCGCGGGCCATGATGAAGTCCCAAGTGCGAGTTCTGAGACCGTGAACGATTCGCCCCGCGTCGCCCCGAAGAGCCCCAGCGAGGCGTTGAAGCCGGTCGCTCCTCCGGCCCCGCCGCCAAAAGCGCGTCGCCGGCGGCGCAGCAGCCCCTTCGTTGCGATGCTAAGTGGGCTCTTCACGGCTCTGCTCGTGCTGGGCGGGCTCGTCGGGGCGGGTATTGCCGTGGTCTCCAGCCAAAGCCGTTCGCCCGGTCCCTTCGCCAGTGACCGGGTCCTCATCATCCCGAAGGACAGCGGTCTGGCCGAGATCGCGGATTTGCTGCAGCGCGAGGGCATGATCGAGCACCCCTGGGTGTTCCGCGTCTCGGCGCTGATCAGCGGCAACTGGACCAAGCTCAAGGCGGGTGAGTACCTGTTCAAGGCCCGCGCCAGCCAGGCCGACATTCTCGATATCATCGCCGACGGCAAGGTCGTCGAGCATTCGATCACCGTTCCCGAGGGGCTGACGAGCGAACAGATCGTCGCCCGCCTGCGCGAGAACGACCTGCTCAGCGGCGACATCATCCAGGTGCCGCGCGAGGGCTCGATCCTGCCCGATACCTACCGGATTCCGCGCGGCTTCAGCCGGCAGGCCATCATCGACCGCATGGCGCGCGATCAGGCCGCGCTGCTGAACCGGATCTGGGATCGCAAGCCCGCCGATTTGCCGATCAAGACCAAGCAGGAACTGGTGACCCTGGCCTCGATTGTCGAGAAGGAAACCGGCCGCGCCGACGAGCGCCCGCGCGTCGCCGGCGTCTTCATCAACCGGCTGAACCGCCGGATGAAGCTGCAGTCCGACCCGACGATCGTCTACGGCATCGTCGGAGGGCAGGGCACGCTCGGCCGTTCGATCCTGCGCAGTGAGATCACCCAGCCCACCCCCTACAACACTTATGTCATCGACGGTCTGCCGCCCGGGCCGATCGCCAATCCGGGCCGCGCCGCCATGGAGGCGGTGGTCAATCACTCCCGCACCAAGGACCTCTACTTCGTCGCCGACGGCAGCGGTGGGCACGCCTTCGCCGAGACGCTCGAGCAGCACAACCGTAATGTCGGACGCTGGCGCCAGATCGAGGCGGTCAGGCGCGAGCCGGGCAAGCCGCCGGCCGAGGCCTCCGTCGACAAGGTCGAGCCGCCGCCGGCGCCCGACACGCGCTCCGAGGCGCCCGCCACGCAGCCCAGCGAGGGCGAGGCGATCGAGACCTGGCCCGTCCCGGGCAACCGTCGCGCGGCGGCAGGCCAGCTGCCACAGGGTGCCGCGCTGGCCGGTGGGCGGGTGCGGGCTTTCGATGCCTCGGAGGGCACCTCGCGCGACCCCCTCCTGAACAAGACCTTCGACCTGAATTCGCCCAAGCAGATCCCCGCGCTGCGCCCCTGATGGCGCACGTTCGCGGCGGCTGATCCGTCCCCAGTTTCCTGGAAGCGGCGCGACGGGGCGCTTGCCCCCCGCCCGACCCGCCACTACGGTCCGGCCGCGTCAAAGGGGCGGAGGCGAACCAGCGTGGCGATCGAGAGCATGACGGGCTTCGCCCGGGTGGCGGGGACGGTGGGCATCCACGCCTGGGCCTGGGAAATCCGCAGCGTCAACGGACGCGGCCTCGACATTCGCGTCCGCGTTCCGCCCGGTCTCGAGATGCTGGCCGAGGCGGCGCGCAAGCGTCTGACCGGCGCCTTTGCGCGCGGCACGCTGCACGTCAATCTGCAGGTCACCAGCGATGCCGGCCCGCCGCGCCCGCGCATCAACGAGGCGGCCCTGGCGGCGCTGCTCCAGTCGGTCGAGCGTCTGCCAGCGTCGTCCACCGTGACGCCGCCTTCCTATGACGGGCTGCTCGGCATCCGTGGCGTCGTCGAATTCGCTGAGGAGGGCGGGGATACGCTCACCGCGGTCGAAAAGCCTGTGGTGGCGGGGCTAGAAGAGGTTGTGGCCGGTCTCAAGGAGGCCCGGGCGAGCGAGGGGCGGGCGCTGGAGGCGGTCCTGCGCGGCCATCTCGACAGCATTGCGCGGCTGACGACGGATGCCGAAACCCATCCGGCGCGCGGCGTCGACGCCATCCGCGAGCGCATCGCCGCCCAAGTGGTGCTGCTGCTGGAGGCGAGCCAAGCGCTCGATCCGCAGCGCCTGCACCAGGAGGCGGCCCTGCTCGCCGTGAAGGCTGATATCCGCGAGGAGATCGACCGCCTACATGCCCATGTCGCGGCGCTGCGTCTGCTGCTCGACCAGGGCGGCCCGATCGGCCGCAAGCTCGATTTCCTGTCGCAGGAGTTCGGCCGCGAGGCCTCGACGCTCTGCGCCAAGGCGGGCGATGCCGGCCTCTCGCGCATCGGCCTCGAACTGCGCACGGTCGTCGACCAGATGCGTGAGCAGGTGCAGAATGTGGAGTGAGTGCTGATGGCCGACGTCGCGCGCCCGGCCCGTCGCGGGCTGATGCTGATCCTGTCCTCGCCATCGGGCGCGGGCAAGTCGACCCTCACGCGTAACCTCAAGACCGAGAACAACCTCGATCTCTCGGTTTCTGTGACGACTCGGGCCAAGCGCCCGTCCGAGATCGACGGCGTCCATTACCGCTTCATTGACCGGCCGAGCTTCGACCAGATGAAGCAGCACAACGACCTGCTCGAATGGGCCGAGGTGCACGGCAACGGCTATGGCACGCCGCGCAAGGAGGTGGAGACATCGTTGGCGGCCGGCCGCGACGTGCTCTTCGACATCGACTGGCAGGGCACGCAGCAGATCGTGGCGAAGGCGCGGGCCGATGTCGTCACCATCTTCATCCTGCCGCCCTCCATGGCCGAGCTGCGCTCACGCCTGGTACGGCGCGCCGAGGATGCGCCGGACGTCATCGCCAAGCGTCTCGGCAATGCCCGCGACGAGATCGCGCGCTGGAACAAGTACGACTACGTGATCATCAACGACGATCTTCAGGCGGCCTATGAATCGGTCAAGGCGATCCTGACCGCCGAGCGTCTGAAGCGCGAGCGCGCCACCGGCCTCTCAGAGTTCGTCAACGGCCTGCTCTCCGAGAAGCTGCCCTGAGCCGAAGCTGCCCTGAGCTCCGGCGTCAGAGCCGCGTCGCCAGGGTCTGCGCCAGCCGCACGAAGCCGCTGACCGGAACCTCTTCCGCGCGGGCCGTCGGCACGAGCCCGGCTTCTTCGATCCAGTCTCCGGGCTCCGGCCGCACGGCCTTCAGGCTCTGGCGGAGCATCTTGCGGCGCTGCCCGAAGGCGGCGAGCGTGATGCGCTCGAGCAGGCGGCGGTCGCAGGGCTCCGGCTCCGCGCGCGGCAGCAGCTGGACGATGGCCGAAGTGATCTTGGGTGGCGGCACGAAGGCGCTGCGCGGCACGTCGAACAGGATCTTCGTCTCGCAGCGCCAGTTGCAGAGCACGGCGAGGCGGCCATAGTCGGCGCGCTGCTCGGGCGTCGCCACGATCCGCTCGGCGACCTCGCGCTGGAACATCAGCGTCAGCGACGTCCACCAGGGCGGCCATGCCTCTCCGCTGAGCCAGCCGACGAGCAGCGGCGTCCCGATATTGTAGGGCAGGTTGGCGACGATCCGAGCCGGCGCGCCGCCGAGCCGCTCCGACAGATCGACGGCGAGCGCATCGCCATCCACCACGTCGAGCTTTCCGGGGTAATGCGCGCCGATTTCCTCCAGCGCCGGCAGGCAGCGCCGATCGCGCTCGATGGCGATGACGCGGCCGGCCCCGGCGGCCAGCAGCGCCCGCGTCAGCCCGCCTGGCCCAGGCCCGATCTCGACGACGGTTTCGCCCTCGAGCGGGCCGGCGGAGCGCGCGATCCGCGAGGTCAGGTTGAGATCATAGAGGAAGTTCTGGCCGAGCGACTTCTGCGCCATCAGCCCATGGCGTTCCACCACCTCGCGCAATGGCGGCAGGGTGTCGATCTGGCTCATGTCGCCGGCCGCAGTCGGACCTCGATGCGACTTAGCGTCACAGCAGCGTGATTCACCGTCCGAGGCAGCCGCGCCCCCACGTCGATGCGCCATGACTGACGCAGCGCGAGCGCAGCAGCTGGCTCATGCGTTGCGGCGCGCATCGAACGTTCCTTCCGGCGTAGTGCGGCTGTCGCGCACCGCTCAGCGGCTCGAGGTCACGCCGTCGCCGACAGTGGAGCCGTCGAGATTCTGCGAATAACTGAGTTCGCCCAGCGTCCGCAGCTCGAGGCGGAACATCACCGTGCGCGTGTCCTTCGTCGCGCCGCTCTGCCGGTCCGCATAGCTCTGCGAATAGCTGACGTCGAACACGGTGCACTCGTCGGTGTAGTTGATGCCGAACGAGGTGGAGGCGGTCTGGAGAAGACGCGAATCGACGTAGCGCGGCTGCGCAATCGCCGAAGGCGAGGCCATCCAGGAGGTGTACTGGGCGATGCGCACCTCGCGGTCGTATTTATACTTGTCGAGGTCGAACAGCACGCCGGCGCGCAGGCGCCAGTTCGGCGTCACCAGCAGCGATCCGTTGAGCGACAGGCCCTCGCGGCGGCGGAAGATGCCAAGATCGGGCTGCGGCTCGTAGCGGCCATAGCCGACCGAGGTCGTCACTACGCTGGTCGCATAAGTGGCGGCTGCGTCGATCCGCTGCGTCTCGTACGTCGTCTGGTTGAGGCGCGTCGCGCCGGTAAAGAACAGGCCGCGCATCGGCGAGAACTGAGCCCTCGCGACGATGTCGGAGGTGTTGGTCTCCAGCCCGGAATTCAGCCCCGTATTGACGAGGTCGCCGGTGGCGAAGGAGTTGCGCCCCGCCAGATGATAGGACTGGCCGAGCAGCAGGTTGGCGAACGCATCCTTGCCGAAGCGCCCGGTGTAGAGCGCGCCGACATTGGCGCTGGTGCCGCCCTCGACACGGTCATAGCCGGAGAACTTGCCGCTCCACTCGAACAGGTTGTTCGCGTCGAAGACGAGGCTTTGCGAATCCTCGTTGGCAACGCGCAGGCTGCTGGTCTCGTTCGGCCGCGCAACGATCTGCGCCACCGGCTCGACGATATGCGTGCCCCACGAGGTCTTGGCCACGAAGGGATAGCGGTACATCAGGCCGATCGCCGGCATGGCGCGGCCGAAGACCTCGTCCGACGTGTCGACGATGGTGCGGACATTCGCGTTCGCATAGCTCGTCGTGTTCGGATTGACCGAGAAGATGTCGGCCCGAACCGAGGCATAGGGTGTCCATACTTGGCCGATCGAATCGATGATATTGCGGCGCCAGGACAATTCGGCTGTCGCGCGGGCCACATTGCCCGCCAACCCGCGCACGAGGCAGGTGTTCTTCTGGTAGACGGCACAACCGTCGTAGAGCGAGTAGCCGAGACCGGTCGTCGTCGTGCCGTTGATCAGATAATTCGCCTGTCGCGGCAACTGCGAGAAGGCCGCCGCCTCGCGCGTCAGATAGGTGACGTTCGCGTTGAGCGTGATCTCGCCGCCTAGGAAGCTCGGCTTGTGGACGCGCTTGTTATAATCGATCACCGGCAGCACGACTGGCTGCTGCTTCTGCCAGTCGGTCGAGGTCAACGGCTGGAAATAGTAGCCGCGCATGTCGAACCAGCCGGTCGCCGTCTGGCCGTTCAGATAAGCGGTCGAGATCGATTCCTGCAGATAGGTCGTCGCGCTGACGGCTTCGTTCAGGATGCGGTAGTTCTTGTAGAACCAGCGATCGCTCGACATCGCCGCGTTCCAGCCGAAGGTCCAGCGCGGGTTGATGAAGAACTTGCCGTTTGTCTCGACCGAGCCGCGGAAGGTGCTGTCGCCGGCGCCCAGCGGAGCGGCGAGGAAGGCCTCCTTCTCCTGCTGGAAGATACCCGATGCGCGGATCGTGTAGGAGCCGTTCATGACACGGTGGCGCCACTCCACCTGGCCCAGCAGACCCTGCCGGCTGAGATAGGTTGGCGTGACAGTGAGGTCGTAGTTGGGGGCGAGGTTGAGGAAATAGGGCAGGCCGACTCCGTAGCCCAGCGGCCCCGTGTTGAGGAACTTCGGTGACAGGAAGCCGGACTTCCGCTTCACCGTCGAATCCGGGCCCGACATATAGGGGATATAGGCGAGCGGAACGCCGGCGAATTCGAGCCGCGCCTCCTCGTAATAGATAGTTTGCTCGGCCTTCTTGTGGATGATCCGCGCCGAGCGGACCTGCCAAAGCGGCGGCCGTTCGGGGTTCTCCTTGCAGGGCTCGCAGGCCGTGTAGATGCCCTTCTCGAAGATGAAGGTCTCACCATCGGTGCGCTCGGCACGGGGCGCGGTGAACCGCGTCCGGTCGGGGTTCACCACCCGCAGCGAATCGATGAAGCCGTCACGGAAATCATCCGTGAGGTTGAAGCGTTCGCCGGTGATGACGGTGCCGTTCGCCTCGGTGATGCGGGCGTTGCCGACAGCGACGACGCGCTTGGCGGCCTGGTCATAGGTCACCTTGTCGGCCTCGATCGTGCGGCCCTGATAGAGAATCTGGACGTCGCCGACAGCCGAGACGGTCTTCTTGTCGTTGTCGTAGACGAGTTCGCGCGCGTCGACGACCATGCGGTCCTGCGGCTTGGCGGCCGCCGGTGCTTGGGCAAAGGCCGTCCCCGCCATGGCGAAGACTGAGGCAAGGCTCGAAACCAGGGCGGTCGCCGCGGCAAATCGAGCCATGCGTTTCACGCCGGGAACCATACGCTCAATCCTAAATTAACCATAGGCACAGTACGATTCACCCGTCTTCCTGATGGAGGAGGGCCAGAGCGCCCAGCATCGCTCCGATCGCTGCAGGCAGCCAAGCGGCGACCACAGGATTGACGATACCGGACGAGCCGAGCTCCTCCGACAGCTGCGTCGCAACATACAGCACGAAGCCAGCTGCGACGCCAGCTATCACCAGTTTGGTGACACCACCAAACCTGAAAAATCTTAAGGAAACGGATGCTGCCACCAGCACCATCGCGATGAGCAGGAGCGGCCGCGCGAGCAGCGACTGATAGCGCAGTTCATAGCGGGTCGTGTCGAGCCCCGCACGTTGGGTGCGCTCGATCACGCTGGGCATCGCCCAGAACCCGACGGCCTCGGGCGGCGTAAAGCTCTGCCTCATCTGCTCGGGCTCCAGCGTTGTGGCGACCAGATAGGTCTTGTAGCTCTGTGGCTCTTCCATGGCGGAAACGACGCGCGCATCGGTCAACTCCCAGTAGCCCGGATGCAGCACGGCCTGACGCGCATCGACGCGATCGCTGAAGCCCCCGCCCGGCGAGAAGCTGAAGATCGCGACCTGGGCCAGGCCGCTGCCGTCCGGCAGCGAGCCGGCAGCGCGGATGATGGCCTGCCCGTCGACGCTGCGCTGCCGCAGCCAGATTTCCGGTGCATTGCTCGTCTGCGCGCCGCGGACGAAGAGGCGCGTCTCCAGCGCTGTCGCCTTGCGCTTCAATTCGGCGGCGACGGGATTGTAGACCAGGATCGAGACCAGCCCGACGAGCCCGGCGACCACGGCCGCCGGCTGCAGGAACTGCCAGGCGGAGACGCCGACGGAACGGGCGACTACCAGCTCCAGCTTCCGGCTCAGTGTGAGCAGTGCGAACATGCCGCCGAACAGCACGGCAAAGGGAAAGATCTGTTCGGCCACGCTCGGCACGCGGAACAGCGCGAGCTGGACGATGAGCGGGGTCGTCGCGGCCGGAGAATCGCCGGCACGGCGCATCAGCTCGACGAAATCGAGGGTGCCGATCAGGAAGAAGAACGTCCCGAACACGCCCATAATGGAGCGCGTGAACTGCTTCGTGAGATAGCGGCCGAAGGTCGTGACGAGCAGCATCAGGCGCGCCTGAACCGGGCTGTCAGCCCCGCCAGCGGCAGCATCAGCGGCGCCGTGGCGCGCGCCAGCAGCGGCCTCACCGTCTGGCCGTGGAGAATGACCGCCGACGCCAGGGCAATCGCTGCGATCGGCAGGATGTAGAGCATGGCCGCGGCGAGGGGAGACCGCACGCTGGCGGTCCAGGCCATATAGGCGCCGATGCGCGTCGCCGCGACGATCAGGATCGCGGACTGGATCGCGAAGGCCCGGCCCTGACGGGTTGTCCGCGCCTCGCCGATGCAGGCGAAGGCGATCAGCATGAAGGCCAGCGGGTAGAGCGGCGCCGAGAGGCGGTTGTGCAGTTCGGCCCGGAAACGGCCGGACTGGATCTTGTAGTAGGGCTCGTTCGGATCCTGGTTCAGCAACTGCCACGTCGTGCGCTCGCGCGGCTTGTAGATCGCCTTGTCGCCGTCGCCCTCGCCGGCGCCGCCGGTCGGGTCGCCCGACAGGGCGGACAGGTTGAGCGCATAGCGCTCGAACGAGATGATCGAGCTCGTATCGGTGTTCTTCGTCTCGCGCTGGATCGTGCCCTTCTCCAACATCAGGAAGCTATTGCCGTCGACGTCCACAGTGCGTCCGCGCTCTGCGATGTAGATCGAGGGCTGGTTCGGGTCGCGCCGGTCCTGCATGAAGATGCCGACCAGAGCGTCGCCCGAGCGCTCGCGGTAATGGAAGGTCACGCCCGAATCGAGTGCGACGAACTGGCCTTCCTTGACGACATTGGCGACGAAGTCGGCGCGGATCAGCGTGATCAGGTCGCGCAGCATGCGGAAGCCCGCGGGCATTACCGAGAGCGTCATCCAGCCCACCAGCAGCGAGGTCGCGATGGTCAGCACGATGAAGGGGCGGGTGAGGCGGTGCGGCGCGACGCCGGCCGCGTTCATCACGATGAGCTCGGAATCGCTGTTCAGGCGGTTCAGCGTGTAGAGCGTCGCCATGAACAGGGCGACGGGGGCGATGCCGGCGATCAGGGCCGGCAGCGACAGGAGCGTGACGGTGAAGAAGATCAGGACCGTCTGGCCCTTGCCGGTGATCAGATCCACCTCGCGCAGGGCCTGGGTGACCCAGATCACGCTGGTCAGACCGATCAGCAGCACGATGGCCGCGATCGTCGCCATCTTCAGGATGTAGCGGTCGAGACGCTGCAGCAGCACGCTTGTCTTTCCGGTGGGGCGGCGCAGGACGAAACCCACGCCGGTGTTCGCGCCGAACAACCCTATGGTATAGGCGCAATCAAGGCGCAAACAGGAATCGTTTGCGGCAGCCGCGTTTCGCCCGTCCCACGCCCCATCGCAAGATCGTGAGTCCTGTCATGTCGCAGCGCCTGAAGCTCGAGAGCAAAGCCCTCACCGAAATCGCCGGGCAGGATGTCGTCATCCTGCTATCGGACACGCTCGCTGTGCCTTCGGCGGCGGAGGCTTTCGTCGGAGCCGACGCGCGGGCGCTGCTGGCTCGCGCGGCCTCAGCCGAACGGTTCGGGGGCAAGGCTTATACGGCGCTGACCCTGCTTGCGCCCCAGGGCTCCGGGTTCGAGCGCCTGATCGCCGTGGGGCTCGGGCCCGAGGCCGATCGCGGCACACTCGATTTCGTGAAGCTGGGCGGCGCCATCGCTGGCCGGATCGGGCATGGCCGCATCACGGATGTGGTGCTCGCCCTGCCTGAGGGCGAGATCGACCCCCGGCAGGCGGCCGACATCGCGCTCGGCCTGCGCCTGCGATCCTATACCTTCGACCGCTACAAGACCAAGACGCGCAAGCCCGAGGAGGCCGAGCCGCGCATCGTCACGCTGCGTCTGCCTGATCCCGCAGCGGCGAAGAAGGCGATGAAGGTGGCCGAGGCGCTGGCGGGCGGTGTCGAAATCGCGCGCGACCTCGTCAACGAGCCGCCCAACGTACTCTATCCCGAGGAATTCGCCGACCGCGCCGCCAAGCTCGCCAAGCTCGGCGTCGAGATCGAGATCCTCGATGAAAAGCAGCTCAAGAAGATCGGCATGCGCGCGCTGCTCGGCGTCGGCCAGGGCTCGCGGCGCGAGAGCCGCGTCGCGATCATGCGCTGGAACGGCGCCAAGTCCGGCGTCCAGCCCGTCGCCTTCGTCGGCAAGGGCGTCACCTTCGACACCGGCGGCATTTCGCTGAAGCCCGGCGCCGGCATGGAGGACATGAAGGGCGACATGGCGGGCGCGGCCTGCGTCGTCGGTCTGATGCACGCGCTGGCCGCCCGCAAGGCCAAGGTCAACGCCATCGGCATCATCGGTCTCGTCGAGAACATGCCCGACGGCAACGCCCAGCGCCCCGGCGACATCGTCACCTCGCTCTCGGGCCAGACCATCGAGATCATCAACACCGACGCCGAAGGCCGCCTCGTCCTGGCCGACGTGCTCTGGTACACGCAGGAGCGCTTCAAGCCGCGCTTCATGATCAATCTGGCGACGCTGACCGGCGCGATCCTCGTCGCGCTGGCGCAGGAGCATGCCGGCCTCTTCACCAACAGCGACGAGTTGGCGGACCGGCTCTCGGCCGCCGGCACGGCGACGGGCGAGACGGTCTGGCGCATGCCGCTCGGCAAGGCCTACGACAAGATGATCGATTCCAAATTTGCCGACATGAAGAACGCCGCTGGCCGCCATGGCGGTTCGATCACCGCCGCGCAGTTCCTGCAGCGCCACGTCAACGACACGCCCTGGGCGCATCTCGACATCGCCGGCACCGGCATGGGCGCCAAGGACAGCGAGATCAACCGCTCCTGGGGTCCGGGCTGGGGCGTGCGCCTGCTCGACCGGCTGGTGGCTGAGCATTACGAGGCCTGAATCGATTTGGCAGCGTCGCCGCTCAACCCGCTGGTCCGCAAAGGCTCTTGATGGCCGAGATCCTGTTCTTCCATCTCCAGTCGCGACCGCTCGAGCAGGTGCTGCCGACGGTGCTGGAGCGCGCTCTGGCGCGGGGGCAGAAGGTCGTCGTCCAGCTCTCCAGCCAGGAGCGGCTGGGTGTCGTCGACGATCATCTCTGGACTTATGCCGACGACAGCTTCTTGCCCCATGTCACGGCGATGGAAACCGATGCCGCCACAAATCCGGTCGTGCTGACGACGCTCGACCACAATCCCAACGCAGCCCAGGTGCGCATCTGCGCCGAGGGTGTCCGCATTCCCGACGCAATGGGCGACTACGAGCGCGTCGTTCTGGTATTCGACGGTGACGACCCCGACGCGCTGATCGCGGCGCGCGAGGATTGGAAGAAGGCCAGGTCTTCGGGCCATGCCGCCAGCTACTGGCAGCAGGACGAGACCGGCCGCTGGGAGAAGAAAGCGTGAGACTGTCTGTACTGCTGCTCTGTGCCGCCACGCTGGGCGGCTGCTCCGTCGATATGGGCGGCTTCGCCTTCACCTCGGAGACACGCGAGAGCCGGTCCGGGCCGGTGACGACCGCCACGACCAGCAGCATCGCGGCCCGCGCCTCGACGCAGGAGGCCATGCTGACGTCCGAGGGCGAATGCAGCGGTAGCGTCTCGCTCGACCCTTCGACGCGGCCGCTGCCGCCGGCGATCGCCGAAGGCATTACCGAATGTGAACTGGTCAAGATCAAGGGCACGAGGCCGACCGACGTGCTGATCGGCGACAGCGGCAAGGGACAGCGCGAGGTTCAGGTGCTCTATTCCGAGCCCGGCGGCCGCGAGATCTACATGTTCACCGACAACCGCCTGAGCCGGATCGTCAAGCCCGGGCAGGGCTGAGCCGGCAGGTCGGCACCAGGTAAGCCGCCTGAGCCCGCATCCCATACGCCTTCATCCGGCACAGCAGGAGCCCATCGTGGCCGAGCGTTTCGAACGTCACCGCCAGCCCTGGACGGGCGAGGAACTCGACAAGCTGAAGACGCTCGCCAAAAAGGGCATGGCGCTGAAGGCGATCTCGAAAGCGCTGACCCGCAGCGAGGAATCGATCAAAGATCGCGCCAAGCTCGACGGGATCGGGATCGCGAAGCTGCGCTAGGGCGAGCGCGCGGGCGCTCGAGCTTCAGGACGAGCGCCGAATGCGACGCGTAAGGGAACAAGCCGCCGGTGGCAGCCGCAACGCCGCGGGTCCGATCAACTCCGCAAACCAGCATTCGCTGCGTCGCCTCCGATCAGGAGGTGGCTGATGGTCGCTGGCACGGGAAAGCCATAGCCATCGCCGGGGACCAGCCACCTCAGTCGGCCTGATCGGCGGTAGTCGCTCGTGTAGATGTCGGTGCCGATCGCCTGCAAAGCCAGCAGCAGAGCCTGCGTTGCGTCGAGTCCGTAACCTGACCCCGTATAAGGTCCGTCCGGCCAGTCTATCCGATAAAGGCAGGACCCAATCGCGATCACCTTGTACGGGGAGATCTATGGAGATCTCGATCTCGATCTCGCGTTGGGCGGCAGCGTAACGAATTATCCTCTCCAGGATTTTCATTTGGCCACTCAATAGTTAAACGGCGGAATCTGCTGGCGAGCCAGACAAGACGCGTAGCGTTGGTAAGCCTGATCATAGCACGATCGGAGCCCCACCATTCGGCACAACGTATCCGCCGACGGTTAGAGGCCAAGCTTGCGCC
This sequence comes from Bosea sp. OAE506, assembly GCF_040546595.1. NCBI lineage: Bacteria > Pseudomonadati > Pseudomonadota > Alphaproteobacteria > Hyphomicrobiales > Alloboseaceae > Allobosea > Allobosea sp. OAE506. Next base: position 3,644,763 of record NZ_JBEPOB010000001.1, on the reverse strand, counting down.
CCGCATGGCCTGAATCCCCAGACGTCACACGAAATCGGCTTGCACGACGCGGGGATAAGTCGGCGACTGACTATGCGCTCTCCACCTCCGCGCTGAGCTCCAGCCACTCCTCCTCCGCCGCCTCCAGCGTCTTCGCCAACACGGCGCGCCGCTGGCCGCGGAATCCGCCTCATCATCGACGACCGGCTGAGCCGGATTGTCAATGCGATCGGGTGTAAACCGGCCCCAATCGTCAGCCGGAGCGGTGGCCTGTGCGCGCCGCGTTCGGTTCAGCCGGGCGGGACGATCCGGATCTGCCGCGTTCCGATGGGGGCACCTGTCGCACTGTCGATCACGACCGGATCGATCTCAGACCCTTTCTCGGCGTCGAAAAAGCGGGTCACTCCCTTGGTGCTGCGGTGCTTGCGGCCCCATGCGCCGATCGCAAATAGGACCGGCAGCAGGTCTAGGCCTGCCCTCGTCAGCACGTAATCATCGCGTGGCGGACGCTCCGAATAACGGCGTTTTTCCAGCAGGCCATCCTCCGTCAAGGCGGCCAGCCGGCGTGTCAGGATCGTGGGCGCGATGCCCAGGCTTTTTCGGAACTCGTCAAAGCGGGTGAGCCCCGCATGGGCATCCCTCATGATCAGCAGGCTCCAGGCGTCGCCCACCAGGGAGAGGCTGCGGGCGATCAAGCATGGCTGGTCGTCAAGATTCTGCATGTTGATATCTTTTTGATAGTTACTTAATATCGATTCGATAGTAACAGCGTGACCGTGGATTTTCCATGGCCGAATGCGAGCAGAAACCAATGAAAACGACACAGCGCGGCGTTACCCTGGTTACGGGCGCTTCCTCCGGCATCGGGCTGGCCACGGCGCGAGCGCTCCGACGGGAAGGCTTCAGGGTGTTCGGGACCAGTCGGAAGCGGACAGGCGACAATTCAGACGGCATCACCATGCTGGTCTGCGACGTCACCGACGATGCCTCCGTCCAGCAGGCCGTCCACGAGGTTCAAAGCCGCGAAGGACGGATCGATCTTCTGGTCAACAACGCCGGCATCGGCTTACTCGGCGGGGCCGAGGAGTCGTCGCAGGAGCAGGTGAAAGCGCTCTTTGACGTGAATGTCTTTGGCGTCATGCGGATGACGAATGCCGTGCTGCCCATGATGAGGCGTCAGCAAATCGGGCGGATCATCAACCTAAGCTCGGTGCTTGGGCTGATACCCGCTCCCTACAATGCGCTCTATGCAGCAACGAAACACGCCGTCGAGGGCTACTCGGAATCTCTCGACCATGAAGTCCGGACGCAGGGCATCCGTGTCGTTCTCATCGAGCCCGGTGTCACCCGCACTGCCTTCGAGGAGAACATCACCCGGCCGGATCATCCGCTTCCGCTCTACGACCGCATTCGCGCCGACGCGGAGAAATTCATGCGCGAGATCGTCGACAAGGGCGATGCGCCGGAGGTGGTCGCCGAGGCGGTTGTCAGAGCCGCCAACACCCCAGCGCCCAGGAGGCGCTACACCGCAGGAAAAGCGGCGGCGCAGGTTCGTTTTGTCCGCCGCTTCCTGCCCGAGTCGTTCGTCGACAAGAGCCTGCGAAAATTCAACCGGCTCCCTGCCTGAGCCCTCATCGAGCCAATACAGCCCGCTCCCACCGCGGACGTCGTCCGCGGCCATCTCAACCTCTGACCCAAGAAGACGTCATGAAGGCCTTTATCGTCGATCGCTATCGGAAAAAGGGCGCGCTCCGGTTCGGCGAGGTGCCGCAGCCGACCTTGCGGGACAATGATATCCTGGTCGAAGTCCACGCCACCGGGCTCAATCTCCTCGATTCCAAAATCCGGGACGGCGAGTTCAAGCTCATCCTGCCGTACCGCCCGCCCTTCGTGCTGGGACATGACGTGGCGGGCAGGGTGGTCCGCGTCGGATCGAACGTCCGGCGCTTCAAGCCGGGTGACGAGATCTATGCCCGGCCGCGCGACGGCCAGGTCGGGACATTCGCGGAGTTCATCGCGGTCAACGAAGGCGACGTCGCATTGAAGCCGAGAAACCTCACCATGGAGGAAGCTGCGTCCCTTCCCTTGGTCGGGCTGACGGCCTGGCAGGTTCTGGTCGAGCGAGCCGGTCTGCGGGCAGGGCAGAAGGTGCTCATTCACGCCGGTTCTGGCGGCGTCGGGACCTTCGCCATCCAGCTTGCCAAGCATCTGGGCGCGACGGTTGCGACGACCACGAGCACGGCGAATGTCGCACTGGTCGAGGGGCTCGGAGCCGATGTCGTCATCGACTACAAGACGCAGGATTTCGAGAAACGTCTGTCGGGCTACGACGTCGTCCTCAGCAGCCTGGGCGGTGACACGCTTCAAAAATCCCTGAATGTGCTGAAGCCCGGCGGCAAGCTGATCTCAATCTCCGGCCCGCCCGACCCGCATTTTGCCAGGGAGCAGGGGCTGAACTGGCTGCTGCGGCAGGTCATGCGCGCTCTGAGCTTGGGCGTCCGGAGAAAGGCGCGGTCCGCACGGATCGACTACTCGTTTGTCTTCATGCGCGCCGACGGCGAACAATTGCGCCAGATCACGTCGCTGGTCGAAGCCGGGATCATTCGCCCCGTCATCGATCGCGTTTTTCAGTTCGAAGAGACCAACGATGCCCTGGCCTATGTCGAAACCGGACGAGCCAGGGGCAAGGTCGTCGTCAAGCTGAGGTGAGGGCGGTATCGCTAGGGCACCGGAACGGAAAATCCGACATCTCGTGGCGCGTGCTCACGCGCTCTCCAGCTCCGCGCTCAGCTCCAGCCACTCTTCCTCTGCCGCTTCGAGCGCCGCCGCGAGGTCCGCCCGCTGGCGCGACAGGGTCAGCGCCTTCTCGGGATCGCGGGCGAAGGCTGCACCATTGCCGAGCACGCCGTCGACCTTCTCGATCAGCCCGGTGAGCTTGGCGATCTTGGCCTCCGCCAGGTTCAGCTTCTGGCGCAGCGGTCCCTGCGCCATCCGCTTCGACGCCGCCTCCTTGCGCTCCTCGGTCTTCGGCTTGGTGCCTGACGCCTCGGCCGCCTTCTCGCGCCGCGCCGCCTTGGCGCCACCGAGCACGAGGCTGCGGTAATCCTCCATGTCGCCGTCGAAGTTCTTCACCGTGCCGTCGCCGACGATCCAGAGCCGGTCGGCGCAGGATTCGATCAGGAATCGGTCATGGCTGACCAGGATCACGGCGCCGGGATAGTCGTTGATCGCGTTGACCAGCGCGGTGCGGCTGTCGATGTCGAGATGATTGGTCGGCTCGTCGAGGATGAGCAGATGCGGCCCCGCGAAGGCCGCCAGTCCCAGCATCAGCCGCGCCTTCTCGCCACCCGAGAGATTCTTCACCGGCGTGTCGGCCTTGGAGGCGGGGAAGCCGATCTGCGCCGCCTTGGAGCGGACCTTCGCCTCCGGCGCGTCCGGCATCAGGTCGCGCAGATGCCCGACCGGCGTGTCCTCCATGCGCAATTCGTCGAGCTGGTGCTGGGCGAAATAGGCCGTCTCCAGCTTGGACGACTTGCGCATCGTGCCCGAAAGCGGCGCAAGCCGCCCGCCGATCAGCTTGCAGAAGGTCGACTTGCCGTTGCCGTTCGAGCCGAGCAGGGCGATCCTGTCGTCCGGCAACAGCGTCAGGTTCAGCTTGGAAAGCACCTTGCGCTCGCCATAGCCGGCGCTGGCGTCGTCGAGCACGATCATCGGCGGCGCCAGCGGCCGCTCGGGGCCGGGCAGGCTGAAGGGCTGGACATCGCGGTCGACGATGGTCGCGATCGTCTCCATCTTCTCCAGCCGCTTGACGCGGGACTGCGCCTGGCGCGCCTTGGTCGCCTTGGCCTTGAAGCGGTCGACGAAGGACTGCAGGTGCTTACGCTCCGCGTCCTGCTTCTCCTTCGCCTTGGCGAGCTGCATCTGCTTTTCGGCGCGCTGCTTGGCGAAGGACGAGTACCCGCCGCGGTAGATCGTCAGCTTGCCCTGGTCGAGATGCAGGATGTGGTCGACGCAGGTGTCGAGCAACTCGCGGTCATGGCTGACGACCAGCACGGTGTGCGGATAGCGCTCGAGATAGTCGTAGAGCCAGAGCGTGCCCTCGAGATCGAGATAGTTGGTCGGCTCGTCGAGCAGCAGCAGGTCGGGCTCCGAGAACAGCACGGCGGCGAGCGCCACCCGCATCCGCCAGCCGCCGGAGAAGTCGGAGCAGGGGCGCTGCTGCGCCGCCTCGTCGAAGCCGAGCCCGTAGAGCACGGTGGCTGCCCGCGCCGGGGCCGAGTGCGCGTCGATATCGGCCAGGCGCGTGCCGATCTCGGCGATGCGGTGGGGGTCGGTCGCGGTCTCGGATTCGGCCAGCAGGGCGGCCCGCTCCGTGTCGGCGGCGAGAACGACCTCGATCAGCGATTCCGGCCCGCCCGGCGCCTCCTGCGCGACGCCGCCGATGCGCCGTCCCTTGGGCAGGCTGATGCTGCCGCCCTCGGGCGAGAGATCGCCCGTGATCATCCGGAACAGGGTGGTCTTGCCGGTGCCATTGCGCCCGACGAGGCCGACCCGCGAGCCGTCCGGCAGCGAGGCGCTGGCATGGTCGAGCAGCAGTCGCTCGCCGAGACGATAGGTGATGTCGTTGATCGTGAGCATGACCGGCTTGTGGCGCGAAGGTCAGGCGAAGGCAATCACGAAAACGTGGCGGCTGCGGTGGCCACGGTTCCGCCATCTTCCCGCCACGGGGAGGCCGGGTGGTGGGGTCACTGAAGGTAAGACCAAGTCTCTCGATTCGAGGGTGAAGTTTCATGCATTTCGACCTGAGTGCTTCCGGCCGTCGCCGTCGCTCCGTTGCTGCGTCGATGCTGGTGATGATCTCTGCCGCCGCCGGCAGCGCGATGGCGCTTCTCGCCATCGTTCCCCATTCGTGAGCAGCGCTTTTCAGCCATCCTTAACCTGAATCGGTTGTTATCGTCCGGCATCCATTCCGTTGCGGAATCCGAGGTCGGGCAACTTGGCGAGTCTCAGAGTCAGACTACCTGCAGCCATGCTGCTGCTGGCATGCCTGGCCGTGCTTGCGGTCGGGCTTTCGGGCTATAGGGCCGTCTCGATCTGGGCCGACGAGGCGATCAGCGAGCGTCTCAGTGTTTTGGCCGAGGGGCGCGCCAAGGCGCTGGAGCGGCGCTGGAACCGTCTGCTTTCCGAATTGTCGGTGCAGGCGCACAGCGCCCATCAGGTTTCCTATCTCGATGAGATTCGCGGCTGGATGGAGCTTCCGGAGCACCGGGCGGCGATCACCGACTATTTCCAGCAGGGCGGGGCTCTGGATGCCGACGAGCGGATACGCCGCGCCGGCCTCGGCCAGAGCCATGGCTATCTCCGGCGCCATCTCGAATTCCACGGCGCCTATGTGGCCGCGCTGCAGCAGTTCGAATACGCCGATATCTTCCTCGTCGCCCCCAATGGCCGCGTCGTCTACAGCGTCACCAAGGCAGCCGAGTTCGGCCGCCTGCTGAGCGAGGAGGATCTCGCCCGGTCGGGGCTCGCCCGCGCCGTCGCTGCCGCGGCGCAGGCTGGGGACCGTGCCGTTTCGATCGACTTCGCGCCCTATGACATCGCCGGTGGGTCGCCGCGGGCCTTCGTCGCCCAGCGCTTCCTGAATCCGGCCTCGGGCCAGGCCGTCGGCACCGTGGTTCTGTCGGTGGGGCCCAGCTTCATCGAGGCGGCGCTGACGACGGTCGCTGGTACCTCGCTCGACATCGAGACCTATGTCGTCGGGGCGGACGGTTTCCTTCGGTCCAACCCGATGGCGCGGCTCTCGGGCCGCAGCCCCCGCGAAACGCTCGACCGGGCCCGGCTGACAGGCAATGGCCTGCTCAAAATGACCAGCCGCGACGGAGAGCCGCTGGTGGTGATCGGCCGGGAGGTGAAGGTCGGGGACGGATCCTGGCTGCTCTGGCTCACTAAGCCCCATCGCAAGGCCTTCGCCGTGATGGACAAGCTTGACCGGGCGATCCTGGTCAGCGGTCTGATGGTCATCGGTCCTTTGCTGCTGCTTGCCCTGCTGATGGGGCTGTCGGTCACCCGACCCATCGCGGGCCTGGCCGAGGCGCTGGCGGGAATCGCCGCCGGGCGAACGGATCTCGCCATTCCCGGCTCGCGCCGGCGCGACGAGATCGGCGCCATCGCGGCCTCGGTGGCGAAGATTCGGGAAAACCTGCTGCGCGACGAGCGCGAGCGGCTACGTGAGCGCGAAGAGCGGGAGCACGAAGCCTCCGCCCAGCGCTCGACGCTGCTCGCCGACCTCGCCAGCGACCTCGAGCGATCGGTCCTCGGTGTCACCGCCGCCGTCTCCGCGGCGGCCGAACAGCTCAGCGTGACGGCTCAGGAACTGTCGGGCGGGGCAAACCGGACCCAGGACAACGCGGTCACGGTCCATGGCGCCGCCTCGCGCGCCGTCGCCAGCATCCGCTCGATCGAGGGCGCCGCTCAGGAACTGCGCCAGGCGATCGACCGGCTCGACTCCGACGTTCAGTCCTCTGACCGCTCGGCCCGGACCGCCAAGGACCATGCCGACGCCATGGGCAGTGTCGTCGAGGGGCTCGCAGTGGGCGCAGCCCGTGTCTCCGACGTTATCGGCCTGATCTCCGACATTGCTGACCAGACCAATCTGCTCGCCCTCAATGCGACGATCGAGGCCGCCCGCGCCGGCGAGGCGGGCCGGGGCTTCGCGGTCGTCGCCTCCGAGGTGAAGGGGCTGTCCGGGCAGACGGCCCGCGCGATCGATGACATCTCCCGCCAGATCGCCACCATGAACGACGCTACCACGGCGACCGTCGAAGCCATCGGCGGCATCCGGGACATGATCGGCCGGCTGAGCGAAGTGGTGAGGCGCACGGCGGAGACGATGCGCCACCAGCACGGCGTGACTCATGCCATCGTCGAGGATGTCGGCCTCGCGACCAGCGAGTTCTCCCGCATCGGCGAGGCCACGAGCCTGGTCTCGGCAGCCTCGCAGCAGACCTCCGAGGCCGCCGCGGCGGTGTCTCGCGCTTCCGTCGAACTGACCGACCTCGCCCACCAGCTGAAGTCGCGCGTCGCGGGCTTCATCGTCCAGGTCAGGGCCGCCTGAGGCGCTCCCCCGGACGGCAGGGGGCGCTTGTCGCCGCGCGAGGCAGCGACTAACCCTTGAGCATGACCAGCTACGCACCCCGCACCGCCTTCTACACCGGCTCCTTCGACCCGGTGACCAACGGCCATGCCGATGTCATTGCAGGCGCCGCCCGGCTCTGCGACCGGGCTCGTCCTTGCCATCGGCGTGCATCCGGGCAAGACGCCGCTGCTGTCGGCCGAGCAGCGCGCCGCGCTGCTGCTGGAGATCGCGACGCCTCTGCTCGCAGCCTCCGGCGCGACCCTCGACGTCGTCACCTTCGACGACCTCGCGGTCGAGGCAGCACGCCGTGCCGGGGCCACGATCATCGTCCGTGGCCTGCGTGACGGCACCGATCTCGACTACGAGATGCAGATGGCGGGCATGAACGCGGTCATGGCGCCTGAGATCCAGACGGTCTTTCTGCCGGCCTCCGGGTCCGTGCGCCACATCACGGCCACGCTGGTGCGCCAGATCGCAGCGATGGGCGGCGATGTCTCGCCCTTCGTTCCGCCGGCGGTGCTGCCGGTGCTGGCGGAGCGCTTCGCGCGAGGCTGAGGGGCGATGCGGCCAGCCCGGCCGGGCGATTTTGGTTTGCATTTTGTGCAAAGCGATGGTGTCTGGACGAAGTGACTCGGCGGGCCTGCGCGCCCGCCATCCCCCCGATCGAGTGTCCCCGATGCGTCTCTCCCGCTACTTCCTGCCGATCCTGCGCGACACGCCCAAGGAGGCCGAGATCGTCTCGCACCGGCTGATGCTGCGCGCCGGCATGATCCGCCAGCAATCGGCCGGCATCTATTCCTGGTTGCCGCTCGGGCTGCGGGTCCTGAACAAGATCAGCGCCGTGGTGCGCGAGGAGCAGAACCGCTCGGGTGCCGTCGAGATCCTGATGCCGACCATCCAGTCGGCCGATCTCTGGCGCGAGAGCGGGCGCTACGACGCCTATGGCAAGGAGATGCTGCGCATCAAGGACCGGCACGAGCGCGACATGCTCTACGGCCCGACCAATGAGGAGATGGTGACCGAGATCGTGCGGGCTTACGTCAAGTCCTACAAGGACTTGCCGCTGAATCTCTATCACATCCAGTGGAAGTTCCGCGACGAGGTCCGCCCCCGCTTCGGCGTGATGCGCGGCCGCGAGTTCCTGATGAAGGACGCCTATTCCTTCGATCTCGACAAGGAGGCGGCCCGCCACGCCTATAACCGCATGTTCACCGCCTATCTGCGCACGTTTGCGCGGCTCGGCCTGAAGGCGATTCCGATGCGCGCCGACACCGGCCCGATCGGCGGCGATCTCAGTCACGAGTTCATCGTGCTCGCCTCCACCGGCGAGAGCGAGGTCTTCTGCCACAAGGACTATCTCGACTTCGCGACGCCGGCCGCCGACACCGATTTCGACAGCGTCGAAGGGCTCAAGGGCATCGTCGACAAGTGGACGAGCCTTTATGCGGCGACCGAGGAGATGCACGACAAGGCGGCCTTCGACGCGCTGCCGGCGGACAAGCAGGTCTCGGCGCGCGGCATCGAAGTCGGCCACATCTTCTATTTCGGCACGAAGTACTCCGAGCCGATGGGCGCGAGCGTCACCGGGCCCGACGGCCAGCAGGTGCTGCTGCATGGCGGCTCCTACGGCATCGGCCCGAGCCGCCTCGTCGCCGCGCTGATCGAGGCCGGGCATGACGAGGCGGGTATCGTCTGGCCCGAGGAGATCGCCCCCTTCGACGTGGCGGTCCTCAACCTCAAGGCGGGCGACGCCGAGACGGATGGCGCTAGCGAGCGCCTCTACCAGCACCTCCTCTCCAAGGGCTACGACGCGCTCTACGACGACACCGATGCGCGCCCCGGCGGGAAATTCGCCACGGCCGATCTGATCGGCGTGCCCTGGCAGATCATCGTCGGTCCGAAGGGGCTGGCCGAGGGCAAGGTCGAGATCAAGCGCCGCGCCGGCGGCGAGCGCGAGCTGGTCTCGCTCGAGGCCGCGCTCGACCGGTTCAAGGGCAAGGCGGCGTGAGCGTCGCCACGGACAGCGATCGTCACGACGAGGCACCGAGCGGGACGCGGCCCTTCGCCGGCTTCGAATGGCTGCTGGCGGGGCGCTATCTGCGCACGCGGCGGCGCGAGGGTTTCGTCTCCGTCATCGCCGGCTTCTCGTTCCTGGGCATCCTGCTCGGCGTCGCCACGCTGATCATCGTGATGTCGGTGATGAACGGCTTCCGCAAGGAGCTGCTGGAGAAGATCGTCGGCGTGAACGGCCACATCTTCGCGACGCCGATCGACCGCCCGCTCGACGATTACGACATCGTCTCGCAGCGCCTGCGCTCCATTCCCGGAATCCGTCTGGCGATTCCGCTGGTCGAGGGGCAGGCGCTGGCCTCGTCCCAGACCGGCAATGGCGGCGTGCTGGTCCGCGGCATCCGCGAGGCCGACATCAAGGCTATCCCCTTCATCGGCGGCAATGTCCGGCGCGGTACGCTGGACGGATTCGACACGGCAGGCGGCGTCGCCATCGGCAAGCGCCTGGCGGATTCGCTCGGGCTCCAGCCCGGCGATTCCATCAACATCATCTCGCCCAAGGGCGCCTCGACCCCGTTCGGAACGGCGCCGCGGATCAAGGCCTATCCGATCCAGGCGGTGTTCGAGATCGGCATGACCGAGTTCGACGCGTCCTTCGTCTTCATGCCGCTGGGCGAGGCGCAAGCCTATTTCAACCGCGACGGCGACGTGAACGTCATCGAGATCTTCGTCGACAACCCCGACCGGACGCAGGTGGTCCGCGATGCGATCGAGGCCGATGCGCCGCGTCCGCTCGTGCTGTCCGACTGGCGCCAGCGCAACCGCAGCTTCTTCAACGCGCTCGAGGTCGAGCGGAACGTGATGTTCATCATCCTGACGCTGATCGTGCTCGTCGCGGCGCTGAACATCGTCTCGGGCCTGATCATGCTGGTGAAGGACAAGACGGCAGACATCGCCATCATGCGCACCATGGGGGCCACCCGCGGCACCGTGATGCGCGTCTTCCTGATCACGGGGGCGGCGATCGGCGTCTTCGGCACGCTGGCGGGGCTCGCCCTCGGCGTCGTCTTCGCCAAGAACATCAAGGCGATCATGGCGGCGCTCAACTGGATCACGGGGGCCAATCTCTGGGACCCGACGGTGCGCTTCCTGAGCGACATTCCCTCCGTCATCGACTGGGGCGAGGTCACCAGCGTCGTCGTCATGGCGCTCGTGCTGTCGCTTCTGGCAACACTCTATCCGGCCTGGAAAGCGGCGCGGCTCGACCCCGTCCAGGCGCTGAGGATGGGCTGAAGACGCATGTCCGACACCACGCCCCGTGAAACCCCGGCGCTCTTCCTCTCCCAGGTCGAGCGATACTACCCCCAGGCCGACGCGCCGCTGGATATCCTGCGCAAGGCGGATTTCGCGCTCTGGCCTGGCGAGCTGGTCGCGCTTGTCGCGCCCAGCGGCACCGGCAAGTCGACTTTGCTGCACGTCGCCGGCCTGCTTGAGCGGCCCGATGGCGGCGAGGTCTTCATCGGCGGGCTGCCGACCACGAAGCTCGACGACAAGGGCCGCACGCGCCTGCGGCGGACCGAGATCGGCTTCGTCTATCAGGCGCATCACCTCCTGCCGGAATTCTCGGCGTTGGAGAACGTCGTCCTGCCGCAGCGGATCAGGGGCCTCGACAAGGCTCTGGCCGAGGAGCGGGCCGCCGAACTCCTGACCTTCATGGGGCTCGGCGAGCGGCTCGACCATCTGCCCGGCGAACTCTCAGGCGGCGAGCAGCAGCGGGTCGCGATCGGCCGCGCGGTCGCCAATACGCCGCGCCTGCTGCTGGCCGACGAACCCACCGGCAATCTCGACCCGCACACCTCGCTCCACGTCTTCCAGACGCTGGTCGCGCTGGCGCGTGCCTCGGGCCTCGCAGCGCTGATCGCGACGCATAATCTCGATCTCGCCCGCCGGATGGACCGGCAGGTGACGATCCGCGACGGGCATGTCGTGCCGCTCTGAGCGGACGGGTTCAGGCGATAGGCCGCGACGTCGCGAGAGGGCCAGGCAGGAGCAGGACGGAAATGGAACCGACGCGTCGCCATCTGCTCAGCCTGATCGGTACGGCCGCCTCAGTGCCGGTCGCCTTGCTGGGCCTGCCGGCGAGGCCGGAGGCGGCGCCCCTGCTGCCGCCTTTGCCGCCCTTGTCCGAGGTGGCGATCGCCAACATGCACAGGGCTATCGCCCGCTATGTCGCCTATGCTGACGATGCGAGCCTGCCGATCCATGTGCGGGCGGTTTTCCAGCATATGGTCGGGCTGAGGGAATGCGCGCTGGCCTTCCCGCATCCCGATGCCGTCGGCCGCTTGCAAAGGCTGGCGGAGCGCTATCCGATCCTCAGCCCCAATATCGACGGCGTCATCGCGGCGCGGTTCGAGGCGCGCAACGACTGGGATTGGAGCTACACGAAGGTCCGCCCGGATACGGCCCTCCGGGGAGGGCCCTGGCCCTGGCCTTCACCAGTGGGCGCGGCTTAGCGGCACGCCTGCCCGGGGGCACAAGCGGTGCCGTTGCAACGGCGCGTCGGGCCGGCGCTCACCGACAGGCCATTGCCGTCATTAGTAGCTGATTAACCGTTTTGGTTGTGCGGGCCCTGCAATTCACCTATCGACATTGACGAGAACAAAACAGGAACTAATCTGGACATAGCAGAAACGCAGGAGATTGCTATGACCGTAGCGCGCAGGTTGGCCGCTGGCATCGCGGAGATCGCATCGCTGGGGCTGTTCCTTGGAATGGTATGGGTCTGGGCCGCGCTGCTCTCCGCGCCCAACATCTGAATGTCCACAGAGGCGACGATCCGCGGCATGGACGCCGGAGGCTCGGCCGCTCCATAACCACCGCTGTTGGCAGCGCGCGAGTCGCCGCCGATCGGGCATGGCAGCGCAGGGCGGATGATGGCACGCGAACCGGACGACAGCCGCATTCTCTCCGAGGTCGGCTACGTCCATCTCCACGTCCATTCGAGCTATTCGCTGCTGGAAGGCGCCCTGATGGTCGGCACGCTCGCCAAGATGGCGGCGGCGGACGGCCAGCCGGCGCTGGCGCTGACCGACACCAACAACCTCTTCGGTGCGCTCGAATTCGCCGAGAAGATGACCGGCGTCGGCGTGCAGCCGATCGCGGGCGTCCAGCTCTCCCTCGATTGCGGCGACGAGACCGAAGCCGGCCGGGGCAGGGCGCTCCCGCAGGTCCCACCGCACATCGTCCTGCTGGCGATGAACGAGGCCGGCTACGGCAATCTGATGAAGCTCGTCACGCAGGCCGCGCTGGCCAGCGGCGGCAGCGGCCAGCCTGTCTCCAATCTCGATGCGCTCGCGGCCCATCACGACGGCCTGCTCGCGCTGACCGGCGGGCGGGGCGGGCCGCTCGACGTCGCGCTGCGCAACAACCAGCTGCCCCAGGCCCGTACGCGGCTGGCGACGCTGTCGGCCATCTTCGGCGACCGGCTCTATGTCGAAATCCAGCGTCACGGCAGCGACGGCGATGCGGCAGTCGAGGCCCATCTGCTGAAACTCGCCTATGAGGCGGATCTGCCGATCGTCGCCACCAACGAGCCCTTCTTCGCCAAGCCCGCCGATTACGACGCCCATGATGCGCTGCTGGCTGTGGCGGCGGGGCGCCTGGTTTCGGATGGCGAGCGCCGCCGCGTCACGCCCGAGCATTACTTCACCAGCCGCGCCGAGATGAAGCGGCGCTTCGCCGATCTGCCCGAGGCGCTATCGGCCACGGTCGAGATCGCGATGCGCTGCACCTGGCGCGTCGGCCTGCGCAAGCCGATCCTGCCGCGCTTCGGCGAGGAGGGCCGCGACGAGGCCGAGGAGTTGCAGCTCCAGGCCAAGGCCGGCCTCGCGGCCCGCATCGCCAAGCACGGGCCGGCCGAGGGCTACAGCGTCGAGGATTACGAGAAGCGGCTCGATTTCGAGCTGTCGATCATCACCCGGATGAAGTTCCCCGGCTACTTCCTGATCGTCTCGGACTTCATCAAATGGGCCAAGGACCACGACATCCCGGTCGGTCCGGGCCGTGGTTCGGGCGCAGGCTCGCTCGTCGCCTATGCGCTGACCATCACCGACGTCGATCCTTTGCGCTTCGGCCTGCTGTTCGAGCGTTTCCTCAACCCCGACCGCGTCTCGATGCCGGACTTCGACATCGACTTCTGCCAGAACCGCCGCGAAGAGGTCATCGACTACGTCAAGCATCGCTATGGCGAGGAGCGCGTCGCGCAGATCATCACCTTCGGCACGCTGCTCGCCCGCGGCGTGCTGCGCGACGTCGGTCGCGTGCTGGAGATGCCCTATGGCCAGGTCGATCGTCTGACCAAGCTCGTCCCGCAGAACCCGGCCAAGCCGATCTCGCTGAAGGACGCCATCGAAGGCGAGCCGAAGCTCCAGCAGGCGGCCGAGGAGGAGCCGATCGTCGCCCGCCTGCTCGAGATCGGCCAGAAGCTCGAGGGGCTGCACCGCCACGCCTCGACCCACGCCGCCGGCGTCGTCATTGGCGACCGCCCGCTCGAGCAGCTCGTGGCGCTCTCGGTCGATCCGCGCACCGGCATGCGCGTCACCCAGTTCAACATGAAATGGGTCGAGCAGGCCGGTCTGGTGAAGTTCGACTTCCTCGGCCTGAAGACGCTGACGACGCTGACCACAGCGGTGAAGCTCATCGCCCAGCGCAACATCACCATCGACCTCGCGAGCCTGCCCTTCAACGATCCGCCGACCTACGCGATGCTGGCCCGCGGCGAGACGGTCGGCGTGTTCCAGGTGGAATCTGCCGGCATGCGCAAGGCGTTGGTCGAGATGAAGGCCGACCGCATCGAGGATCTGATCGCGCTGGTCGCGCTCTACCGGCCGGGTCCGATGGACAACATCCCGACCTATTGCCGCCGCAAGCTGGGTCTGGAGGAGCCGAGCTATCTCCATCCGGGCATGGAGCCCTATCTCTCCGAGACGCATGGCATCATCGTCTATCAGGAGCAGGTGATGCAGGTCGCCCAGGCGCTCTCGGGCTACTCGCTCGGCGAAGCCGACCTGCTGCGCCGCGCCATGGGCAAGAAGATCAAGGCGGAGATGGACGCTCAGCGCGACCGCTTCGTGAAGGGTGCGATCGCCAACGGCATCAAGCCGGAGACGGCCTCCGAGATTTTCGATCTGCTGGCGAAGTTCGCCGACTACGGCTTCAACAAGAGCCATGCGGCGGCCTATGCCGTCGTCGCCTTCCAGACCGCCTATCTCAAGGCCAATTACCCGGTCGAGTTCCTGGCGGCGTCGATGACGCTCGACATGGGCAACACCGACAAGCTCTCGGAATTCCGCCGCGATGCCGAGCGGCTTGGCATCAAGGTGCTGCCGCCGGCGATCAACCGCTCCGGTGTCGAGTTCGACGTGCATGAGGGCGCGATCCACTACGCGCTCGGCGCCATCAAGGGCGTCGGTCGCGTCGCGGTGGAATCGGTCGTGGTCGCGCGGGCGGCCGGTGGACCCTTCCGCGACCTCGCCGACTTCGCCCGCCGCATCGACACCAAGCTCGTCAACCGCCGCACCATCGAGGCCCTGATCGCGGCCGGCGCGCTCGACGCGCTCGAGCCCGAGCGGGCCCGCGCCATGGCGGCCATCGATGGCATGCTGGCGCTGTCGAACCGCACCCGCGAGGCCGCGCTCGGCGGCCAGTCCGAACTCTTCGGCGGCGGCTCGGTCCAGGAGGCCTTCCGCATCCCGCCGGTCGAGCCCTGGGCTCCGGCCGAGCGTCTGAAGCGCGAGCACGACGCGGTCGGCTTCTTCCTGTCGGGCCATCCGCTCGACGATTACGAGCATGTGCTGAAGCGGCTGCGGGTGCAGCGTTTCGCCGATTTCGCCCAGACCGTGCGCGCCAACGGCACGGGCGTCGCCAAGGTCGCTGTTTCGGTGATCGACCGCTCCGAACGGCGCACCAAATCCGGTTCCAAGATGGGCATCGTCAACCTCTCTGACCCGAGCGGCCAGTTCGAGGCGATCCTGTTCTCGGAGGCGCTGCAGCGCTATCGCGACCTGCTGGAGCCGGGCAGGGCGCTGGTGCTGCGCCTGTCTGCCGTGCTCGACGGTGAGGATGTCCGCCCGCGCATCGAGGATGTCGAGGTGCTCGACGATCTCGCTGCGCGCCAGAAGCAGGACCTGCTGGTCTATCTGCGCGACGACAAGGCACTGGCCTCGATCGCCGAACGCGTCCGCCCGCGCAGCGACGGCATCAAGGCCGACGGCAAGATCGCCCTGGTGATGATCCTCAACGACGGCGCCCAGGAGGTCGAGATCGAGCTGCCCGGCCGCTATCCGGTGAACCAGCAGATCGCCAACGCTGTCAGGGCGGCACCCGGCGTGGTCAGCGTTGAACTGAGGTAGCAAGCCCCCGTGTCGCGCTCCCAGCGCCTGCTCGACCTGGTTCAGGTGCTGCGCCGGCACCGCAGGCCGGTCAGTGGGCGCCGGCTCGCCGAGGAGACCGGCGTCAGCATTCGCACGCTCTACCGGGACATCGCGACGCTGCAGGGGCAGGGAGCCCCGATCGAGGGTGAGCCCGGCCTGGGCTATGTGCTCAAGCCGGGCTTCATGCTGCCGCCCCTGATGTTCACGGAAGACGAGATCGAGGCGCTCGTCCTGGGTTCGCGCTGGGTCGCCGAACGCAGCGATGACCGCCTGGGTGCAGCCGCAGCCGATGCCATCGCCAAAATCGTGGCGGTGCTTCCCGCCGATCTCCGCGAGAAGGCCGATGCATCGGCGCTGTTGGTCGGGCCGGGCCGATCGATCGTCGAGGCGCAGATCGATCTTGGGCTCGTGCGCCAGGCCATCCGCTCCGAACGCAAGCTCACCATCGCCTATCGCGATGCTGGCGGCATGCTGTCGGAGCGCGTGATCTGGCCCTTTGCGCTGGGCTTTTTTGATCAGGTGCGTGTCGTGGTCGCCTGGTGCGAGCTGCGGCAGGGCTTCCGTCATTTTCGCGCCGACCGGATCGCAGGCCTGACGACAATGGACCTCCGCTATCCGCGTCGCAGGACGGCTCTTCTGAAGGCGTGGCGCGAGAGCGAGGGGATTGCGCCTCCGGCTTAAGTCCCACTGCCGGAAATTGGCAGCATCTGCATCTAGCGTCGGGTGCATCCAACAACAGGAGAGCCCGATGCTGAACGCTGATTTCATACTGCTCTATGTCGACAGCCCTTCAGCCAGCGCCCGCTTTTACGCAGATCTGATCGGCAGCGCGCCGCTGGAGGAATCGCCGACCTTCGCCATGGCCGCGCTTCCGTCGGGCATCATGCTTGGATTGTGGTCGCGTCATACGGTCGAACCCGCCGCAACGGCCGGGGCAGGCGGCGCCGAGATCGCGATGACGGTTGCGGACGCCGCCGCGGTTGATGCCCTTCACCTCGACTGGCAGGCGCGCGGTCTGGCGATCCTGCAGGCGCCGACCGATCTCGATTTCGGGCGGACCTTCGTGGCCCTCGACCCCGACGGGCACCGGCTGCGGGTTTTCGCTCCCGGGCAGGGTTGACGGGACAGGGCGACGAAGAGCGCCGAAACGCGCGCGCCGGGCTTGTGCGGACCAGCCGGCAATGCATTCTGGCGGTCCGACGTCACGATGGCCAGAACGGCCGCATGCAGGCGTCGATGCCGGGGGGCAATCGTGAAGCACTACGTCGCGCAGATTCCGATGAGCCTCTTCGTGCCCGAGGCAATGCACTGGGCCATCAAGGACGTGCTCGAGGGCGAATATGAGACCGGCTATGACGGCGTCGGCCTCGACATTCTCGACATCGGCGCCAATGTCGGATCCTTCGCCCTTTGGGCAACGGCGCGCTGGCCGGGCAGCCAGGTAACCTCCTACGAGCCGCATCCCGGGACCTTCGAACTGCTCCAGCGCAACACGCACCGGCGCCGCGACATCGTCGCGGTCAACGCCGCCATCTTTCCCGGCGGCGCCACGACGGCGAGCTTCGTCAGCCGCTTCGCGGGCGACGGCGAATCCGGGCTTGCCTCCTATGCGGGCGACACCTTCGTCGACGGCGCCATGGTCGAGCGCTACGAGGTGGCGGTGGTCGATCCCGCCGGGCTGCCCTCGGCCGATATCGTCAAGATCGACATCGAGGGCGGGGAGGGGGATGTTCTCGACGGCCTCGACCTGTCGAAGACCTCGCTCGTCCTGCTCGAATACCAGAACCGCAAGAACCGCCTCCAGCTCGAAGCCCGGCTGCGCGCCGATTTCGAGCTGATCGACATGGTCGAGCACATCTGGGATCCGCTGCTCGAACAGCGCTGCTACCGCCCCGATCTGGCGGGCGACGTCTATGGGCGGATGTTCGCGGCCCGCAGGGGCATGACTCGGCTGACGCGCGCCGCCAGCCGCTGAGGCGGACGGTCGACCGCGGCGCCGCCGCGACGCCTCAGCCCACCTGTTCGTCCTGCCGCGACTGCACGCGGTCGCGGCCCAGACGCTTCGAGCGGTAGAGCGCGCCATCGGCATCCTGCAGCAGCTGGTCGAGCGGCTGGGAGGTGGCATCGCCCTCGGTGACGCCGATGCTCAGCGTCGGCGCGCTCGGCAGGTCCGGCCGCGCGGCGAGCGCGCCGGCGAAGGCCTGCCGCAGCCGCTCGGCCACGCGCACGCCCTCCTGCAGGCCAAGCCCCGGAAGCATCACCACGAACTCGTCGCCGCCATGGCGCGCGATCACGTCGCCGTCGCGCAGCTGGCTGCGGGCAACATCGGCGAAGAGCCGCAGGATCTCGTCGCCTGCCGCATGGCCATGCGTATCGTTCAGCCTCTTGAAGTGGTCGATGTCGATCAGCAGCAGCGCAGCCCGTCGCGGCAGGTCGCCGTCGCGGGCGAGGGCGGCCACTGCGCGTTCGAGCCCGCTGCGATTCTTGGCGCCCGTCAGCGGGTCGTGCTGGGCCAGCGCTGCGAGCTGGCTGGCACTGCGCTCCGCCGCCAGCAGCAACAGGGCATTGCCGCGGGCGAGGACGAGCGCTGCGGCGCCCACAGCGGTCCAGTGCATCGGCACCGGCTGAGCCGGAAACAGTTCCTCGCCGAAATGCCCGTTCCATGCCAGGACGGCGCGGATGACGAAGAGGATGCTCGTGGGCAGGAACAGCGCGACCAGAATCCAGGCCGAGCGCAGCCCGCCCCGCGTCGCAAGCCGAAAGCCCTCCCGCGTCACCGCGGCGTCGCAGCAGGCCCAGAGCAGCGCGACCAGCGCCGCGCGCCGCGGAAAGCCGCCCGGCTCGATCCACCACATCAGCAGGCTCATCGGGGCAATGACCGCGACCAGATAGTGAGACGGCTTCGTCCGCAATCCGGCAAAGCTGCGGACGCTGACGAGGACGAGGAGATAGCCCGCCCAGGCGAGCGTGTTGGCGAGGCCCATCGAGATCGCGTCCGGCAGCGATCCGCGCAGGACGGCGAGAACGATGCCGGTGCCGATCAGCAGGCTGCTCAGCCCCCACCAGAGCGGCCAGCGGCCGAAACGCCCGGTCGCGAAGGCGCTCAGCTGCAGCAGGCCGAGGATGATCGAGGTGGCGGCGGCCACCGCGTAGATGGTTCGCAGGTCGAGAGGCACAGGCAGGGTCCGGTCAGGCTCCGACTTCTCTAGCGTAAGGACGGCGAACGGTCTTCCATCTTTCGCGTTCGCGCGGCTCTTGCGGGGCGCGATCGCTTTTGCGGGTGCGGGCGCCTTGCATTCGGGGCGCTTCCCCTGTATGGCGCAGCCCATCCCACATGGGGAGCACCGCTTCACTCCCGAAGCGTTCCGGTGACCTTGCAGCTCATGCTCGGTTCATTCGCACCCCAGAGGCTCAACCGGAAGGACGATACAGACCATGGCTCTGCCCGATTTCTCTATGCGCCAGCTCCTCGAAGCCGGTGCGCATTTCGGCCACCAGTCTCACCGCTGGAACCCGAAGATGTCGCCCTACATCTTCGGCACGCGCAACAACATCCACATTCTCGACCTGTCGCAGTCGGTGCCGATGCTCTCGCGCGCCCTGCAGGCGGTGTCGGACACCGTCGCCCGCGGCGGCCGTGTGCTCTTCGTCGGCACCAAGCGCCAGGCGCAGGACGCCATCGCCGATGCGGCCAAGCGTTCGGCCCAGTACTACGTCAACTCCCGCTGGCTCGGCGGCATGCTGACCAACTGGAAGACCATCTCGGCCTCGATCCAGCGCTTGCGCAAGGTCGATGAGCTGCTCAGCGGCGGCGGTACCGGCCTCACCAAGAAGGAGCGCCTGATGCTCGCCCGCGAGCGCGACAAGCTCGAGAAGGCGCTCGGCGGCATCAAGGACATGGGCGGCACGCCCGACATGATCTTCGTGATCGATACCAACAAGGAAGCGCTCGCGATCAAGGAGGCCCAGCGCCTCGGCATCCCGGTCGCCGCCATCATCGACTCGAACTCGGATCCGGACGGCATCACCTTCCCGGTCCCGGCCAATGACGACGCCGGCCGCGCCATCCAGCTCTATTGCGACCTCGTCGCGCGCTCGGCGATCGACGGCATCTCCCGCGCCTCGGGCGATCAGGGCGTGGATATCGGTGCCTCCGAGGCTCCCGTGATCATCGAGGAAGCGCTGGCCGAGCCGGCCGCCGCCGATGCGGGCGTTCCCTTCGAGCTCCTGACCGCGCCGCGCGGCGCGCCGGACGACCTGACCAAGCTCTCGGGCGCCGGTCCGGACGCCGTGCAGAAGCTCAACGACGGTGGCGTCTTCCACTTCTGGCAGCTCGCCGCCGCTTCGCCGGCCGATGTCAGCAAGCTCGACCACGACCTGAAGCTCGGTGGCAAGATCGACCGCGAGGGCTGGGTCGCCCAGGCGCGCGAGCTCGCCGACGCCTGAGACCGGATGGCCGGAGGCGGCGCGTCATCGGCGCGTCGCAATCCGGCTGCTGAAGAGACCAAGACGAATGCCGACCAGCGCCGACGACCGGAAACGGGGCGTCGGCGTTGCCCCATAACGGGCTGGCCGGGCTGACTCAGCGGCTGCCGCCGTCCGGTGCCGCACGACAGACAAGGAAGAACGACAATGGCCGCGATCACCGCCGCACTGGTGAAGGAACTCCGCGACAAGACCGGCGCGGGAATGATGGACTGCAAGACCGCGCTCTCGGCTGTCGATGGCGACATCGAGGCAGCGATCGACTGGCTGCGCACCAAGGGCCTCGCCAAGGCCGCCAAGAAGGCCGACCGCGTCGCCGCCGAAGGTCTGGTCGCGGTGGCGGTGTCGGGTCACAACGGCGTCGTCATCGAGCTCAACTCCGAGACCGACTTCGTGGCCCGCAACCTCGAATTCCAGGGCCTCGCCCATGGCATCGCCAATGTCGCGCTGGAGCGGGGCGGTGAGGCCGAGGCGGTGCTGGCCCATCACTATCCGGGTGGCGGCACGGTCAAGGATGCCATCGCCAACGCGATCGCCACCATCGGCGAGAACATGAACCTGCGCCGCGTCGCGCAGCTCAAGGTCTCGGCCGGCGTGATCGGAACCTATGTCCACGGCGCGGTCGCCGACGGCCTCGGCAAGATCGGTGTCATGGTCGCACTCGAGTCGACCGGCAAGGCCGACGAGCTCGCCGCTCTGGGCCGCCAGCTCGCCATGCATGTCGCGGCGACCAACCCCGTCGCGCTCGACCTGGCCTCGGTCGCTCCGGAAGTGCTCGAGCGCGAGAAGGCGATCCTCGCCGAGAAGAACGCCGGCAAGCCGGCTCATGTGCTCGAGAAGATCACCGAGAGCGGGCTCAAGAGCTACGCCAAGGAATACTGCCTGCTCGAGCAGGCCTACATCCATGATGGGTCGAAGTCGGTCGGCCAGGTTCTCAAGGAGATCGAGGGCAAGGTCGGCGCGCCGGTGAAGCTGACGGGCTTCGCCCGCTACGCGCTGGGCGAGGGCATCGAGAAGGAAGAGCAGGACTTCGCCGCCGAGGTGGCCGCCGCCGGTGGCACCACGGGCTGACCGTCTCCGCTCTGACGACGCATGAAAAGGCCGCGCATCGCGCGGCCTTTTCTGTAGGAAGGGGTGCGGCGCGCGAATCGCGGGCCACTCCGCGCATCGGCGCGGACCGGCACCTCGCCCCCGGCGCGATGGAACAGCCGGCAACGACAAGAACGGAGACGATCCGATGCGGCCACAGCGCGTTCTCGTAAAGCTCTCCGGAGAAGCATTGGCCGGGCAGGCCGGTTCGGGCCTCGACGGAGCCACGCTCACGGCGCTCGCCGCCGACATCGCCCATGCCTCGCGCGAGGGCGTCGAGATCGCCATCGTCGTCGGCGGCGGCAACTTCTTCCGTGGCGTCCAGGGCCTCACCAAGGGCCTCGACCGCACCAGCGCGGACTCGATCGGCATGCTCGGCACGGTGATGAATGCGCTCGCCCTCGAACACGCGATCGAGAGCGCCGGCGCCCCGGCGCGGGCCATGTCGGCGGTGCCGATGCCCTCGCTCTGCGAGAGCTATGCCCGCAAGCGCGCGCTCGACCACCTCACCAACGGCAAGGTCGTGGTGCTGGGCGGCGGCACCGGTAACCCCTATTTCACGACCGATACCGGCGCCGCTTTGCGCGCGGCCGAGCTCGGCTGCAGCCATCTCCTCAAGGCGACGCAGGTCGACGGCGTCTATTCGGCCGATCCGAAGAAGGACCCGGCGGCGACCCGCTACGACACGCTGACCCATGCCGAGGCGATCAGCCGTGACCTCAAGGTCATGGACACGGCCGCCTTTGCCCTGGCGCGCGATGCCGGCCTCACCATCGTCGTGTTCTCGATCGCGGAGTCGGGCATGCTCGCCGCGGTGCTGCGCGGCGAGGGCCGCGCGACCTATGTCACGCCGTAACCGCTTCGTGTCACGATGTTCTTGACCCTGGACGGCCTCGCCGCCATGGTCGCGCCGGGTTTCAGAAATGCCCGGCAACGCATAATCGATCTCGCATCGCCGCCGGCGGCAGGGCCGCCCTTCTCCCCGGCGATGCACCAGTTCAAGGTCTAGATGACGATGGCCCAGACGACATTCGATCTCGCCGACGTGAAGCGCCGCATGCAGGGCGCGCTCCAGTCCTTCAAGGGCGATCTCGCCTCGCTCCGTTCGGGCCGCGCCTCGGCCAACATGCTCGATCCGATCCAGGTCGAGGCCTATGGCGCGCGCCAGCCGCTGTCCCAGCTCGCCACCGTCAGCGTTCCGGAAGCCCGCCTGCTCAGCGTGCAGGTCTGGGACCGCAGCATGGTCGGCCCCGTCGAGAAGGCGATCCGCGAATCCGATCTCGGCCTCAACCCGCAGACGGAAGGGCAGGTCCTGCGCATCCGCATCCCCGAGCTGAACGAGCAGCGCCGCAAGGAGATGGTCAAGGTCGCGCATAAATATGCCGAGGAATCCAAGATCGCGGTTCGCCATGTCCGTCGCGACGCCATCGACATCATCAAGAAGGTCGAGAAGGAGGGCGCCTTCACCAAGGACGACGTGACGCGCCAGTCCGACCAGGTGCAGAAGGCGACCGATCAGCACATCGCGGAGATCGACCAGGCGCTGGCGACCAAGGAGAAGGAAATCCTCAGCGTCTGACGCTGTCGGCGCTCAGGCGCCATTCCACCCGGCGCAAGGCCGAACGAGGCTTATCCAGAATGTCAGCAGGCCAGCGCCCGGGTCGCTCCGCCCCTCCCGCCCATGTCGCCATCATCATGGACGGCAATGGCCGCTGGGCGCAGATGCGCGGGCTGCTGCGGCAGGAGGGCCACCGGCGCGGGCTCGAGGCGCTGCGTGCCGCGGTGCGCAACGCCGGCGATCTCGGCGTCCGCATCCTGACGCTCTACAGTTTCTCCACCGAGAACTGGCGCCGCCCCGCCACCGAAGTCTCCTTCCTGCTCGGCCTGCTGCGCCGTTTCGTCGAGAAGGACCTCGGCGAACTCCACGCCGCCGGCGTGCGCGTCAGGATCATCGGCGGTCGCGACGACCTCAAGCCCGATCTGCGCCGGCTCGTCGAGCACGCCGAGGCAGTCACCCGCGACAACAGCCGCATGACGCTGGTCGTCGCCTTCAATTATGGCGCGCGCGACGAGCTGGTGCGCGCGGCGCGCCGGCTGGCGGCGGAGGCAGCGGCGGGGCGCCTCGACCCGGCGACCATCGACGAAGCCAGCCTCTCGGCGCGGCTCGACACGGCTGGTCTGCCTGACCCCGAACTGGTGATCCGCACCTCCGGCGAGACGCGCATCTCGAACTTCCTGCTCTGGCAGGCGGCCTATGCCGAATTCGTCTTCACTCCGGTCCTCTGGCCCGATTTCGACCGGGCCGCCTTCGAGGAGGCCCTGGCGGAATATGGCCGTCGCGAGCGCCGCTTCGGTGGGCTGGGTGAGCCGGTCGACCGCTCGGTGGGCGCGGCATGACAGGCCCCGCCGCCGGTCAGCCTCGATCCGGCCAGGGCGAATTGCGGCTCAGGATCATCTCCGCGCTGGTGCTGGCGGCCGTGGTGCTGCTGGTTACCGCCTGGGGCGGCTGGCCCTTCCGGATCGTCTGGACCCTCGTTGCCGGTCTCGTTGCTTATGAGTGGCTTTCGATCGCCGCCACCCGCGACCATGCGATCGCTGCCGCAGTCGGCGTCGTGTTCGCCGGCCTGCTGCTCGGCTTCGCGCCCGTGAGCCAGCCGGCGCTGGCGGGCGTCGCATCGCTCGCTGCTCTCGCCGGCGCCGTCCTGACACCGCGGATGCGCGGGCGGCTGCCGCTGGAGCTCTGCGGCGTCGCTTATGCGCTGGCCTTCGCCCTGGTCGCTCCCGCCTTGCGGGCTCAGCCGGAGATCGGCCTCTCGCTTCTGATCTGGAGCTTCGCCGTCGTCTGGTTGACCGACATCGCCGCTTATTTCACCGGCCGGCGCCTCGGCGGGCCGAAGCTCATGCCGAGCGTCAGCCCGGGCAAGACCTGGTCCGGCGCCATCGGCGGCGCGATCGCGGGGACACTCTGCGGCTATGCCGTCTGGGCGCTGACGCCCGCAGCCCAGCAGATCGTCGGGCCCGCAGCGGTCATCGCCGGATCGCTGGCGGCCTCGATCTTCAGCCAAATGGGCGACCTCTTCGAATCCGCCCTGAAGCGCCGCTTCGGCGCCAAGGATTCGAGCCGGCTCATTCCCGGCCATGGCGGTTTCCTCGACCGCCTCGACGGTTACTGGGCCGTGCTGGTCTTCGCCGGCCTCGTCCTCTTCCTCGCCCATCTCTGACGCGGATCAGCGCATGCTTCGCACCGTCACGCTTCTCGGAGCGACCGGGTCCATCGGGCGGTCGACCCGCGCCGTCGTCGCAGAAAATCCGGAGCGGCTGCGGATCGGGGCTGTCGTCGCCGGGCGCGATGTCGAGGCCCTGGCCCGCGTCGCAGTCGAGACGGGAGCCTCTTTCGCCGCCCTGGCCGATGCGGAGGCGGGCCCGGCCCTGGCCGAGGCGCTGGCCGGGACCGGCATCGCTTCGGCCGCGGGTCTTTCGGCGGTGCTGGAGGCGGTCGCGCGCGACAGCGACATCGTCGTCAGCGCAATCTCCGGTGCGGCGGGGCTGCAAGCCACCTTTGCGGCGTTGACGCCTGGCCGTGTCGTCGCACTGGCCAACAAGGAGAGCCTGGTCTGTGCGGGGGCGGCCGTGATGGCGCGGGCCGCTGCGGTCGGTGCGCGCATCCTCCCGCTCGATTCGGAGCACAACGCCCTCCATCAGGTGCTGGGGGCCGAGCCGATCTCCGCGATCCGCAGCATGACGCTGACGGCTTCCGGCGGCCCGTTCCGGACCTGGAGCGCCGAGCGGATCGCGGCGGCCCGGCCGGAGGAGGCTCTGGCCCACCCCAACTATGCGATGGGCGCCAAGATCTCGATCGACTCGGCCAGCATGATGAACAAGGGGCTCGAACTGATCGAGGCCTGCTTCCTCTTTGGCCTGAGACCCGACCAGCTCGAGGTGCTGGTCCACCCGCAGCAACTCGTCCACGGCCTCGTCACCTTCCGCGACGGTTCGGTCAGCGCCGGCATGGCTTTGCCGGATATGCGCGTCGCCGCCGCCCATTGCCTGGGGATCGACGGCCGGCTCGATGCACCGCCCGCGCGTTTTCTCGATCTCGCGATCTCGGCGCCACTGACCTTCGAGCGGCCCGATCTCGTCCGCTTCCCTGCGCTGGGACATGCCATGGCCGCGCTCGCCGCCGGGGGCGCGATGCCGGCCGTGCTGAACGCAGCCAACGAGGTCGCCGTCGCCGCCTATCTGGAGGGCCGCATCGCCTTTCCTGGCATCGCCGCTCTGGTCGAGGCGGTCTGCGCCACCTCGGAGGCCGCGCGGCCGGCGCCGGCTGATGTGGCGGAGGCGCTCGCCATTGACCATGAGGCGAGAAACCGCGCGCGGGCGCTCTTGTCGCGACCGCCCTTCGCTGTCACCTAGGGGCGGGCAGCAGGAGCTTGAGATGGAATTCGTCACGACCCTCTGGAACGGCAGCGGCTCCCTGCTGAGCTATATCGTCCCATTCCTGTTCGTTCTGACGCTCGTCGTCTTCGTCCACGAACTCGGCCATTTCCTCGTCGCCCGCTGGTGCGGGGTCGACGTCAAGGTCTTCTCGATCGGCTTCGGGCGGGAGCTGTTCGGCTTCAACGATCGGCGCGGCACGCGCTGGCGCTTCGCGCTGATCCCGCTCGGCGGCTATGTGAAGTTCTCCGGCGATGCCGATGCGGCCTCCGCGGGCACTGATTCCGCCGAGTTGCGCACGATGACGCCGGAAGAGCGTGCGCGCTCCTTCCCCGCCCAGTCGATCGGCGAGCGGGCGGCGATCGTCGCCGCCGGCCCTGTTGCCAATTTTCTCCTCGCGATCCTGATCTTCGGCGCCACCGTCTATGCCTTCGGCAAGCCGGTCCTGGCCCCGCGCGTCGACCAGGTCGTCGCCGGCAGCGCCGCCGAGCGCGCCGGGCTGCGCTCGGGCGATCTCGTGGTCTCGATCGACGGGCGCTCGGTCACCAGCTTCGCCGAGATGCAGCGCCTGATCTCGGCCCGACCCAACGAGACGCTGTCCATCGTGATCGACCGCGCCGGCGGCCTCGTCACGCTGCCCGTCACACCGGCGCTGGTCGAACAGAACACGCCGCTCGGCAAGCAGCGCCTCGGCGTCGTCGGCATCCAAGCCTCGCGCCAGCAGAGCGACTGGAAGACCCAGCATTATGGCCTGCTCGAATCGGCGCAGGTCGGTGTGAGCGAGACCTGGTACGTGGTCGAGCGCACCTATGATTATCTCGCGAAGCTCGTGAGCGGGCGGGAATCGGTCGACCAGCTCTCCGGTCCGATTCGGATCGCGCAGGTCTCGGGTGTCGTGGCCCACAACTCCGGCCTGATGGGGCTGATCAACCTCGCCGCCATCCTTTCGGTCTCGATCGGGCTGATGAACCTCTTCCCCGTGCCGATGCTCGATGGTGGCCATCTCGTTTTCTACGCGATCGAGGCCGTGCGCGGCCGGCCCTTGAGTGACCGCGCCCAGGAAATCGGCTTTCGTCTGGGCCTCGGCCTCGTGCTGATGCTGATGCTCTTTGTGACCTGGAACGACCTGCTGCACGTGCGCTCGCTGCTCTAGCGGGCGCTGGCGGCGGGGACGAGCCGGTGGAAGGCGTGCCCGGCGGGGTGTCTCTTTCTCGGCGCTTAACGATTTGAGCGGCTTTCGAGCCGTCGCGCGGCGCAGGTGCGGAATCTCGGCGCTGTCCCCAGCTCATACGGGGCGCCGGCCAAACCCGGTTTCGAGGGCGGTTTGCGGCGAAATCGCGGCGATGCGCGTGACCTCCAAGCAACGAGCGCTTCGAAAATATTTTGTTAACGACAATGCCGGTTTGCACCCTGCGGGAAACTTTGTAGAAGCGAATGGACTGCAATGTCTCCATGCGCCCCCCTGTCGGGTGGGTGCCCCCGGATACGGGGTGGTGACCTGAGAAATGGAATAGGCGACCCGATGACGTCGACCCAAAAGAGCCGGTCCATCAGAACGCGGCTCTCTCGATCAGTCGGACTTTCGGCCTTCATGGTGGCCGTGAGCGGTGGCGTGGTGTTCGCGCAGGCCGTGATTGTCCAGGGCAACAGGCGCGTCGACGCGGAGACGATCCGCTCCTATGCGTCGGGGCAGAGCGCGCCGGAGTCGATCCGCGAGAGCCTTCTGGCCACGGGCCTGTTCAGCAACGTCCAGGTGAGCCGCCGCGGCTCCCAGACCGTCATCTCCGTGCGGGAGAGCGACTCGATCAACCGCGTCGCCTTCGAGGGCAATCGCCGTCTGAAGAGCGAAGTCCTGCTGCAGCAGGTCCAGTCGAAGGCCGGCGGCCCGATGAGCCAGCAGCTCATCGACGCCGACGTCGCCCGCCTGAAGGAAGTCTATCGTCGCGCCGGCTACGGCCTGTCCTCGGTGAGCGGGCGCATCGCGCCGCTGCCGAACGGCCGTTCGGACGTCGTCTTCACGATCAACGAGAGCGGCAAGACCGGCGTCAAGTCGATCAATTTCGACGGCAACCAGATCTATTCGGACGGCCGCCTGCGCGGCCTGATGACCACGACCGAGTCGAACTTCCTGAGCTGGATCAAGACCTCGGACGTCTATGATCCCGAGCGGATCGCCTCGGACCTCGAGCTGGTGCGTCGCTTCTATCTGAAGAACGGCTATGCCGACTTCCAGATCGTCAGCAACACCGCGCGCTTCGACGAGACGTCCGGCGGCTGGGTCATCGACATCGCCGTCTCCGAAGGTCCGCAGTACAAGGTCGGCAACGTCGCCGTCGATTCGAGCCTGCGTGAGCTCGATTCCGCTGCGCTGCAGAGCTATGTCGTCACTTCGGTCGGCGACACCTACAACGCCGAGGCCGTCGAGCGGACGCTCGTAAACCTGACCACCGAGGTTTCCCGTCGCGGTCATCCCTTCGCGCAGGTTCGTCCCCGCGGCGACCGCGATTCGGCCGGCCGCCTGATCGGCATCACCTATGTCGTCGACGAGGGCCCGCGGGTTTATGTCGAGCGCATCAATGTGCGCGGCAACACCCGTACGCGTGACTATGTCGTCCGCCGCGAGCTCGATCTCGGCGAGGGCGACGCCTACAACAAGGTGATGGTCGACCGCGCCGAGCGTCGCCTGAACAATCTCGGCTTCTTCAACAAGGTGCGCATCACCAACGAGCCGGGCTCCGCGCCCGATCGTGTGGTCGTGAACATCGAAGTGGAGGACAAGGCCACCGGTTCGTTCTCGATCTCGGGCGGCTATTCGACCTCGGACGGCATCATCGGCGAAGTCGCTCTGTCGGAGTCCAACTTCCTCGGCCGCGGCCAGTTCGTCCGCATCGCGGGCACACTCGGCCAGCGCACCCAGGGCGTCGACTTCTCCTTCACCGAGCCCTATTTCCTCGGCCGTCGTATCGCTGCCGGCTTCGACCTGTTCTCGAAGTTCAGCGACAACTACAACACCGGCCGCTTCGAGAGCCGCGTCACCGGCGGTACCGTCCGCCTGACCTTCCCGATCACGGAAGAGTTCTCGATCACGCCGCGCTACTCGATCTACCAGACCGAGATCGAGATCCCGAACACCACGACCCGGCCGTACAACGATTGTACGCTTCCGATCGCGGGCGTCACGCCCGGCACGGCTCGAGCGATCGCAGTCAGCCAGACGATCAACTGCCTGACCAACGGCGAAGCGACGGTTGCGGTCAAGGAAGCTCAGGGCACCACGTTGACCTCGCTGGTCGGTCTTGGCTTTAACTACAACTCGCTCGACAGCAACCAGACCCCGCGAAATGGCTTCATTGCGGAGGTCAAGCCCGAGTTCGCCGGTGTGGGCGGCGACTCGAAGTTCCTGCGCGTCTCGGCCGATGCGCGTTACTACAAGGAAATCTTCGACGACGTGGTCGGCTTTGCCCGTGTCCAGGGTGGTCACGTCCAGGCGACGAGCGGCAATCTCCGCATGATCGATCACTACTTCCTCGGACCGACCCTGGTGCGCGGCTTCGCGCCCTCCGGCATAGGTCCGCGCGACGTGCTGAACGATCCGACCGCGAACGCGCTCGGCGGAACCAGCTATTTCGGTGGTTCGCTCGAAGTGCAGTTCCCGATTTGGGGTCTGCCGCGCGATCTCGGCCTGCGCGGCGCGGTCTTCGCCGACGCCGGTACGCTGTTCAACTATGATGGCGGCAACGCGGTTGCGTCTGCGGCCTGCCCGGCAGGGTCTTCGGCGCGGCAGTTCAACGTTGCTCTGTCTCAGGGCCAGTCGGCCCAGACGAACATCGCCTGCGTGCGTGACAAGAACGTCATCCGCTCCTCGGTCGGCGTCAGCTTGCTCTGGCAGTCGCCGCTCGGCCCGATCCGCTTCGACTACGCCTACGCGCTGTCGAAGGATGACGGCCAGTTCGGCACGGCGATCATCAACGGCCAGGCCGTCACCGCGAAGTACGGCGGCGACCGCACTCAGGCCTTCCGCTTCTCGGGCGGCACCCGCTTCTGACGAAGCGGGGTGCCTCCGCACCCCGCTCCGGACACACCCGATGTCAGAACCCCAATTCTTCCCGGCCGCGACCTCGCTCGACTTCGGCGAGGTCGCTTCCATTTCGGGGCTCACGCTTCCCGAAGGCGTCGACGCGTCACGCCGCGTGACGGGCGCCGCGGCGCTCGAGCACGCCGGCCCGTCCGACGTCGCCTATATGGACAACCCGAAATACACCGACGCGCTGGCGGCCACCTCGGCCGGGCTCTGCCTGGTCTCGCCGCGCTTTGCGGAGCGGGTTCCCGCCGGAACCACGGCGCTGGTCTCGCCGGCGCCCTATCACGCCTTTGCGCGCGTGCTCGCGCGCTTCTTTCCCGCCGCGCTGAAGCCCAGTTCGGTCTTCGGCTCCCAGGGCGTCGCGCCTGGCGCCTTCGTTCATGCCACGGCGGTTCTCGAAGCAGGCGTCACCGTCGATCCCGGCGCCGTCGTTGGCCCTGGCGCCGAGATCGGGGCGGACACCGTCGTCGCTTCGCATGCCGTCATCGGCCCGCATGTCCGCATCGGCCGCAACTGCTCGATCGGCGCCGGAGCCACGTTGCAGGCGACGCTGGTCGGCAACCGCGTCATCATCCATCCCGGCGTCCGCATCGGCCAGGACGGTTTCGGCTTCGCCATGAGCCCCAAGGGCCACATGAAGGTGCCACAGATCGGCCGCGTCATCATCCAGGACGACGTCGAGATCGGTGCCAACACCTGCATCGACCGGGGCGCCAGCCGCGACACGGTGATCGGCGAGGGCACCAAGATCGATAATCTCGTCCAGATCGGCCACAACGTCGTCGTCGGTCGCCATTGCGTCATCGTCTCTCAGGTTGGCATCGCCGGATCGTCGACGCTGGAGGATTTCGTGGTGCTCGGCGGCCAGGTCGGGCTTGCGGGGCATCTGACGATCGGGATGGGCGCCCAGATCGCGGCCCAAAGCGGCGTCGCGGGCGATGTTCCCCGTGGTGCGAAGTATGGCGGCTATCCGGCCCAGCCGGCGCTGAACTGGGCGCGTGAGAGCGCGCTGCTCAAATCCCTGCTCGCCAATCGCAGCAAGGGCAGATCCCAGGGCTGAGGCGGCGTTTCGGCGCGGCCCGGCTGTTGGCCTCGCCGCGTCTGGCGGCTAGAAGCAACCGGTGAGGCGGAGCGGGCTCCGC
This sequence comes from Bosea sp. OAE506, assembly GCF_040546595.1. Lineage (NCBI taxonomy): Bacteria > Pseudomonadati > Pseudomonadota > Alphaproteobacteria > Hyphomicrobiales > Alloboseaceae > Allobosea > Allobosea sp. OAE506. Next base: position 3,613,977 of record NZ_JBEPOB010000001.1, on the reverse strand, counting down.
GCGGGAGACACGAGACGATGACCGAGGCGACGACGACGCTGGGTGTGGCCGACATCCAGAGGATCATGGCCTGCATTCCGCATCGATACCCGTTCCTGCTGGTCGACCGCGTCGTGGAGATCAATGGCGACGAGTCCGGTGTCGGCATTAAGAACGTGACGATCAACGAGCCGCAGTTCACCGGGCATTTCCCTGATCGGCCGGTATTCCCCGGCGTACTGATGATCGAGGCGATGGCGCAGACCGCCGGCGTCCTCGTGGTCAATGCCCGCGGCAGCGACGATGCGGCCGTCCGCAGCGTTCTCTTTACGACCATCGACAACGCCAAGTTCCGCAAGCCCGTCGGGCCCGGGGACACGCTGCGCTTCCACCTCACCAAGGTCGCCCGCAAGCGCAACATCTACTTCTACCGCGGCGAGGCGCGCGTCGAAGGCACGCTGGTTGCCGAGGCCGATCTCTCGGCGATGGTCGTCTGATGAAGGTCCGCGAGAGCAGGACGGCCGCGGCCGTGAGTGTCAGGTCATGAGCGCAACGATTCATCCCATGTCGGTCGTCGACCCCGCCGCGAAGATCGCGGCCGGCGTTACTGTCGGCCCGTTCTGCACGGTTGGCGCCGACGTCGTTCTCGAGGAGGGCGTCGAGCTAATCAGCCATGTCGCGATTTCCGGCCGCACGACCGTGGGAGCGCGGACCAAGATCTATCCCTTTGCCTCGATCGGCCATCCGCCGCAGGATGTGAAGTACAAGGGTGAGCCCTCGACGCTAACCATCGGCATCGACTGCCTGATTCGCGAAGGCGTGACGATGAACCCCGGCACCGAGGGGGGCGGCATGAAGACGACGGTCGGCGACCGTTGCTTCTTCCTAGCCAATTCGCATGTCGCCCACGACACGTCGATCGGCGACAACGTCATCTTCTCCAACAACGTCATGTGCGCCGGCCATGTGAAGGTCGGCAACTTCGTCATCGTCGGCGGTGGGACCGGCCTGCACCAGTTCATCCGCGTCGGCGATCACGCCTTCATCGGCGGTGGCGCGGGCGTGATGCACGACGTCATCCCCTTCGGCCTCGTGCGCGACAACCCGGCCCATCTCGCCGGGCTCAACCTCGTCGGGTTGCGCCGCCGTGGCTTCACCCGGGAGCAGATCCACGAGCTGCGCCGTGCCTACCGTCTGCTCTTCGCCGACGAGGGCACGCTTTCTGAGCGCGTCGAGGATGTCGCCAGCGAGTTCGCGGCGCATCCGCTGATCCACGAGATCCTCGACTTCATCCGCAACGGCGGCGAGCGCGCCATCTGCGTGCCGCACGACGTCAACGCGCCCGATCGGTGAGCGCCGGTCCGGCCGTCACGCCGGCGACGCGCGGCCCGCTCGCGATCATCGCCGGCGCCGGGGATTTCCCGCCGCGTCTCGCTGCGCTGGCGGCGCAGCAGGGTCGTTCCGTCTTCGTGGCCGCCTTGGACGGCGCCGCCGAGTCCCGCTGCTTTCGGCGCAGCCGAACTCCAGGTCTATAGGCTGGGCCAGCTCGGCCGCCTCCTCGAAGAGCTGCGCCGTCGGCAGGTCAGCGACCTCGTCCTGATCGGGAGCCTGCCCCGGCCGAGCTTCTCGTCGCTGCGGCCCGAGGCCTCGACGCTGAAATACCTGCCGCATTTCGCCCGTGCCTTCCGTGGCGGCGACGACCATCTGCTGCGCGGCGTCGTCGGCTTCTTCGAAGGCCAAGGCTTCGCCGTGCACGGGCCGGCCGAGATTGCCCCGGCTATGACGGCACCCGCGGGCGCGCTCGGCCGCCGAACGACATCCCCGGAGCAGAAGGCGCTGATCGCGCGCGGCTTCGAATTGCTGGCCGCGCTCTCGCCCTTCGATGTCGGGCAGGCGGCGATCCTCGCCGACCATCGCGTCATCGCCATCGAAGGCGCGGAGGGCACCGACGCCATGATCCGCCGGGTCGCCGAGATGGTGGCCTCTGGGCGCCTGCGCATCGCCAAGGGCGACGGCGTCCTGGTGAAGGCACCCAAGGACGGGCAGGATCTGCGCGTGGATATGCCGGCGATCGGCCCTCAGACGCTGCGCAACGTCACGCAGGCCGGCCTGTCAGGCATCGGCCTGCGCGCCGGTCGCGTCCTCGTCGGCGATGCGGAGGGGCTCGGACGGCTGGCCGACCAGGCGGGGCTCTTCGTCGAGGGCGTGCCATGACGAGCCCGTTCCGGCTCGCCATCGTCGCCGGCGAGGCCTCGGGCGATGCGCTGGCGCTGCGTTTCCTCGAGACCCTGCGCCAGAGGCTGGCGCCGCGCGAGGTCATCGTCACGGGTGTCGGCGGCGAAGCGCTGATCGCCGCCGGGCTGACTCCGCTGTTTCCGCAGGCCGACATCGCCGTGATGGGCTTTGGCCCCGTCGTTGCGCGCCTGCCATTGCTGCTGCGCCGGATGGAAGATGCCGCGCGCGGCATCGCGCGTTTTGCGCCGGATCTCCTGCTGACCATCGACGCGCCCGATTTCGGCCTGCGCGTGGCCAAGAAGGTTCGTGCCCGCGCGCCCGACATCGCGATCGCCCATTGGGTCTGCCCCAGCGTCTGGGCCTGGCGTTCGGGCCGGGCGCGGCGCATGCGGCCCCATATCGACCGGATCCTCGCGCTGCTTCCCTTCGAGCCGGCGGCGCTGGAGCGGCTTCACGGTCCTCCGACGATCTATGTCGGCCACCCCTTGATCGAGCGGCTGTCCGATCTGCGGCCGGATGCTGCCGAGGCCGCGCGGCGGGCTGATCTCGCGTCTCCCGTCGTGCTGGTTCTGCCCGGTAGCCGGCGCTCGGAAATCCGCCACCTCATGCCGGTTTTCGGGCAGGCGATCGCCCGCATCGCGGAGAAGTGGCCCGGCGCTCGCTTCGTTCTGCCTGCCGTGCCGCATCTCAAGGACGAGATCGCGCAGGCGGTGGCGGGCTGGGCCCGACAGCCGGAGATCGTGCTGGGCGAGGTCGAGAAAACTCGCCGCGTTCCGCAATGCGCGCGCGGCGCTGGCGGCGTCGGGAACCGTGACGCTCGAACTGGCGCTTGCGCAGGTCCCGACGGTGGCCGCCTATCGCGGGGCAGGCTGGGAGGCAGCCATCGCGCGGCGATTGATCAAGCTGCCGAGCGTGATTCTGCCCAATCTGATCCTCGGCCGCAGTGTTGTGCCGGAGTTCATTCAGGACGACGCGACGGCGCAGACCCTGGCCGATCAGCTTGAGGCAGCGCTCGCCGAGGGGCCCGGGCGGGAGCGGCAACTCGCGGGCTTCGCCGAGGTCGAGACGATCATGCGCTCGGCCGGCGCGAGCCCTGCCGCCAACGCGGTCGAGGCCGCGCTGGCGCTGGTCATGAGCCGGGCCGGCGGGCCGGGCGGCCCGCGCGGCGCCTGAGGCTCACTCGAGCGCGGCGCCCGAGGCCTTGGCGATCGGGAACCACTTCGCCACCTCGATCTTGACGTGCTCGCCCAGAGCCTCCGGCGTCGAGCCGACGATCTCGGCGCTGACGTCGTTGAGCCGCTGCTTGACGTTGGCGTCCTTGAGCGCGTCGTTGGCGGCCTTGTTGAGCTTCGCGACGATGTCGGCCGGCAGCTTCGCCGGTCCGAACAGCGCGTTCCAGGTGTAGGTCTCGTAGCCCGCGAGCCCACCCTCGGCGATCGTCGGCAGATCCGGGAAGGACGCGACGCGGTCCTTGGTCGTCACGCCGATCGCGCGCAGCTGGCCGCTGCGGATGAACTGTGCGGAGGAGGGCAGGTTGTCGAACATGATCGGCACCGCGCCCGCGACGACGTCGTTCAAGGCCGGACCGGCGCCGCGATAGGGCACGTGGTTCATCTGGACGCCGCCGATCGACTTGAACAGCTCGCCCGAGAGATGCAGCGGCGTGCCGACGCCGGACGACGCATACGAGTACTTGCCGGGCTCGGCCTTCAGCACCGCGATGACCTCCTGGACCGTCTTGGCCGGGAAGCTCGGATGCACGACCATGACGTTCGGCACCACCGCCAGCAGCGAGATCGGGGTGAAATCCTTCACCGGGTCGAAGGTGACGGTCTTCAGGATCGCCGGGTTCAGCGCATGGGTCGAGATCGTGCCCATCAGGATCGAGTAGCCGTCCGGTGTCGCGCGGGCGACCGCGGTGGAGCCGACATTGCCGCCGGCACCGGCCCGGTTCTCGATCACGACCGACTGGCCGAGCAGCTCGCCCATCTTCTGGCCGACAAGACGCGCGACGATGTCGGTCGAGCCGCCGGCGGCGAAGGGAACGATCAGGTTGATCGGGCGGGTGGGGAAGGCAGCCTGGGCCTGCGCCTGGCCGCCGGCCAGGGTCAGGGCCGAAGCACCGGCGATGAAGCCGCGCCGGGAGAGATCATGCGAGTGGGACAAAAGCTGTTCCTCCGGAAGGTTGTTTCGAGTGTAGCGGGTCGGCGCGGTGCGTCATCGCCGGTCGCGATATCAATCATCTGAAACAATAAAGGGCGCGACGGCAAGCCGTCGCGCCCTTTCGGGGATCGTTGTCGACGAGCTACGGCTCAGCGCCGGCCGATCGGCGTGTATTCGCGCAGCGGCGAGCCCGTATAGAGCTGGCGCGGGCGACCGATACGCTGGGACGGATCCTCGATCATCTCCTTCCACTGCGCGATCCAGCCGACGGTGCGCGCCAGCGCAAACAGCGCCGTGAACATCGAGGTCGGGAAGCCCATCGCCTTGAGGGTGATGCCCGAATAGAAGTCGATGTTCGGATAGAGCTTCTTCTCGATGAAGTAGCTGTCCGAGAGCGCGATCCGCTCGAGCTCGATGGCGACGTCGAGCAGCGGATCGTCCTTGATGCCGAGCTCGTTGAGCACCTCATGCGTGGTCTTCTGCATGATCTTGGCGCGCGGGTCGTAGTTCTTGTAGACCCGGTGGCCGAAGCCCATCAGGCGGAAGGGATCGTTCTTGTCCTTCGCCTTGGCGATGAATTTCGGGATGTTCTCGACCGAGCCGATTTCCTCGAGCATCTTCAGCGCCGCTTCGTTGGCGCCGCCATGGGCGGGGCCCCAGAGGCAGGCCGTGCCGGCCGCGATGCAGGCGAAGGGGTTGGCGCCCGAGGAGCCCGCGAGACGGACGGTCGAGGTCGAGGCGTTCTGCTCGTGGTCGGCATGCAGGATGAAGATCCGGTCGAGCGCGCGCGCCATCACCGGATTGACCTTGTACTCCTCGGCCGGGACCGCAAAGCACATGCGCAGGAAGTTCGAGGCATAGTCGAGCGAGTTCAGCGGATACACGAAGGGCTGGCCGACCGTGTACTTGTAGGCCATCGCCGCGAGCGTCGGCATCTTCGCGATCATCCGCATCGAGGCGACCATGCGCTGATGCGGGTCCGAGATGTCGGTCGAGTCGTGGTAGAAGGCCGACATCGCGCCGATCGAGCCGACCATGACCGCCATCGGATGCGCGTCGCGGCGGAAGCCCTGGAAGAAGCGGGCCATCTGCTCGTGCACCATGGTGTGGCGCGTCACGCGATAGTCGAAATCGGCCTTCTGCGCGGCGGTCGGCAGTTCGCCTTCCAGCAGCAGGTAGCAGGTCTCGAGGAAGTCGCCATGCTCGGCGAGCTGCTCGATCGGGTAACCCCGATAGAGCAGCACGCCCTCGTCGCCGTCGATATAGGTGATCTGCGACTCGCAAGCGGCCGTCGAGGTGAAGCCGGGGTCGTAGGTGAACATGCCCGTCTGGGCGTAGAGCTTGCCGATGTCGATGACGGACGGGCCGATCGAACCCGTCTTGATCGCCATATCGACGGTCTTGCCGTCGACCTGAAGCTGGCTGGTGGTTCCGCTCATCGATACCGATCCTTTCAGGCTCGCTGCTTTTCAGGCGTCGTCGCGCTCGGTCCGTTCACGGTTGTCCATGAGGCCTGTCCTTCGTCAGATCGAACCGACATGACGCTGTCGTGTCGGCGCGGGCGCAGGCAGGTGGGCAGGGCGGTTCATCCGACTGATTTTCAAGCAATATTTATGCCCGCTCCGGCACGCGCCGCAGTGGCCATGTCCGGCGTCACTAGACCATTTGCAGACCCGGTTCAACCGAGCCGAAAGACGGTCGGGACCGCGTTTTGCTCAGCTCTGGTCAGCGAGACGCGCAAGGGTTTCCTCGCGGCCCAGCACCGCCATCACGTCGAACAGTCCGGGCGACATGGCGCGACCCGTCAGCGCGGCGCGCAGCGGCTGCGCCGCCTGCCCGAGCTTGAGCCCATTCGCCTCCGCATAGCCGCGCACGGCGGCCTCCAGCGCCTCGACCGACCAGTCGTTGATCGCCGCCAGCGTCTGCGCGAGGCCCGGCAGGCGCTGCCGGCCGGCCTCGTCGAGCAGCGCCGCCGCCTTGGCGTCGAGCTGCAGCGGGCGCGCCGCATACAGGTAATAGGCGCTGTCGAGCAGCTCGACGAGCGTCTTGGCGCGCTCCTTCAGCCCCGGCATCGCGGCCAGGAAGCGCTGCTCTAGTTCCGGCGAGAGCGTGGGGCCCAACCCGCGCGGCGGCCCGATCTCGGGCAGGATCACCTTCAGAGCGTCGAGCAGGTCGCGGTCGGAGGACTGGCGCATATAGAGCCCGTTCAGGCTCTCGAGCTTGGCGAAGTCGAAGCGCGCCGCCGAGCGGCCGATCGAGCCGAGGTCGAACAGCTCGATCATCTCCTGCGTCGAGAAGATCTCCTGGTCGCCATGGCTCCAGCCCAGCCGCAGCAGATAGTTGCGCAGCGCGACCGGCAGATAGCCCATCTCCCGATAGGCATCGACGCCGAGGGCCCCGTGGCGCTTCGACAGCTTGGCGCCATCCGGCCCGTGGATCAGCGGGATATGCGACATGCTCGGGACCTTCCAGCCCAGCGACTGGTAGATCTGCGTCTGGCGCGCGGCATTGGTCAGGTGGTCGTCGCCGCGGATGACATGGGTCACCCCCATGTCATGGTCGTCCACGACCACGGCGAGCATATAGGTCGGGTTGCCGTCCGAGCGCAGCAGCACGAGGTCGTCGAGGTTCTCGTTCTGCCAGACGACGCGGCCCTGAACCTCGTCCTCCACCACCGTCTCGCCCGTCTGCGGCGCGCGCAGGCGGATCACCGGCTTGACGCCCTCTGGCGCGGTGGCGGGATCGCGGTCGCGCCAGCGCCCGTCATAGCGCATCGGCTTGCCGGCAGCCTTGGCCTGCTCGCGCATCTCGTCCAGTTCGGCCGGCGTCGCATAGCAGCGATAGGCATGGCCGCTGGCGAGCATCTGGTGCGCCACCTCGCGATGCCGCTCGGCGCGGGCGAACTGATAGACGGTCTCGCCATCCCAATCGAGGCCCAGCCATTTCAGCCCGTCGAGGATCGCCGTGATCGCTGAGTCCGTCGAACGCTCGCGGTCGGTGTCCTCGATACGCAGCAGCATCTTGCCGCCAGTGCGGCGGGCATAGAGCCAGTTGAACAACGCCGTACGCCCGCCGCCGATATGCAGGAAGCCGGTGGGCGAGGGCGCAAAGCGCGTGACGACGGCATCGCTCATGGACAACAAAGGCTCCGGCAGGCCCCTCGCGACAGGGACCCGATGAGGGGCGGGAGGACGAAGCGGCGCCCGCTGTCGCAGCACGCGCCGAAGCCAGAAATGACATCCGGCGCGGCCCCTGTAACATGGGGGGACCGCCGCCGTTAAGGGCCAGATGCAAGCCCTGTCGCGCCGGCGCAGGATGGGGGCAGGCCATGACGCCGGCGCCGTCAGGGCAGGGGGAGCGGGTGCCGCGGCGCGGGGCGCTTGCGGCTGTCCTGCCATGGCGCCGTCCGACCGGTCGTTTCGGCGGTGTCCGCCTCGGCCTGGCGATCGCCGACCTGCGCAACGCCGTGTCGGCCACCTTGTCGCGCGAGGCCGAGCGGCGCCGGCTCTTCCTCTGGCTGCCGGTGGCGATGGGCATCGGCATCCTGCTCTATTTCGCAGCCGATGCCGAACCGGCGCTCTGGGCGCCGCTGACGGGCGTCACGCTCGCCGCCGCGGCCGCGATGCTGCTGCGCAGCCGCCCGCGCCTGGCCTGGCTCTGTCTCGGGCTGGCGGCTGCCTTCGCCGGTTTTGCCGCGGCGGCCTGGCGCACCGCGACGATCGCTGCGCCCCTGCTGGAGCGGCCGCGCGTCGGCCAGGTCTCAGGCTTCGTGGAATCGGTCGAGGCGCGCGATGCCGGCGCCCGGCTCGTCATCCGCGTGACCGGCATCGCCGGGCTCGAACGGCCGCTCTGGCCGAAGCGTGTGCGCGTCAACATCCGGTCCGGGACCGTGGCGCCCGGGGACCATGTCGCGGCCGTGGCGCGCCTGCTGCCGCCGCCAGGCCCGGCCCGGCCAGGCGGCTATGATTTCGGGCGCGACGCCTTTTTCCGCGGCATCGGCGCCGTGGGCAGCATCGCGGGCAAGATTGCGCTCAGCCCGCCGCCGCATCCGCCCGACTGGGACCTGCGGTTGGCGGCGGCGATCGACGGCGCCCGCAACGCCCTGACCCAGCGGATCGCCTCGGTCGCCGGCGGGCAGGCGGGGGCGATGGCGGCCGCCCTCGTCACCGGCAAGCGCGGGCTGATCACCGAAACCACCAATGCGGATCTGCGCGCCGCGGGCATCTACCACATCGTCATGTGCGATAGCATATGCCGGCAACCGTAAAATCCTATCTAACATTATGATAAGATGGCGGTTTCACCGGTATCTACCCTCGCGAGATTTTTGGGGCAAGCGGGAAACAAGGCCTCATTATAGGCACCGAAAAAGATATCGACTTTGGGATTTCAGATTCGCTATCGATGTTCAGCGTCATATTGCGATGCTTCATTCCTCAAAGAGATATTTTATGCGTTTGATCGAAGTCCCCAAGTCCGATATCGGAAAGATCGGCAAGCTGTTCGTTGTTGAGCGTGAACTTGAAAACTCATATCTCGTCTATATCGACGAGGAAGACGAGCCTGTTCAAATTGAAGACTGATGGAAGACGCCCGCAAGGGCGTCTTTTTCCATTTCGACCTCTCTTCCTCTCACGCATGATCTGCGATCCTTGCACTAGCTGAACTTTGCAGTCCGGTCGGACCTTCAAGCCGGCTCTGAAAGGCTGCGTTCGCGATCTTGATGTTGACTGCCGCCGCCGCGAACTCGCGATACTCGTGTCTGGCCGAATTCTCCCAGTGCGTGTTGAGCGAATAGCCGGTCTTGCCTGCGAGGTCGAACAGCGGCCAGACCAACGGTTTAAATCCCATTGATGGCGGCGGATGGGTCCATAGCGTGACCAGAGCCTGCAAGTGCAGCGCCCCTCGCATCCAAGAAGTGAATTAGCGACTTTGGTTTAGGAATGCGGCCGCTCAGCGCCTCAAAAATCATGTTGACTGCGAGTGATTGCGGAATTTTTATCTTCTTGGATTGATCCACGATAGCTTTGGAGGCGACCTTTAATTGGATGTGCAACTCGGATGCAAAAAAACACAAGTAAAATTTTCCACGAATCCAAAATTTACAATCATCAGATAGGACATTTTTTCTAAATGATCGGTATGTTCCTCGTTGAACTATCAGCTTATCGCAACCCGATTGTTTCATAAAATAATCGAGAAAGTGATCATCCTTGATTATGATGCCTGCCTTGTCTCGGCTAAACATCTTTGACACATCGACATTGTTAAAATTGACCTTTCCGCCTTGACTTCGCGCGCAGATAGACCAGAGCATAACGGGCTTCATGGCTCTTACAAACCGCTCGCTGCTTCGATCAAAGGCCTCTTTGATCGAAGCAAACTCTGGGCGCGTTTTCGAGATACCGGCGATGTCAGAGATGACGATCTCGGCGGCTTCGGCGGAGATGAAGTCGGATTCGATCGAGTAGAAGTCAGAGATATATGTATGCTCGTCAATTTCTAATTGCCTTCCGAGGTAATCGTCGTGATCCCTGTCTACAAAAAACAGGCAACGCGCCGAGCCGTCTGAGATTTCAAGCACATCCTTGCGGATCGACTCCACCTTGCGCTTGCCACCACAATCAAAACAGTGAACGGTCGACTTAAGGCGATCTCTGATTGGCGGCATGAAATAAAGCCGATCATCCTCACCTTCGAAGAAGGCAAAAATTGAATCGCTTTCTGAGAAGAATTGTATCCTGAAATCATGAACTAACGAGGTTTCTGATTTAGCGGCGGCACTTAGAAGCTCCTTGAAATCATCTTCCAAATCTATCTCGGGCATCATTAAAAGCGCTCCGTGAGCTTACGGAGGTCAACAGTGGTAGATTTTAAGTCGTTTTCATAAACGAATGGGCTATGAGTAACGGCCAATAGAAATTCGCACGACGAGCTTTTTATAATGTCGAGCAAGAATCGCTTCTGCCATGGGACAGATAGAGACAATTCTGGCTCATCGATAATGACAACTCGCTTTCCAGATTCTTCGAGATACAAATGTGAAAACAGCGATATAATTTGTTTTTCACCAGAGGACAGAACGCTCAAATCCAATTCAATCCCACGATCATCGAGAATCGTAATGGCTGATGTAACTTCATTATAGTTGAAAGTTTTTGCTGGGTTCAGGTAGGCGTTACATACAGCTATAAATCTAGCAACCCGGCTCTCACGCGTGACGATCTCTCCAGTAACAGCTACCAGTCGGGAAAAATAATGAGCTAGGTATCTATCCTCGGTTTTAGTTTGAGTTTTAGTTTGCGCCTGAATGGACTTTATCCGTGCTCGCAGTAGTGTCTTGTCCTCGACAGGCAAGGTCGCTTCACTGACGCGATCTAAAATCGCATTAATATCGTCATCATCGAGATTGGCTATTTCTTTCGCGTTATATTTGTCTGCTTTTCCGCGAATTACATCTCTTAAATAACTTCCGGAAAGATCGTTATATTGAGCAAGAGAGTAATCTCTCAATTCTTGCGTGACTTTCTTGATATCACGCTTGACATCTTCCATCCCAAAATTCACGAGTTCGACATAAAAATTTCCAGAGCGCCCGACCTCGATTAGGGCATCGGAACCGCTATATCGTTTAAATCGCTCTTCAAGGCCGGGGAATACCTCGCGCATATCGCGTTCGATGCGTCGATAGGTAGGTAGATAGAGCACGCGTGCGGGCAAAATCTCCGCGAGCCGCTTTTCGAGCTTTGCGCTTGGGGCCGCAACGAGATCATCTTCGGAGGTGATTTTGCGGAGCAAAAAGCGCTGAAATGGCGCAACTTCCTCAATCGGCATATCCATGGCGGCAGCATATTTTCGCCGTTCGGAAGATGGAATTGCTGATGCTTTGACGAAACTATCAAATAGGTTGCTAGAGATAAGTCTGCGCACCATCGATCCGGTCCGGCCCGTTGTGCTTTCCATCAATTGATTGAGTGCGTCAAATCCAGATACTTCTTCTCTCGTAAATGAAAATTCTTCGTCTCCGACAGATATGTAAATTCGAGAGAATTTATATTCAGACAGTCTCTTCCACTGCCGCGACATTGTATAATAAAATATGTTTGCAACGGAGCTTTTTACCTAACCCATTCGGGCCGACAAGAACAAGAGAGCCCTGATCGAGAGGCAAACTTACTCGGCGGTCGCCAAACAAGCCTTCTATCACAAATTTATGTAGCTGCATTTGGCGCTCTCGGTGAATATTAATATCTTGTTCTGAATGACTGCTAACAAGCTTTCGCGACCGCAATCAGCGCTGCCGAAGCTATTTTGAACAGGAGCGACAGGCAAGGAGGGTGGTTCAGATAACTATGCGGTTCGCGAAGTGGCGTTTTACTGGTTCGATAAATTGGATTGACAAGTCAAATCGAACCGCTAATTATGGAACTAGTCAAATCGAACTAAATGAGCGACCGCGATGTTCGTCCGCGCATATTTGAGGGCCTCGACCCAATCTCAGGATGCGCAGCGGGCGCGAAGTGATCTTTTGCGTTTCGCTGAGGAGCGCGGGCAGCAGATCGCGGCCTTCTATGTGGAGAACGAGAGCGGTGCAAAGTTGGATCGCCCCGAGCTTATGCGCTTGCTGGAAGACGCCGGGGCGAGCGGCAATTCGATCATTCTGCTGGAGCAGATCGACCGCCTAACTCGCCTTCGGGCATCAGATTGGGAAAAGCTGAAGGAGCTTATCCGCGAGAAGGGCGTCCGCATCGTCGCGCTCGACCTGCCGACCTCGTGGCTGATGTTCGAGGCCAAGCCGGACGAATTCACCGCGCGGCTGTTCGAAGCGGTCAATGCCATGCTGCTTGACACTCTCGCGGCTGTTTCCCGAAAGGACTATGAGGATCGTCGCCGCCGCGTGGCTCAAGGTTTGGCATTAGCCGTCCAGCGCGGTTATGTGCCGAAAGGTCGCCCCGCTGACACAAAGCGCAATGCCGACATCGCGGCGCTGCTGGCGGCCGGTCATAGCTGGACCATGGTCCAGAGGACGACTGGCGCGTCACGATCGACTCTGGCACGCATCAGGAAGGACATGGCGGCGAAGGCAGCGGAGTAAGCAGGTGATCTCGATTCGTTTTTCGGCATCTGCTGGCGCGATCGACTGGCTCGATCAGCGCGGCATCTCGTTTCGCCGGCTGGATGGCGATCGCTGTGTCGCCGATATGAGTGAGAGCGATGCTGCGTGCTTCGCCCTCGGGTTTTTGTGATCGGGTGGCGTCCGTGACGCCTTCGTTTCTGGAGTAAGAATTTTAAGGAGAGTGAGGGGAGGCCTGCTTCGCAGACCTCGTTCGTTGACTTCGCGCTCTCTGGCGCTCCCGCTCTCGTCAACTCACAGGTTCTTCGAGTATTGAGTTTTGAATTTTGACATGATTCGACACCAAGGTGAAGCAATCTTTAAATCGCATCTCCTGATGGAAGAGCTTAAACAATACACTTCGGTGAATGACCATACGGCCGATTTTACGACTCTAGCGCTGTTCGCCTACTTGCGGTGTATCTATATTTTAAGGCGCGGTTGCTGCCGCGACCAATACTCTTATCTCTCGGGTCGGCGTTGACCGCTTCTTTGCTTCTCCAATCGGCCCCGCTTCGGCGGGGTCGATCTTTTTTAGTTTCCCAGCCGGCGCGGGCGCTTCGTGGAGCATTTGCGCGCGATCTCCGCCACTCTTGCGGCTACCAAGTTGGCAGTAGTGGAACATGGCGCGACGGGCGTCCTCGGTCGCGAGTTCAGCGTAGTAAAATTGATCATAGGTCCACTTGTTATTTTTCGCCGCCGTTTCGAGCCGCTGTTTAAATTCATCGAGCGGCATTTGTTCGGGACACATCATAATGATGTGTAGATGATACCGCTTGTCATCGCCGTAATGTAGGTAGCAGGCGAACGGAAAGGCCCCTCTGCGCGCGATCGATTTACGGATACGGTTCATCATCTTGCGGGCCGCATTTTCTGCTTTGTCCGCTGTCAGCCATTCCTTTCCGCGATCGAAATGAACGCACTGTTTGAGGGTCACGGTCACGCTCATGTTGAGACGCGGGTCGTTGAGCCAATTTGTTTCGGCCAGCGCCAGAATTCTCGGGAGGGCGGTCAAAGCGAATTGGCCCAAGAGATCGCACGCGAGGCCGGGCCGGAACCCGGCTCGCCGGGATCGCTCGATGAAAAATCTTCGATCGCGAAGTAGGTGGCAGGGCGAAAGATTTCGGGCGAGCCGCCATCGCTGGGCACCCAGATGGCAACGCGCACCCACGCCTCCCAGTCCTCTTCGCCGCGAACGAGAACCAGAAGGTCTTCGACATCATCAGTCAGATAGCGCCGCTTGGAGTGCGCCCGCGACGGAAAGAACCCCTGTCCGTGGCTGTTGAAGCTGCGCAGAGCAATCAGGTTATCGATTTCGGAAGAGAGAATGTGTAGAATAATTGGATCAAGGTAATTCATTCGAGCCTTCATAAATAAACTTTGACATACTATTTATTATACTGACAGGATACCATCACAGCAGTGACTCCGCATTATTTTAAACGCACATACGACACTTTAAAATCTGGAGGTTTCGTTCGGACGCAAAAGGAATTCACCGCAATGCTGGGGGTCGGCGATCAGTGGCTGACCGGCCTCGCCAGAAAAGATCGCTATCATCGGGGTGTTCGCCCAAAGCACGCGCTGCGGCTGAAGGCCCGACTCGACTGGTTCGAGCGGACAGCGCCGCGACCGCTGAAGCCGATTTTCGCAGAGCTTCAGGACCGTCTTCGCCTTGCCGAGGCTTACATGACCGGCGATTTCAGTGCGATGTATGAGACTTCGCGGGCCGATCGATGAGCGCGTTGTCCAGATTGCCGCCTGATGTTCGGCGAGCCGTTGCCGGCTGGCGCTGGGGGCGCGAAGAGGAGCAGCGCAAGCACATCCGCGGCGCGCATCTCCACACCCGCGCGCAGATGATCGGTGAAATCCAACGCTTGCTCGACACAGCCGACCGGATAGCTCTCGATGTCCAGCACTGCCGATACGATCGCGACGCTCACCCCATCCGGCGCACGATCAACGCGATGCAGGAAGGCGACAAGCTGACGATGTTGCGCGCCGCTGCTTGCGATATCCGCAGGCTCTTGGACGATCTGGGGCTGATGCAGGCCGGGCGGTGATGTCGTGACGAGCGCGATATATGCGTGGCTGGTCGCCGATCTGAAGATCAAACAGGACGACGAACGCCGCCTACTCATTCGTCAGAAGGAAGCGCGCGATCTGTTACGCCGAGAAATCACCGCCGTGGCCAAACTCCTCGTGGACATCAGGTCTGGCCGCTTGGACGAAAGCGCTGCCCGCATGCGTCGCGAGGATGTTGTTGTCCGGCTGACGGCGCTGGAGCAGCGGTTGGCTCGGCTGAAAGAAACGATGCTCGGAGAGGCTGGAAAGCCACGAAAGCCCACGGAGCCGGTCGGCCCCCGGAAGCCGCTGACGCCAGCGCAAGCCACCAAGGTTGCGCAGCGTGACGAGAAGCGTCGCGACCGTGTTGATGACCTCGTAGCGGCCAAGCGCGAGCAGGTTGTGAAGAGGGATTAGCAGATCGCCGATGTGAGGCGAAGCTCGGCAGATAGGAGGGCCGTGGGCGGCCTTGCAGGCTCTTGTATCGGATGGACCTGCGCTCGTCATAAGACGCCGCTGGGGGCCTCCTAAACGAGCGTCGACCATTAAAGCCGACGCTCGGATTTCGGCGCGTTAGGCCGCCAACTTGTAGGCGATCAGCCGCGCGTGGCCGGCTTTCGGTTCGCCCTCCACCGCAACATTTGGCGGAGCGAAGACGAACCTCTGTCCATCCCTGAGCGTCACATTGCAGATATTGTCGTTCGTGAAGCTCATCGTCTCGATCAGGGCTTTGAACGCGTGGTTGAGGGCAGCGCGAGCCCGGAAACGATCCTCGTTGGCGAGAGTTGCCGTCGTCGCCCGAAAATCGACGAAGGCCCGCATCGCATCAGCGAGGCTGTCCCCCAAGGGGGCGACCTGCTCGCTTTCAAGTTTCTGACGCTCTGACTGCAACTCGGCGAGCTTTGCAGTGCGCATTCCGATCAGCCGGATTTTGGTTCCCGTCGTGTCACCGTCGAGTTCCGCTTCAATATCGTCGATCCCTTTCCGAACAGCCTCCTCCTGAAGCTTCAGGTTCGCAATCCGCTCTTCGAGATCGTCCGGAGCATTCTCCTGCGTCAGCCTGATGCCCTGAAAGAGCGTGATCGCGATGTCCTCAAGCTCCCGGTAGCGGAAGCGCGTCGGGTTGCACTTCCCCTTAGTCTCGATATCCGTCGAGCAACGGAACGCAACGAAAGAGCGCACGCCGCGATCCTTGTAGCGCATGGGCTGGCCGCAATTTTCGCAGCAGGGAAGGCCGCTGAAGAGGTTGTTGAAAACCGTCCCGCGCCTGCCGCCCTTGTTTTTCGGCGTCACGGAACTCTCACTAGCTTGTTGGCGAGCGCGAACCCAAACAGCTTCGGTGATGATCGGATCATAGTAATTCTTGATGACCTCGCCGGCAGGCTTACGGCGGCGAGGATCGCCCTCATCGACAAGGGTCGTCATGGGCGTCAGGTGGCCGATCACGGCCGGATTGTCCGTGACCTTCTGCACGGTGCCGCCATGCCACATCTTGGCCTTACCGAAGGGCTTCACGCCCTTAGCGTTCAGATGAGCAGCGATCGAGCCGCGCCCCATTCCGCCCTTGCCGACGAACATGTCGAAGATGTCTTTAACGACTGCCGCGCGCTCCGGATTGATCTTGAAGACGATCTCCTTATCGACGCGGGTGGCGTCGATCCACGCGGGAACACGGCAAGTCATCTTCCGGCTGCCAGCCGCCTGCCGCTTGAAGTTCCAGTTCGCCTCACCACGGAAGGACTTTTTGGCGCTCTCGTCGTTGGCCATCTGCATCATGCCGACGAGCATGTAAATTTTGCCCGGATTGGCCTGAAGCTCGGCGGCGCTGTAAATCTCGCTGTTGCTAGTGGTGTGAATGGACACGCCAGCCGCGATGATGTTCGAGAACTGCGTGAAGGCCGTGAAGGTATTCTCGCGGGACAAACGGTCAACGGCTTCGATGATCAAATGCTCGCCCTTCTTGATCCGGCCGGCTTGGATCAATTCGAGCAGACGGCGCAGTTCACCACCCTTGCGGTTCTTGCCAGAATAAGCACTCAGGCCGTCGTCGCGAAATTCAGTGTCGAGATCGAATCCCATTTTTGCGCAGTATGCTTGCGTGTTTGCGATTTGGCGTGCAATGCCCACGCCCTGCCGTTGATGCTTACTTGAAATTCGAGTGTATGAGTATGCTTTATTGGTCAATGGATTGGCTCCGGTTTATGGCCTTTGCCTACCGTATCGGAATCGCTGCCGGCAATATCTATCTAACATCGTCTCGATCTCGGGCTTGCACATGGTGTTGGCCGCCGGGACCATCTTCTGGCTGGTGCGGGCGCTGCTCGCCCTCTCGCAGACGCTGGCGCTGCGTCTGCCTGTCAAGAAGATCGCCGCGCTCGCGGCCATGGCGGGCTCGGTCGCCTATTGTGTGTTCTCGGGTGCCGAGGTTGCGACGGTGCGCTCGCTGATCATGACGCTGGTGATGCTGGGCGCGATCCTCGTCGATCGCCCGGCGCTGAGCATGCGCAATCTCGCGCTCGCCGCGATGATCGTTCTGCTGCGCGAGCCCGAGGCGCTGCTGGGGCCGAGCTTCCAGATGTCCTTTGGCGCGGTCGCGGCGCTGATCGCCTTTGCCGAGCGCTGGGAGGAGCGCGGCCGGTTGCAGCCGCCACCCGCACTGCCCTGGCCGCTGCGCCCGCTCTGGATCGCCGCCAGCGGCATCATCGTGACGACCCTGCTGGCCACGGCGGCGACGGCGCCCTTCGGCGCCTATCATTTCCAGACCTTCAACCCCTTCGGCCTGCTGGGCAACGCGCTGGCGCTGCCCTTCGTCTCGCTCTTCGTCATGCCGGCCGCCGTTTTTGGCGTGCTCGCCTATCCCTTCGGGCTGGACGCGCCGGCCTGGTGGCTGATGGGCATGGCCTCGGAGGTGGTGCTGAAGCTGGCGCACTGGGTCGCGACCATCGACCACTCGACCCTCGTGCTGGCGGCCTTCGGCCCGGCCGCGCTCGGCTGCTTTGCCGCCGCGCTGCTCTGGGCGACGCTGTGGACGACGAAGCTGCGCCTGTTGGCCATCCTGCCGCTGGTCACAGGCGTCGCCGTTGCGGCCAAACCCGACAAGCCGGCGATCCTGATCGAGCGCGACGGCTCGGGCATCGCGGTGCGCGGCAGGGACGGCCTGCTGGTCATTGCAGGCAAGCCGAGCCGCTTCGTCATGCAGCAATGGCTGACGGCGGATGGCGACGGCCGCCAGCCCGACGATCCCTCATTGCGCAAGGGCGCGGCCTGCGATGCCCGCGGCTGCGTCATGACGACGAAGGAGGGGCACAGTATCGCCTATGCGCAGGACCGGCTCGCCATCATCGAGGATTGTCGCCGCGCCGATGTGGTGGTGACACCGATCCCCTGGACCGCGACCTGCCGCGCGCGGCTGATCGACAGGATGGCGCTGCTACGCGACGGGGCGACCGCACTCGTCAAGACCAGGTCTGGCTGGCAAAACCTCGCGGCACAGGATACCGGCGAACGGCCCTGGAGCCGCCGTCGTCCCCAGCCCGCGCCAACACCCGCGAGCACAGCTCCGCCGCCGCCGGGCGAGGACGCGCCCGATGCCGAGCGCCTCCCTTAAGGCGGCTGCCGGTCAGTAGCGCCGCATCAGATTGACCAGCCGGCCCTGGATCTTGACCCGGTCGGGGCCGAGCACGCGCGTCTCATAGGCGGGATTGGCCGCTTCCAGCGCGATCGAGGAGCCGCGCTTGCGCAGCCGCTTCAGCGTCGCCTCCTCGTCGTCGATCAGCGCGACGATGATATCGCCGGTGTTGGCGGTGTCCTGGCGGCGGATCACCACTGTGTCGCCGTCGAGAATGCCGGCCTCGACCATCGAGTCTCCACGGACCTCCAGCGCGAAATGCTCGCCCGAGCCCAGCATGTCGGCGGGCAGCGCGACGCTGTGGCTGCGGCTCTGGATCGCCGAGATCGGCGTGCCCGCGGCGATGCGGCCCATGACAGGGATCGCGATCGTGTTGCGGGCATCCTCCGATGCCGTCTCGACCGGCCGTACCCGGCCGGGCAGCCCGTCCTTGGCCGGCGGCGTCTCCTTGCCGAGCCCGCCCTGGACGATCGAGGGGTTGAAGCGGCGCGCACCGGGCTGCAGCCCGCCGCCGGCACCGTCGGGCAGCTTGATCACTTCGAGCGCCCGCGCCCGGTTCGGAAGACGGCGGATGAAGCCGCGCTCCTCGAGCGCCATGATCAGGCGGTGAATGCCGGATTTCGACTTGAGGTCGAGCGCATCCTTCATCTCGTCGAAGGAGGGGGGAACGCCGCTTTCGCGCAGTCGCTCCTGTATGAAACGAAGCAGTTCGAACTGTTTGCGTGTCAGCATGATCCCCGCCGGCGCTCTGAAATCTGCCGATCACCGCAGATTCGAAACAAATCACGAACACCATACCCGTTCGCGTTGTGTTCCGCAAGCCGACGTGCCCGTGTCGCCCCTCAGCGCAGGCGGATGAAGCGGCAGGGATCGCCCTTAGCGGCGGCCGGCGCGAAGACCGTGCGGATCGCCAGCGCCTGCGCCTGGGCGAGCAACCCGAGCATCGAGGAATCCTGCCGCTCGAAGGGCGTGGCCTCCCAGCCCGAGTCGGTCAGCACCAGGCTGGAGCGCAGATAATCCTCGCGCTCGTCATTGGCGGGCATGTCGCGCCCCAGCAGCCCGGGCTCGCTGCGGTCGCGCTCGGGCGAGGGCATGCCGAGCAGGGCCTCGACCACCGGGACGACAAAGAGATGTCCGCAGACGATCGAGGACACCGGGTTGCCCGGCAGGCCGATCGCGACCATCGGGCCGAGCCGGCCTGTCATCATCGGCTTGCCCGGCCGCATCGCGATCTTCCAGAAGCCGAGATCCATCCCGGCGCGCTTCAGCGCCTCCTGGACGAGGTCATGCGCTCCGACCGAGGCGCCGCCCAAAGTCACCAGCACATCGGCACCGGCTTGCCGCGCCCGGCCGATTCGTTCGGCGAGGTCGGCATGGTCGTCGCGTGCGATGCCGAGATCGAGCGCGGTTCCGCCAGCCTGCTCGACCAAAGCGGCGAGCGCAAAGGAGTTGGAGGCGACGATCTGGTCCGGCCCCACGGTCTCGCCCGGCAGCACCAACTCGTCGCCGGTGGCGAGGATCGCGACCAGCGGCTTGCGGCGCACCGGCAGCGCCGGGTGGCCCGCAGCGGCGGAGAGCCCGAGTGCGGCGCTGTCGAGGCGGGTCCCGGTGGCGAGCAGGCTGTCGTTCAGGCTGAAGTCGAGCCCGGCCTTGCGGATGAACTTGCCCTTCGGCGCGCCCTCGCGGACGGTGATCGCGGCCGAGCCGACACCGTCGGCGTTCTCCTGGATCAGGATGGTGTCGGCGCCCTCGGGGATCGGCGCGCCGGTGAAGATGCGCACCGCCTCGCCGGCGGCCACGCTGCCGCCGAAGGAGCGCCCGGCCGCGGATTCGCCGAGAACGCGCAGTTCGGTCCCGGGCGTGAGATCGTCCGCCCGCACCGCATAGCCGTCCATGGCCGAATTGGCGAAGGGTGGCTGCGTCCGCAGCGCCGCGATGTCGGACCCGAGCACCCGCCAGGCGCACTGCGCCAGCGGCAGCGTCTCGATGGGCGTTGGACCAGGCACGCTGTCAAGCAGCGCGCGCAGCGCGACGGGGACCGGCGTCAGGGCCATCAGCCCTGTCCCCTGGCGGTGACGTCAGCCTCGAACACGCCCGACTTGCCGCCGGATTTGTGGATCAGCCGGATACCCTCGATCCGCATGCCGCGGTCGGCCGCCTTGACCATGTCGTAAACGGTCAGGCAGGCGACGCTGACGGCGGTGAGCGCCTCCATCTCGACGCCGGTCTGGCCCTTGACCTTGACCTCGGCGCGCACCCGGATGCCGGGCAGCGCGTCGTCGATCGCGAGATCGACCGCGATCTTGGTGATCAGCAGCGGGTGGCAGAGCGGGATCAGCTCATGGCTGCGCTTGGCGGCCATGATGCCGGCGAGCCGCGCCGTGCCGAGCACGTCGCCCTTCTTGGCGTCGCCGGCGCGCACGATCGCCAGCGTCTGCGGCTGCATCACAACGCAGCCTTCCGCGATGGCCGTGCGCGAGGTCTCGGCCTTGTCGCCGACATCGACCATATGCGCCTGGCCCTGGGCGTCGAGATGGCTGAGCCCGCTCACGCGGCGCTCTCCTGGGCCCGGCCGGTTAGCAGCTCGCGGGTCGCACCCGTCACATCGGCCTGCCGCATCAGGCTTTCGCCGACGAGGAAGGTCCGGACGCCGGCGCCGTTCAGCCGGCCGATATCGGCGTGGCTGAAGATGCCGCTCTCGCTGATGACGATCCGGTCGGCCGGCACGCGCGGCGCGAGACGTTCGGTCACAGCGAGATCGACGGTGAAATCGCGCAGGTCGCGGTTGTTGATGCCGAGCAGGCGGCTCTTCAGCGCGAGCGCCCGGTCGAGCTCGACGTCATCATGGACCTCGACCAGCACATCCATGCCGAGGTCGAAGGCGGTGGTCTCCAGCGCGCGCGCCGTGGCGTCGTCGACGCCGGCCATGATGATCAGGATGCAGTCTGCGCCCCAGGCCCGCGCCTCGTAGACCTGATAGGGATCGTAGAGGAAATCCTTGCGCAGCACGGGCAGCCCCGACGCCGCGCGCGCCTGCAGCAGGAATTCCGGACGGCCCTGGAAGGAGGGGCCGTCGGTCAGAACGGAGAGGCAGGCGGCCCCGCCAGCGGCATAGGCGCGCGCCAGCACGGGCGGGTCGAAGTCGGCGCGGATCAGCCCCTTGGAGGGCGAGGCCTTCTTGATCTCGGCGATCAGCGCCGGGTGGCCGGCGGCGTGCTGGGAGGCCAGCGCCTCGGCGAAGCCGTGCGTCGGGCCGGCATCGCGCGCCAGCCGCTCGATCTGGTCCTGCGGGATCGCCAGTTTGGCGGCCGCAATCTCCTGGCGCTTATAGGCTTCGATCTTCGCGAGAATGTCGCTCATCGGGCCCTCACGCGTTCGAACTGGAGACGAGGGCGGCGAGCGTCGCCTTCGCCTTGCCGCTGTCGAGCGCTGCATTCGCCTGCGCGAAGCCGTCGCGCAGATCGCCCGCCCGGCCGGCGACCAGCAGCGCGGCCGCGGCGTTGAAGGCGGCGATGTCGCGGAAGGCGGTCTTCTGCCCGTCGAGCACCGCTCGCAGCGCCTCGGCGTTCTGCGCCGGCTCGCCGCCGCGCAGATCCTCCGGCCTCGCGCGGGCCAGCCCGACATCCTCGGGCGAGATCTGGAAGCTCTCGATTTTGCCGTTGTCCAAAGAGACCACGCGGGTCGGCCCCGTCGTGGTGATCTCGTCGAGCCCGTCGGAGCCGTGGACAGCCCAGACCCGCGTCGAGCCGAGGCTCGCCAGCACCTTCACCATCGGCTCGAGCCAGGTCTCCGAGAAGGCGCCGATGAGCTGCTTCTTGACGCCGGCCGGGTTGGAGAGTGGGCCGAGCAGGTTGAAGATCGTGCGCGTGCCGAGTTCGACGCGCACCGGCGCGACATGGCGCATCGAGGCGTGATGCGTCGGCGCGAACATGAAGCCGACGCCGGCCTGCGCGATGCAGCGCGCCGTCGCCGCCGGCTCGAGGCCGACCTTGACGCCGAGCGCCATCAGCACGTCGGCCGTGCCCGTCTTCGAGGAGGCGGCGCGGTTGCCATGCTTGGCGACCGGCACGCCGCAGGCCGCCGTGATGATCGAGGCCAGCGTCGAGACATTGTAGGAGCCCGAGGAATCCCCGCCCGTGCCGACGATGTCGATGGCATCGGCGGGCGCGTCGACCGTCAGCATCTTGCCGCGCATCGCGCCCACCGCGCCGGTGATCTCCTCGGTGGTCTCGCCGCGCACGCGCAACGCCATCAGGAAGGCGGCCGCCTGCGCATTGGTGACGCCGCCGGAGAGGATGGTGTCGAAGGCGTCGCGCGCCTCGTCCCGCGATAGCGAGGCGCCGGTCGCGACCTTGGCGATGAAGGGCTTGAAATCGTCCATGGGAACTCTGCGGAAAAACGGGCGATCGGGAAGGCGGCTGGTACGGGCCGGCGCTCAGTCGGCCTCGGCCAAAGCGGGCGTCGCATGCTCGCGCTGCCATCGCTCCGCGAGGTCGAGGAAATTGCGCAGGATCGTGGCGCCGTGCTCAGAGGCGATGCTTTCGGGGTGGAACTGCACGCCATGGACCGGCAGGCTGCGATGCGACAGCGCCATGATCAGCCCATCCTCCGTCTCGGCTTCGATCGTCAGATCGGCCGGGCAGGTCTCGCGGGCGACGACCAGCGAATGATAGCGCGTTGCCTGCAGGGGCCCGTTGATGCCGCGGAACAGGCCCCGCGCCCGGTGCTGCACGGCCGAGATCTTGCCATGCATCGGCAGCGGCGCGCGCACCACATCGCCACCGAAGACCTGCCCGATCGCCTGCAGCCCGAGGCAGACGCCGAAGATCGGCTTGCGCTGCGCCCCCTCGCGGACGAGATCGAGGCAGATGCCGGCCTCGTTGGGCGTGCAGGGGCCGGGCGAGAGCACGATCGCATCATGATCGCCACTGAGCGCCTCATCGACGGTGAGCGCATCGTTGCGGCGCACCTCGACCTCGGTTCCCAGCCCGCCGATCAGGTGGACCAGGTTCCAGGTGAAGCTGTCGTAATTGTCGATCAGCAGGATGCGCATCGGCCCAGCCATGGATTTTGGGCTCCGGTCATGCACGCACCGGGGCGGGCTGGTCAAGGTTGCGCGCCTCAGACGCGCGCGCCCCGCGGCATTCCGGCGGTGCGGGCCGAGCCCTGGCCGGGCGCCGTCTCGATGCCGAGTGTCGGCAGGGCGAGCGTGCGCTGCCCGCGGAAATCGACATGGCAGACGATAAGCCCGCGCTCCTCGATATAGGCGATCAGCCGGCGCGCGCGGCCGGGCGAATGGGTGCCATAGACCTGCGCCAGCTCGGCATCGCTGGGGCAGGGCGCGCCCTCCATCGCGGCGCGCGCGATGAACAGGAAGAGCCCGTGCAGATCGTCCGGCAGGGAGAGGGAGGCCTCCACCGCAGCCTGCCAGGTCGTCGAGCCGGTGATCTCCTCGCCGGCTCCCGCCTTGGCGACGGCGAGCCGCCGGCGGAACTCGTCGAGGCTGAGCTGGGTGCGGCCGAGCCGCCGCATCCGGCAGCGGACGGTGAAATCCTGGTAGAGGACGGCGACCTGGCGCGAGCGCGCCTCGGGATCGGCCATCAGCTCGCGCAGGATCTCGGCCATGATCGCCTCGCGCTCGGCCGGGTCCATCTCGACCTCCGGTTCGGGCTCGGCGGTGGGCATCGGCCGGTGGTTCTCGATCTGACGGAGCGTGTCGTGGACGGCCGGGCGCGGTCGCGGGGCCGGGCGCGGCAGGCGGCTCACCGGCGCAGGCTCGTCGGCACCGGCGGTGAAGATCAGCTTGCCGGCCTCCTCGGGCGCCTGCTCGGGCAGCGGCATCAGCCCCGGCGCGCCGCCGCGATCGACCGAGGTCACGGAGCCGATCCGCAGCGGCAGCGGCCGCTTCGACAGGGCAGGGCCGAGCGCGACGAACTGGCCGCGCTCGAGATCGCGGAACATCTCGGCCTGGCGGCGGTCCATGCCGAGCAGATCGGCCGCACGCGCCATGTCGATGTCGAGGAAGGTGCGCCCCATCAGGAAGTTGGAGGCTTCCGCCGCGACGTTCTTGGCGAGCTTGGCCAGCCGCTGCGTCGCGATGACGCCGGCGAGCCCGCGCTTGCGGCCGCGGCACATCAGATTGGTCATGGCGCCGAGCGACAGCCGTCGCGCCTCGTCGGAGGCCTCGCCCGCCATGACGGGGGCAAAGAGCTGCGCCTCGTCGACCACGATCAGCATCGGGAACCAGAGCGAGCGGTCGACATCGAAGAGCCCGCCGAGGAAGGCGGCCGTGGCGCGCAGCTGCTCGTCGGCTTCCAGATTTTCCAGATTGAGCACGACAGAGACGCGGTGCTGGCGCACCCGCAGCGCGACGCGCTGCAACTCGGCCTCGCCACATTCGGCATCGACGACGACATGGCCGAACTGCTCGGCGAGCGAGACGAAGTCGCCCTCCGGGTCGATCACCGCCTGCTGCACCAAAGGCGCGCTCTGTTCGAGCAGGCGCCGCAGCAGATGCGATTTGCCGGAGCCGGAATTGCCCTGAACGAGGAGCCGCGTCGCCAGCAGCTCGGCAAGGTCCAGCAAGGCGGGTTGGCCGCCCTGTGTCAGCCCCATGTCGATCGCCGTGGTCACGCCGTCAAAATGCTCCGGTTGCCGCAGGTCGCCCGCCCGGTCGGGTCGGCAGGCTCGCGACCGGCGCTTCTAGCACGGGGAATCGCCGCCGCGTCCCGCCCGGGCCCGGCGTCCACAGCAAAGCGGGGCGGCGTTTCAGCGCGGGCAGCGCCGCGCCCGTTCCTCGCGCTGGATGTCGGCGATGGTGCGGCGCTGCGCGGCCGAGAGCGGCACCTCATCGGCATTGTCATACTGGCAGCCGGCATTGCCGAAAGCCTCGATGCCGCGGCGCGTGCGGAAGCAGAAGCCCTGCGCCTTGTAGATTTCGTTGCGGGCGAACCAGAGGTCGTCGCAGCTCTCGGCGCGGGCGGGAGCCGGCCCTGCGATGATCGCCAGCAGCAGGCCGGAACCGGCGAGAAGGGTGGCGAGGACGGGCCGCATCGCGAGACTCCTTGGTCGGCAGGGGGCGGCAATCTGCGTGAGGGCAGGGCCCTGGGCAAGCGCCGGCCTGCGGCTTGCATCGCGTCGGCGGCACGGGAGCCATCTCCCGCCATGGCTGGACGCCGCCGCAGGAGCGGCCGATCATCGCGGCCCGCACCGCTTACCCTCGCTCACGGATACACCCGCATGACCCGCCGCGCCCGCATCCTCGTGATCAACCCCAACTCGAACGAGGCCGTGACGGAAGGATTGCGGCAGGCGGTGCTGCCGCTGAGCTATGCCGAGGGTCCCGAGATCCTCTGCGAGACGCTGACCGAAGGCCCCTTCGGCGTCGAGACGCAGGAGCATGCCGAGAGCGTGACGATCCCGCTGCGCCGCAAGGTCGAGGCCGCCAACGGCGTCGATGCCTTCGTCATCGCCTGCTATTCCGACCCGGGCCTGCATGTCGCCCGCGAGGGCACGACGAGCCCGGTCTTCGGCATCGCCGAGAGCGGCGTCCTGACCGCGCTCGCCCGCGCCGACCGCTTCGGCGTGATCGCGATCAAGTCGCGCTCGATCCCGCGCCATATCCGCTATCTCCGCCAGATGGGGCTGATGGACCGCCTCGCCGGCGAGCGCCCGCTGGAGATGTCGGTCGCCGAGACCGCCTCGGGCGACCGCACGCTTGAGCGCATGATCGCGATCGGTCGCGAGCTGAAGGAGATCGACGGCGCCGGCGCCATCGTCATGGGCTGCGCCGGGATGGCCCGCCACCGCCGCCCGCTCGAAGAGGAGCTCGGCATCCCCGTGATCGACCCGACCCAGGCCGCCGTGACGATGGCGATCGGCGCGCTGGCGGTGAGGTAAAGCCCGCTCTGCCGCCCACCACGTCATCCCGGGCTTGCCCCGGGATCCATCGTCAAGCTCCGGAGCCCTATGATGGATCCCGGATCTGCGCCGCTGACGCGGCTTGTCCGGGATGACGCGGTGGTTCCGGGCCGTCCATGCCTGCTCTAGAAAGTCGCCATGCTGAAAGAGTTCTTCGCCTATTACCGGCCGCACCGGGCGCTGTTCCTGGTCGATTTCGGCTGCGCCGTGCTGTCGGGGCTGCTCGAACTCGGCTTTCCCATGGCGGTGAAGGCCTTCGTCGATCTGCTGCTGCCGCGCGGCGACTGGCCGCTGATCATGCTGGCGGGCCTGGCGCTGCTGGTCGTCTACGCCGTCAATTCCGGGCTGATGGCGATCGTGACCTATTGGGGCCACAGGCTTGGCATCAACATCGAGACGGAGATGCGGCGGCGCGCCTTCGACCATCTCCAGAAGCTGTCCTTCCGCTTCTATGACGAGCAGAAGACCGGCCATCTCGTCGCCCGCGTGACCAAGGATCTCGAGGAGATCGGCGAGGTCGCCCATCACGGGCCTGAAGACCTCTTCATCGCGATCATGACCTTCATCGGCGCCTTCCTGCTGATGCTCTATGTGCATCCGCAACTCGCGCTCATTACCGCGCTGATCGTCCCGCTCGCCGGCTTCATCGTGGCGCGCTACGGCGCGCTCATGGCGCAGAACTGGCGTCTGCAGTTCGGCCGTGTCGGCGCTTTCAATGCGCGGCTGGAGGAGAACATCGGCGGCATGCGCGTCGTCCAGGCCTTCGCCAACGAGGCCCATGAGCGCGCGCTCTTCGCCGGCGACAACCAGCGCTATCGCACCACCAAGCTCGAAGCCTACCGCATCATGGCCGCCAGCCAGGCCGTGAACTATCTGGGCATGCGCATGGTCCAGCTCGCGGTGATGCTGGCCGGCACCTATTACGTCGTGCAGGGCAGCCTCAGCGTCGGCGGTTTCGTCGGATTTTTGCTGCTTGTCGGCGTGTTCTATCGTCCGCTCGACAAGATCGCGGGCGTGATCGAGACCTATCCGAAGGGTATCGCCGGCTTCCAGCGCTATCAGGAACTGCTCGCGACCGAGCCCGATATCGCCGATGCCGCTGATGCGATCGATGCTCCGCCGCTGAAGGGTGACATCCGCTTCGAGGGCGTCGGCTTCGGCTACGCCAGCGAGCGCCCGGTCCTCTCGGGAATCGCGCTGTCGGTCGCGGCCGGCGAGACGGTCGCCTTCGTCGGCCCCTCCGGCGCCGGCAAGACCACGCTGCTCTCGCTGCTGCCGCGCTTCTACGAGGTCGATGCCGGGCGCATCACCGTCGATGGGCACGACATTCGCGCCCTGACGCTCGCCTCGCTGCGCCGCCAGATCGGGATCGTCGGTCCAGCAGGATGTCTTCCTCTTCGCCGGCACCATCCGCGAGAACATCGCCTATGGCCGCCTCGATGCGAGCGAAGAAGAGATCACGGAGGCCGCCCGCCGCGCGCGGCTCGAGACGATGATCGCGGACCTGCCGGCCGGGCTCGACACGGTGATCGGCGAGCGCGGCGTCAAGCTCTCAGGCGGCCAGAAGCAGCGCCTCGCCATCGCCCGCATCTTCCTGAAAAATCCGCCGATCCTGATCCTCGACGAGGCAACCTCGGCGCTCGACACAGAGACGGAAGCCGCGATCCAGCAATCCCTGACCGAACTCTCCGAGGGACGCACGACGCTGGTCATCGCCCATCGCCTCGCCACGATCCGCCATGCCGACCGCATCGTCGTGGTGACGCAGGCCGGCATCGCCGAGCAGGGCCGCCATGACGAGCTGCTGCGGGCCGACGGTCCCTACCGGGCGCTGCACGAGGCACAGGTCGCGCCGCTGCGGCAGGCGATGGGAACGGCGGCCGAGTGAGCGATCGGACTCGATCCGCGGAACAGGGCCGTCCCCGACCCGTTCCACAGGAAAGGGGATCATGATGACGATCAGCAGCCGTGCCGAATACGAGGCCGCCATCCGCCGCATCCAGGAGCTGGGGCAGTTGCCGGAAGGCACGCCTGGAGCCGAGACGGAGCTGACGACGCTCGTCGAGCTGACGACCGCCTGGGAAGAGGAGAACGCGGCGCAGGCCAATCCCGACCCTGCGCCACCTGCTCGTGACAGCGGAACCCTCTGATGACGTTTTGGCTCCCGTCGCACCGGACACGACTTGGCCTGCCCGTGATCGGGCTGATGACGATGCTGATCGGCCCCACACTCGGTCTGGCGCAGGGCGTCGGAACGCCCGGTACCGGGCCGCTCGTGCCGGGTGGTCCGCGTCAGGGGCTGGGGCCGCCCTCGCTGTCGGATTCGGTGCCGGATCTGCGCCTGCGTGCGCCGGGTGGCGGGATCCCGGGCGCCGGGCCGCCGATCGATTATGGAAGGCCCCCGTCTTCGGGCGCGAGTGGCTATGGTCTCGGGAGCCGCCCGCGCGCCCAGGCCGTCGGTCGGTTCTGCGAGACGCCGCGCACGACCTGCCGGCTGGGGCGCACGGCTCTGCTCGGCCAGCCCTGTTCCTGCCGTGGTCGCGGACGGGGCGTGGTCGCCCGCTAGCCGAGCGTCGCCTCAGCCCGCGACGGCGCGCAACGCGGCACGCGGCTGGCTCGGCGCGTGCAGCTGCGCCGCCGGCCGCGAAAAACTCTGCCGGCCGTTCTTGAAGCCCATGATCGGCTCGGCCAGCCCCGCCAGCGCCTCGGCTTGCGTCGGAGCGTCGAGCACGACGAGATCGGCCGGGTTGCCGATGGCGATGCCGTAATCCCTCAGGTTCATCAGCCGCGCCGGCAGCGCCGTCACGAGGTCGATGCAGGCATCGAACCCTTCCGGGCCAACCTGCGCGACATTGGCGTAGAAATTCGCCATCCGCAGCAGCGAGGCATCGCCGAAGGGCGTGAAAGGGTTCAGGACATTGTTCGTCGCCACCGAGCAGGTGACCCCTTGCGCCAGCAGCCGGTGCGCCGGCGTCAGGCCGCGCGGCACGTCATGGGTCGCCTCCCGGCCGAGCAGATAGACGTCGGTTGCGGGGAGCACCGTCACTGCGACACCCGCGTCCGCCAGCCGCTCGGCGGCTCGCGCGAAGGCCTCGGGCGGCAGCGAGGACAGCTTGGTGACATGGCCGATCGCGACGCGCCCGCCATAGCCATAGGCCGTCGTCTGGCGGCAGACCTCGTCGAGATGCATCCAGCTCCCATCGAGATCGAAATCCAGATGGAAGTCGAGATCGACGTCGAAGCGCGTCGCCAGCGCAAACAGCCGGGCGATCTGCGCGTGCGGGTCGGTATCGGTATAGGGACAGCCGCCGAGCGCGTCCGCCCCGTCCTGCAGGGCCCGGATCAGCAGCTCCTCGGTGCCCGGATCGTTGGTCAGCCCCTCCTGCGGAAAGACGCACAGCGACAGGTCGATCGCCCAGGCATAATCGCGCTTCAGTGCCTTCAGCGCCTCGAAGCTGCGCAGGCCCACGCGCGGATCGACCTCGACATGGCTGCGCATGCGCGTCGTGCCCTTGGCGATCGCGCGCTCCAGAACCTGGGCGCCGCGCTCATAAACATCAGGCGTGGTGAAATCGCGCTTCATCGCCGAGACGGCGGCGATCGCCGCCTTGAGCCCACCCTGCAGATGGCCGCAGCGCCCGAGCAGGCAGGCCTTGTCGAGATGGACATGGCTGTCGACGAAGCCCGGCAGCACGGCGCGCCCGCCCAGCACCACCTCGGGGGCATCCGCCACGATGACCGGCGCGATGGCGGCAAAGCGCCCCCGCCGGACACCGATATCGACGGGCCTTGCCTCACCGGGAAGGGTCGCCTGCCGGAAGATGAGGTCGATGGCGCTGTCGTCGGGCATCGGCACGGAGCTGTTCGGCAGAAGGAAAGTCGGCGGCTAAACTGTATGCACTTTACATGCCGGCTGCCGCCTGTGAAGGCCGCGCACTCGTCGAAGGGCGGGGTGGAAGGGCGTCAGCCGGCGGCCTTGATGCGCGCTGCCCGCGGCGGCTCGGCATAGGGCGCCAGGATATCCATGATGTCGCGCCCGCGCGGCCGCGTCTGGGCGACCAGGGCGCGGCTCGCCACCGAATCGAGATGGTGGTGCATCAGCGACATCACGGCGTCCGCATCGCCCTTGGCGAGCGCGTCGATCAGCAGACGGTGCTCGTTAATGGCGCATTCGGAGGAATGCGGGCGGCTGAACAGCGACAGCGTCAGGCAGCAGCGATAGGCGATCTCGCTGACATAGCGGATCAGGATCGGGCTCTCCGTCATGCTGGCGAGCAGGATGTGGAACTCGGTCGCGAGCCGGATCGAGATCGCGTCGGGGCCGTTGCGCGCCTCGTCCTCGGCATCGACATGGGCATGGAGCTCGGCGATCTGCGCCTTGGTCAGCCGCCCCGCCAGTTGCCGCACGACCAGCCGCTCGAGTTCGATGCGGATGTCGAAGGCGTCGCGCGCCTCCTGCCAGCTCGGCGTCGCCACCACGGCGATGCGGTTGCGGCGCAGCTCGACCAGCCCCTCGGCGGCGAGCTGGCCCAGCGCATGGCGCGCGATCGTGCGGCTGACGCCGAAGCGCTCGCCGAGCGCGTCCTCTGGCAGCTTGGCCCCGGGCTCCAGCGCCTGCTCGATGATGGCGCGGCGCAGCGCGCGGCAGATCGTTCCGACCCGGTCGGTCGCAGGGCGGCTGCGGTTGTCCTCGCGCGTCATCACCGAAATCCGAATGCGGGAGCCTTAGTCTTAGCCCCGAGGCCGGTGTGGCCGCAATCTGCGCCTGCAATCGCGGGTTGGCGCCATGGCGAAGGAGGCAAGGGCGAGGGCGGCGCGGGACGAGGTGGGCATGGCATCGCTATTGCATGCACTTTTCACAGGAGAGGCATGCAGTCGCAGGAGTCGGCTCTGCCGGCTGTGGCGTCCGCAGCCGCCCGACGCTCTGCCGGTGCGGGCGACCGAGCCGTCGCAGGTCGCCGTCGGGATCGGCGGGGGAGCCAATGCAGGACCGGTGCCGGAATGCTTGAATCATCGTCTCAGGAAAAGGGGAACAAGATGCTGAAAAGACTCTGCCTCGGTGCCGCTGCCGGCCTGGCCATGGCCGGGTTGGCCTTCACCGGCGCCGTCCAGGCGCAGGAGACCACGATCAAGTTCACCCTGGGCTGGAAGACGCAGGGCTCGGACGCCGCCTTCTTCGTCGCTCGCGACAAGGGCTACTACAAGGCCGAGGGGCTCAACGTCGTCATCGACCAGGGCGAGGGCTCGGGCGCGACTGTCACCCGCATCATGGGCGGCGCCTATGACGCCGGCTTCGGCGACGTCAACGCCATCATCCAGAACGCCGCGACCAAGCCGGGCGAGAACCCGGTCATGGTCTACATGATCTGGAACCGCCCCGCCCTTCGCGATCTCCAGCAAGAAGGCGACCGGCATCACCAAACCGAAGGATCTCGAAGGCAGGACGCTGGGCGGGGCCCCCGGCACGCCGACGACCCGCCTGCTCGAGGTCTTCGCCCGCAAGAACGGGCTCGACATGGGCAAGATCAAGCTCACCAGCATGGCGCCCAACCTGCAGGAGCCGCTGCTGATCAAGGGCGACATCGACGGCGCGCTGGTGTTCAACATCACCAGCTATTTCAACCTGCTGCTCAACCGTCAGGACCCGGAGAAGGACTTCAACTGGCTCACCTTCGGTGATTTCGGGCTCGATCTCTATTCCAACGGGCTGATGGTCTCGCAGAAGCTGATCAAGGAGAATCCCAAGGCCGTCGCCGGCCTCGTGCGCGCCACCAACAAGGCGATGCTCGAGATAGCTAAGGACCAGGCCGTCGGCATGAAGGCGGTGATGGCCTATGACGCCCTCGTCAACGAGGCGATCGAGAAGAAGCGCCTGCAATACTCCTTCAGCGAGCTGATCGTCTCGCCGGAGATGAAGGAGATCGGCGTCGGCGACACCAAGGACGCCCGCATGGCCAGCGCCATCGGCATCATCGCCGAGGGCTATCAGCTGCCCCGCACGCCCAAGCCCGAGGAGATCTTCTCCCGCGCCTTCCTGCCGCCCAAGGCCGAGCGCGAGCTGGTCTACACGGCGAATTGATCGCACGGACAGGACACCGGGTTGCCCTGCCGATCCGGTGTCCTCTTTGAGGATGGCAGTTGTTGCCATTTGATGCCATTGTCGTCCGTGGAGGACGGATGATGGCATCGATGAATATTTCTCTGCCTGACCCGATGCGGGACTGGGTCCAGCGCCGCATCGACGACGGTCACTATGCCAGCGCGAGCGATTACGTGCGCGACCTCATCCGCCATGACCAGGAGCAGGCGCGCCAGCTTTCGGTCGAGGATATTCGTCGGTCCATTGCCGAAAGCCGGGAGAGCGCAGCGACCAACTCTGCCGATGCGGTGTTCGATCGGCTCGAAGCCCGGTTGAAGGCGATGGTCGAGTAGGTGGCCCGGACCTGCCGCTTCGCGCTGCCCGCGGAGAAGGATCTCGAAGAGATCGCGCTGTTCATCGCCTCGGACAGTCCCCGGCGCGCCCTGTCCTTCGTCGCGGAATTGCGGGCCCATTGCACTAGGATCGCCGATCAGCCGGAAGCCTATCCGCTGCGCGAAGAATATGGCGCGGGCGTCCGGATCACGGTCCACGGCCGCTATCTGATTTTCCATGCGATCCGCGACGACGCTCTCGTCATCGAGCGCATCCTGCATGGCGCGCGACACCTGGACTGGGTGCGACTTTAGGCACGGGGTACAGCCGGCTGCCTGGCTTCCCTTTGAGTCAACTTCGACTCGCCTTTCCACCAGGGCTCGTTCTATAAAAGAACAAATATAGAACATGAGCCCTCATGCAGCCCCGCCCGGACCCCGCTTCCCTGACCGATCTGCGCCGCCATCTCGCCGAGATGGCGCTGCGCGGCGCGCCTGCGGCGGTGGGGCAGGTGAGTTTCGGCGCGCCCGCCCTTGATGCGGCGCTGGGTGGCGGCATCGCCCGGGCGGCCTTGCACGAGGTCTATGCGCCCGCCACGGCCGATCTCGCGGCGGCGACTGGATTCGCCGTCGGCCTCGCCATCCGGGCCGCCGCCGGGCGCCCGATCCTCTGGGTGCGGCAGGATGTCGTCGATGCCGAGACCGGCCGGCTGCACCCGCCGGGGCTGACCGAACTCGGGCTCGATCCTTCCCGCGTCCTGCTGGTGCGGGCGCGCGATGCCGAGGGCGTGCTGCGCGCCGGCGCCGAGGCCGCCCGCTGCCCGGCGCTGGGGGCGGTGCTGATCGAACCCTGGGGCGAGCCGCGGCGCCTCGACCTGACCGCGAGCCGGCGCCTGGCCCTGGCGGCGGAAGGCTCGGGCGCGACGACACTTCTGCTGCGCGCCGCCGTGGCGCCGCAGCCGAGCGCGGCTTCGACCCGCTGGCAGGTCGCGTCCCTGCCGTCGCGGGCGCTGGAGGCGAATGCGCCGGGAGCCCCCGCCTTCAGCCTCAGATTGCTGCGGCATCGCGGGGGGCTGGGTGAGTACGAGTGGCGTGTGGAGTGGAGCCGTGACCGACAATCTTTCCAGGAGAGTGATGTTCGAAACCGTCAGGCCGCTGCCGGCCGCGACGAGATCACCCTGCAGCCCAGAGCCAGCCCCGATGCCACGCCGCTATCTCGCCCTGTGGTTCCCTTTCCTGCCGACCGACCGGCTGCGGCGGGAGGGCCGGGTCCCGACATCCGGCGCACCGGCTGACGCCCCGCTGGTCGTCTACGCCCATCGCGGCAATGCGCTTCGCCTCGTCGCGGGGGACGACCGGGCTCTGGCGCTGGGGCTGGCGCGGGACCTGACCCTGGCCGACGCGCGGGCCCGCATTCCCGGTCTGATCGCGATCGAGGCCGAGCCCGAGGCCGACGAGGCCCTGCTGATGCGGCTCGCCGCCTTCTGCGACCGCTTCACCCCGCTGGTCGCGCTCGATCGCCCCCTGGGCCTGCTGCTCGACATCACCGGCTGCGCCCATCTCTTCGGTGGGGAGGGCGCATTGCTGGCGACGATCGGCCGCTGGATGCAGCGCGGCGGCCTCGCGCTCCGCTCGGCCGTCGCGGGCACGCCCGAGGCGGCCCATGCGCTGACCCGCTTCGGCCGGGGCGGGATCGTGCCGCCCGGGCAGGACGAGGCCTGGCTGCGGCCGCTGCCGGTCGCGGCGCTGGAGCTTCCTGCCGAGACCGCGCTCGCCTTGACCCGCGCGGGCCTGAGGACGCTGGCCGATCTCGCGGAGCGCCCCTCCAAGGCGCTGTCAGCCCGCTTCGGCGAGGATCTGGTGACGCGGCTGCGGCGCACGCTCGGCCATGAGGATGCCCGGCTCACGCCGCTGCGCCCGCCGCCGGCCTGCCTGGTCGAGCGCCATTTCGCCGAGCCGATGCTCGATCTCGACGGGCTGCAGGAGGTCGTCGCCCGGCTGATCGCGGAGGCCGCGCGGGTGCTGGAGCAGCGCGGCGAGGGCGGGCGCGTCTTCGAGATCGGCTTCCATCGCAGCGACGGGGCGGTGCGGCGGCTGGTGATCGAGACCGGGCGCCCCACGCGGGAAGGCAAGGCCATCCTGCGGCTCTGGCGCGAGCGCGTCGAGAGCCTGGCCGACCCGCTCGATCCCGGCTTCGGCTTCGATGCGGTGCGCCTTGCCGTGCCGGTCTGCGAGCCGCTGAGCGAAACCCAGCCGAGCCTCGACCGCCGCGCCGTCGAGGACGAGGCCGTGGCCGATCTCGTCGATCGGCTGGTCGTGCGCTTCGGCCGCGACCGGGTGCTGCGCTTCGTGGCACAGGACACCCACCATCCCGTGCGCGCGGCGAAGGCGCGCTCGGCCGCACTGCCGCCGGCCGGCATCGCCTGGCTGGCGCCCAT
Source organism: Bosea sp. OAE506 (assembly GCF_040546595.1). Lineage (NCBI taxonomy): Bacteria > Pseudomonadati > Pseudomonadota > Alphaproteobacteria > Hyphomicrobiales > Alloboseaceae > Allobosea > Allobosea sp. OAE506. Next base: position 3,579,026 of record NZ_JBEPOB010000001.1, on the reverse strand, counting down.
TCCCCACGAGCCGCCGACACGACCGCTCCAGCTCTTCGAGCCGCCCCAGCCGGTGGAGGCGATCGCCGAGGTGCCAGACGGCCCGCCGATCCGCTTCCGCTGGCGCCGCCTTATCCATGACGTCGCCCGTGCCGAGGGTCCCGAACGCATCGCGCCGGAATGGTGGCGCGACGGCTCGTCCGAGCCGATGCGCGACTATTACCGCGTCGAGGACTCGGCAGGCCGCCGCTTCTGGCTCTTCCGCATCGGCTTCCACGAGCCGGAGCAGGCGCCGCCGCGCTGGTTCCTGCATGGGCTGTTTGCATGAATCAGGTCCTCAGCCCCTTCGCCGAACTCGTTGCCGCGACGAATTTTTCCTTCCTGCGCGGCGCCTCGCCGGGGCCCAATCTGGTGCTCACGGCGTTGCTGCTCGGCCATGCGGGTCTGGGCCTCGCCGACCGCAACACCGTGGCGGGCGTGGTGCGGGCCTGGAGCGCGCTGCGGCAGCTGCGCGAGGATGGGCTGCCCCCGGCCGAGAAGCTGAAAGAGGGCGACAGCCCCGGCGAACACGTCTGGGTCGAAAACCCGGCCTTCGCCGATCTGCCCTTCACTACGGATCAGCTGCGGGCGATGGCGCAGGATTTCCGGCTCGTCCTCGGCAGCCGGCTCGTCTTCGCCGACTGCACGCCCGACATCGTCGTCTACCCCGCCAACCGCAGCGGCTGGGGCAGGCTCTGCCGCCTGCTCAGCGAGGGCAACCGGCGCGCCGGCAAGGGCGAGTGCATCCTGAACCTTGACGACCTCCTCACCAATACCCGCGATCTCCTGCTGATCCTGATGCCCCCGCGCGATCTCGCCGGCCTGCCTGCGCTGCTCGCCCGGCTGGACGAGGCCGCGCCCGGCTCGCTCTGGCTCGGCGCCAGCATGCACCGGCGTGGCGACGACCGCCGCCGGCTGGCGCGGCTGAAGGCGATCGCCGCCGCGACCCGGACTCCGCTGCTGGCGACCAACGACGTGCTCTACGACGCTCCCGAGCAGCGCGACCTGCAGGACGTGCTGAGCTGCATCCGCGAGGGCGTTTCGATCGAGCGGGCGGGGCGCCTGCTCGAAGCCAATGCCGAGCGCCATCTCAAGACGCCCCAGGAGATGATCCGGCTCTTCCGCGATGCCCCCGAGGCCATCGCCGAGACGCGCCATCTCCTCGCCCGCATCGACTTCGATCTCGGCCAGCTCGAATATGAATATCCTGACGAGCCCGTCCCGCCCGGCTGGAGCGACCAGGCCTGGCTCACGGAGCTGGTGCGCCGCTGCTGCGACATCCGCTATCCCGATGGCGTGCCGGCGAAGGTCGAGGCCCTGCTGCGCAAGGAGCTCGATCTGATCGCGGGGCTGAACTACGCCCGTTATTTCCTCACCATCCACCAGATCGTCGAATTCGCCGTCAGCCGCGGCATCCTCTGCCAAGGCCGCGGCTCGGCCGCCAATTCCGCCGTGTGCTATGTGCTGGGCATCACCGCCGTCGACCCGGCCGAGAGCGACGTGCTGTTCGAGCGTTTCATCTCGACGCAGCGCCGCGAGCCTCCCGATATCGACGTCGATTTCGAGCATGAGCGGCGCGAGGAAGTGATCCAGTGGATCTATGAGCGCTATGGCCGGCACCGTGCCGGCATCGTCGCGACCGTGATCCGCTACCGCCCGCGCAGCGCCATCCGCGACGTCGGCAAGGCGCTGGGGCTGACCGAGGACGTCACCGCGCGCATCGCCGGCACGCAGTGGGGCAGCTGGGGCACGGAGATCGGCGATGACCGCGTCCGCCAGGCGGGGCTCGACCCCGCCAACCCCACGATCCGCCGCGCCGTCGACTTCGCCATCCGCCTGCTCGGCTTCCCGCGCCATCTCTCGCAGCATGTCGGCGGCTTCGTGCTGGCGCGCGGGCGCCTCGATGAGATGGTGCCGGTCGGCAACGCCGCGATGGCGGACCGCACCTTCATCGAATGGGACAAGGACGACATCGACGAACTGCGCCTGATGAAGGTCGATGTGCTGGCATTGGGCATGCTGACCTGCATCCGCAAAGCCTTCGACCTGCTGCGCGACCATGAAGGCCTCGAGATGGGGCTGGCCGACGTGCCCAAGGACGACGGGCCGACCTACGATATGCTCTGCCGGGGCCAGTCGCTCGGCGTCTTTCAGGTCGAGAGCCGGGCGCAGATGAACATGCTGCCGCGCCTGAAGCCGCGTATCCTCTACGACCTCGTCATCCAGGTCGCGATCGTCCGGCCGGGCCCAATCCAGGGCGACATGGTCCACCCCTATCTGCGGCGGCGGGCGGGGCTGGAGCCGGTGCATTACCCCGCGCCGGCGCCCGAGCACGGGCCGGCTGACGAGCTCTTCCAGGTGCTGAACAAGACCAAGGGCGTGCCGCTCTTCCAGGAGCAGGCGATGAAGCTCGCCATGGTCGCCGCGAAATTCTCAGACAGCGAGGCCAATGGCCTGCGCAAGGCGATGGCGACCTTCCGCAGCGACGGCAGCATCGGCAACTACCAGGACATGATGGTCGAGCGCATGGTGGCGCGCGGCTATGAGCGCGACTTCGCCCAGCGCTGCTTCGACCAGATCAAGGGCTTCGGCAGCTATGGCTTCCCCGAAAGCCACGCCGCCTCCTTCGCCAAGCTGGTCTACATCTCCTCCTGGCTGAAATGCCACCATCCGGCAGCCTTCGCCTGCGCGCTTTTGAACGCCCAGCCCATGGGCTTCTACGCACCCGCGCAGATCGTGCGCGAGGCCCAGGAGATCGGCGGCGTCGAGCCGAGGCCGATCGATGTGAATTTCAGCTTCTGGGACAATGGGTTGGAGCGTATCGATCACGTTGCAAAAGAGAACCCCGTCATCCCGGACGCAGCGAAGCGGAGATCCGGGATCCATTCCGGAGCGCAGGCCGGAATCCACAGCCCTCATCCTGAGGAGCCGCGCAGCGGCGTCTCGAAGGATGATCCGGCGCGCTCTGAAACCATCCTTCGAGACGCGCCTGCGGCGCTCCTCAGGATGAGGGCTGAGGGGGCGGACAAGAAGAGCTTCGCCCTGCGCCTCGGCTTCCGGCAGATCGACGGCTTCCGCGAGGAATGGGGCCTGCGCATCGCGGCGCGGCGGGGCGATGGCTTTTCCGATGTCGAGGAGCTGATGCGCCGGGCCGATCTGCCGGGCCGCGCGATGCGGCTGCTCGCCGATGCCGACGCCTTCCGTTCGCTCGGGCTCGACCGCCGCGAGGCACTCTGGGCCGTGCGCCGCCTGCCGGACGACGAGGCCCTGCCGCTCTTCGCCGCCGCCCAGGCCCGCGAGCTCGGCGAGGAGCCGGCCCTGCCGCTTCCGATCATGCCGCTCCCGCAGCAGATCGTCGCCGACTACCAGACGGTGCGGCTCTCGCTGAAGGGGCACCCGATGGGAATGCTGCGGCCGCTCTTCCGGCGCGACCGCGTGCTGAGCTGTGCCGAACTCGAGGGCCGGCCCGACGGCAGCTGGGCGGCGACCGCCGGCGTCGTGCTGGTGCGCCAGCGCCCCGGCAACGGCAAGGCGATCTTCATCACGCTGGAGGACGAGACCGGCATCGCCAACATCCTGCTCTGGGCGCGCCTGTTCGAGCGCTTCCGGCGCGAGGTGATGAGCGGTCGCCTGCTGCAGATCGAGGGCCGGGTGCAGAAGAGCCCCGAAGGCGTGGTCCATCTGATGGCCCAGCGCGTCGTCGACCGCACCGCCGATCTGTCGAGCCTGTCGGAGAGCCACAGCGCCACGATCACGCTGACGCGCGCCGACGAGTTCAAGCACCCCCAGGCGCCGCGGGGGCGCCATCCGCGCGACGTCCGCATCCTGCCGAAATCACGCGATTTCCACTGACTGCCGCAACGGTAGCCAATCCGCCTATTTCATGGGCAGAATATTGGCCCGCGTATGCGGGACTGCTGCTTCTGTTCAATCCTGACGCAGCGACAAGGGGTGCCGGCGGGGTTCGATCCGCTGCGGCCCTCTGGCATGCCCGTTGCTAACCTCGTGCCGCCGCTCGCAGGAGCGAGCGGCCAACCACAGGGGAGAAAAACGTGTCCGTATCCAGCTTCACCCGCTCGGCCCTTCTCGGCCTCGGCCTTTCGACGGCGCTCGTCACCGGAGCGCTCGCCCAGGAGAAGGTCCTGCGCATCGGCATGACGGCAGCGGACATTCCGCGGACCCACGGCCAGCCCGACCAGGGCTTCGAGGGCAACCGCTTCACCGGTATCCCGATGTATGACGCGCTGACCCATTGGGATCTCTCCTCCGCCGACAAGGCGAGCGTCGTCATCCCCGGTCTCGCCACCGAATGGGCGGTCGACGCCGCCGACAAGACGAAATGGACCTTCAAGCTGCGTCCGGGCGTCAAGTTCCAGGACGGGTCCGACTTCAACGCCGCCGCCGTCGTCTGGAACGTCGACAAGGTCCTCAACAAGGAAGCGGCGCATTTCGCCCCGGACCAGATCGGCGTCACCGTCTCGCGCATGCCGACGTTGAAGAGCGCCCGCGCCATCGACCCGCTCACCGTCGAGCTGACCACGAGCGAGCCCGACGCCTTCCTGCCGATCAACCTGACCAACCTGTTCATGGCGTCCCCGGCCCATTGGGCCGCCAAGCTCGCCGCCGTCCCGGCTTCGGTCGCCGATCCGGCCGAGCGCGCCAAGCAGGCCTGGGCGGCCTTCTCGGCCGATCCGTCCGGCACCGGCCCGTTCAAGGGCGTGAAGCTCTCGCCGCGCGAGCGCTTCGAGATGGTCGCCAACAAGGCCTATTGGGACCCCAAGCGCGTGCCGAAGATCGACCGTGTCGTTCTGCTGCCGCTGCCGGAGGCCAATGCCCGCACCGCAGCCCTGCTCTCGGGCCAGGTCGACTGGATCGAGTCGCCTTCGCCAGACGCCGTGCCGCAGATCAAGCAGCGCGGCTTCACCGTCTACACCAACGCCCAGCCGCATGTCTGGCCCTGGCAGCTCTCCTTCGTCGAGGGCTCGCCCTGGGTCGACAAGCGCGTGCGCCACGCTGCCAATCTCTGCGTCAACCGCGAGGAACTGAAGACGCTGCTCGGCGGGCTGATGGAGATCCCCAAGGGCACCGTTCCCCCGGGCCATCCCTGGTGGGGCAACCCCAGCTTCGACATCAAGTACGATCTCGCCGCCGCCAAGAAGCTGATGACGGAAGCCGGCTATTCGGCCGCCAAGCCAGCGAAGGTGAAGGTGCTGACCTCGGCCTCGGGCTCGGGCCAGATGCAGCCGCTGCCGATGAACGAGTTCATGCAGCAGGCGCTGAAGGACTACTTCTTCGACGTCGCTCTCGAGGTCGGCGAGTGGAACGCCGTCTTCACCAACTGGCGCGAGGGCGCCAAGCACGCCAATGCGCGGGGCGCCAACGCCACGAACGTGACGTTCGCGGCGATGGACCCATTCTTCGCCATGGTGCGCTTCACCTCGACCAAGACCTTCCCGCCGGTCTCCAACAACTGGGGCTATTTCGGCAATGACGAGTTCGACAAGCTCATCGCCGACGCCCGCACCAGCTTCGACGGGACGGCGCGCGATGCGGCGCTCGCAAAGCTCCATGCCCGCATCGTCGAGGAAGCGCCCTTCGTCTGGGTGGCCCATGACGTCGGCCCGCGCGCAATGAGTGCGAAGGTCAAGGGCGTCGTCCAGCCGAAGAGCTGGTTCATCGACCTCGCTCCGATGTCGATGGACTGATCGCGTCCGCCCTGCGGCAACCTGCCTCTGTCGTCATGGTCGGGCTCGTCCCGACCATCCACGGCTTCGTCGTCGGTGACGACGGGTCAGACTTGGATGCTCGCCACCAGGGCGAGCATGACGTTGGGGAGGGTGCCGCGTGCGGCTGGCACAGCCCTTGCGAAGCCAGCCTGGAACCCATCCAAACCGGAGCCACCCATGATCCGCACCGCCCTAGCCCTGACCCTCGCCGCCGGCGTCTCGTTCTTCGCGGCCCCGGCGCATGCCCAGGGCACGCTGCGGATCGGCATGACCGCCTCCGACATCCCGCTGACCACCGGCCAGACCGACCAGGGCGGCGAAGGCATGCGCTTCATGGGCTATACGGTCTATGACGGCCTCATCAACTGGGACCTCAACAAGGCCGACAAGGCCTCCGACCTGACGCCGGGCCTGGCCTCGAGCTGGTCGGTCGATGCGACCGACAAGACCAAGTGGACCTTCGTCCTGCGCGAGGGCGTCAAGTTCCACGACGGCTCGGAATTCACCGCCGATGCCGTGGTCTGGAACCTCGACAAGCTCCTGAAGAACGACGCGCCGCAGTTCGATCAGCGCCAGGCGGCGCAGGGCCGCTCGCGCATTCCCGCCGTCGCCGCCTACAAGGTGATCGACAAGTACAAGGTCGAGATCACCACCAAGGCGCCCGACGCCACGCTGCCCTACCAGATCGCCTGGGTGATGATGTCCTCGCCGGCGCAGTGGGAGAAGCTCGGCAAGAGCTGGGAGGCCTTCGCCAAGACCCCGTCCGGCACCGGTCCCTGGCAGCTCACCGCCTTCCAGCCGCGCGAGCGCGCCGAGCTCTCGCCCTTTCCGGGCTACTGGGACAAGGCGCGCGTGCCCAAGCTCGACAAGATGGTCCTGCTGCCGCTGCCGGAAGCCAATGCGCGCGCCGCCGCGCTGCGGGCCGGGCAGGTGGACTGGATCGAGGCGCCGTCGCCGGACCTGATCCCCTCGCTCAAAACCGCCGGCTTCCAGATCATCACCAACGCCTATCCGCACAACTGGACCTGGCACCTCTCGCGCGCCGAGGGCTCGCCCTGGAACGATATCCGCGTCCGCAAGGCCGCCAACCTCGCCGTCGACCGGCAGGGGCTGAAGGAGCTGCTCGGTGGCCTGATGATCCCGGCCGAGGGCTTCTATCCGCCCGGCCACCAGTGGTTCGGCAACCCCAAGTTCAAGCTCAAGCTCGACCAGGCCGAGGCCAAGAAGCTCCTCGCCGAGGCCGGCTTCTCGCCGGCCAAGCCGGTCCAGACCAAGATCCTGATCGCGCCGTCGGGCTCGGGCCAGATGCAGCCGCTGCCGATGAACGAGTTCGTCCAGCAGAACCTGGCCGAGGTCGGCATCAAGATCGACTTCGAGGTCGTCGAGTGGAACACGCTGATCAACATCTGGCGCGCCGGCGCCAACCATGAATCCTCGCGCAAGGCGACGGGGATGAACTACACCTACTTCATCCAGGACCCCTTCACGGGCCTGATCCGTCACCTGCAGTGCAATCTGCAGCCGCCGGCCGGCACGAACTGGGGCATGTATTGCGATCCGGAGATGGACAAGCTCTTCGACCAGGTCCGCAACACCTTCGACGCGACCGCTCAGACGGCGGTGCTGCAGAAGATCCACGAGAAATATGTCGACGAGGCCCTGTTCCTGATGGTGACGCACGACGTCAACCCGCGCGCGCTGAGCCCCAAGGTGAAGGGCTTCGTCCAGGCGCAGAACTGGTTCCAGGACTTCTCGCCGATCACCATGTCGAAGTGAGGGGTATGATGGCTTTGCTCGCGATGAGCGTCATTCTCGGGCGAAGCGAAGCGCAGACCCGAGAATCTTCGAACGAGAAGGCGCGGGTTTCTGAGATGGTCGGGTCAAGCCCGACCATGACGGCAGGACGCCCATGCTGAAATACCTCGCCAAGCGCATTCTCTACGTGCTGCCGGTCGCCTTTGGCGTCAGCCTGTTCTGCTTCCTGCTGGTGCATATCGCGCCGGGCGACCCGCTGACCTCGGTGCTGCCGCCCGACGCCTCCCAGGCGATGCAGGACGAGCTGCGCAAGATCTACGGCTTCGACCGGCCCTTGCCGGTGCAGTTCGGCCTTTGGCTGATGAAGGCGCTGCAGGGCGATCTCGGCACCTCGATCGCGACGGGGCGTCCCGTCGCGGCCGAGGTTTGGCGCGCGGTCGGCAACACGCTGCTGATCGCGGGGCTCGCGACGGTCATCGGCTTCGTCTTCGGCTGCCTCTTCGGCTTCGTCGCCGGCTATTTCCGCGGCTCCTTCCTCGACAAGTTCGCCTCCATGCTGGCGGTGCTCGGCGTTTCCGTGCCGCATTACTGGCTGGGCATGGTGATGGTGATCGTGTTCTCGGTGCAGCTCGGCTGGTTGCCGCCGGGCGGGGCGGGGCCTGGCGGCTCGGCGGCGTGGAAATGGGATTGGGAGCATGTCAGCTACATGATCCTGCCCGCCATCACGATGTCGGTGATCCCGATGGGCATCATCGCGCGCACCGTGCGCGCGCTGGTCGCCGACATCCTCAACCAGGAATTCGTGCCGGCGCTACGGGCCAAGGGCCTGCTCGATTTTGGCGTCTTCCGCCATGTCGTGAAGAATGCCGCGCCCACCGCGCTGGCCGTGATGGGCCTGCAGCTCGGCTATCTTCTGGGGGGATCGATCCTGATCGAGACAGTGTTCTCCTGGCCCGGCACCGGCTTCCTGCTCGGCAACGCCATCTTCCAGCGCGACCTGCCGCTGCTCCAGGGCACCATCCTCGTGCTGGCCATGTTCTTCGTCGGGCTGAACGTCCTCGTCGATATCCTGCAGGGTCTGCTCGACCCGCGCGTCCGGAGGCGCTGAGATGTCCGCCATCGCTCAAGGCAAGGCGGCCGTCATCGTGCCGCCCCTGGCGAAGTCGCCCGGCTACTGGTCGGGCGTCTGGCGCCGCTTCAAAAAGGACAAGGTCGCGGTCTGCGCCGGCCTCGTCGTGCTCGCGATCATCCTGATGGCGATCTTCGCCGATTACCTCGCCCCGGCCGACCCGACCCGCTCGTCGATGCTGCGGCGCCTGCGGCCCATCGGCACGCAGGGCTATCCGCTCGGCGCCGACGAACTTGGCCGCGACATGCTCTCGCGGCTCATTTTCGGCGCCCGGCTCTCGCTCTTCATGGGCGTTGTTCCGGTCTTCATCGCCTTCATCATCGGCTCGGTGATCGGCGTCGCCGCCGGCTTCTTCGGGGGCAAGTTCAACACCATCGTGATGCGCACGGTCGATGTGTTCTATGCCTTCCCCTCCGTGCTGCTGGCGATCGCGCTCTCGGGCGCGCTGGGGGCCGGCATCACCAATTCGCTGCTGTCGCTGACCATCGTCTTCATCCCGCCGATCGCGCGCATCGCCGAGAGCGTGACCACGCAGGTCCGCTCGATGGACTATGTCGAGGCGGCGCGCGCCAGCGGCGCCAACGCGATCACAATCATCCGCGTCCATGTGCTCGGCAACGTGCTCGGTCCGATCTTCGTCTATGCGACGAGCCTGATCTCGGTCTCGATGATCCTGGCGTCGGGCCTGTCCTTCCTCGGGCTCGGCACCAAGCCGCCAACGCCGGAATGGGGGCTGATGCTGAACACGCTGCGCACGGCGATCTATGTGCAGCCCTGGGTGGCGGCGCTGCCGGGCGCGGCGATCTTCATCACCTCGATCTCGTTCAACCTGCTTTCCGACGGTCTGCGCTCGGCGATGGACGTGAAGGGCTGACCATGGCGCATGACAAGGTCGACGCGACCCATCACCAGACCCACCCCGACCGCGGTGGCGCCGGCACGCCGCTGCTGCAGGCGAAGACGCTGACCAAGCATTTCCCGCTCGGCGGCGGGGCCGTCGTGCGCGCCGTCGACGGCGTCGATTTCGCCGTGATGAAGGGCGAGACGCTCGGCGTCGTCGGCGAATCCGGCTGCGGCAAGTCGACGACGGCGCGCGTCGTCATGCAGCTCATCCCGCAGGACAAGGGCGAGATGCTGTTCGACGGCGAGATCGTGGGCGGCCAAGCCCTGACGCTGAAGGAATACCGCCGCCAGGCGCAGATGGTCTTCCAGGACTCTTACGCTTCGCTCAACCCACGCCTGACCATCGAGGATTCGATCGCCTTCGGGCCGACGGTGCACGGCGTCTCCAAGGCGAATGCGATCCTCAAGGCGCGCGACCTGCTCCAGCGCGTCGGGCTCGATCCCGCCCGCTTCGCCGCGCGCTACCCGCACGAGCTCTCCGGCGGCCAGCGCCAGCGCGTCAACATCGCGCGTGCGCTCGCGCTCGGCCCGCGGCTGGTGATCCTCGACGAGGCGGTGTCGGCGCTCGACAAATCGGTCGAGGCGCAGGTGCTCAACCTGCTCGCCGATCTGCGCGAGGAGTTCGGCCTGACCTACATCTTCATCAGCCATGACCTCAACGTCGTCCGCTTCATCAGCGACCGCGTCATGGTGATGTATCTTGGCGAGGTCGTGGAGATCGGCCCGGTCGAGGAGCTCTATGGCGATCCGCGCCACCCCTATACCCGCGCGCTGCTCTCGGCGATGCCGTCCATGGACCCCGACAACCGGACCATGGAAGCCCCGCTCGCGGGCGATCCGCCCAACCCGATCAACCCGCCCGAGGGCTGCCGCTTCCACCCGCGCTGCCCCCATGCACAGACCGTCTGCGCCAAGGTGAAGCCTGTTCTGGCGACGGTGGGCGAGGGCGCCCGCCAGGTCGCCTGTCACATGCAGGTGCCCGGCTCCGGCCACAGCCACGCCCCAGGCCTGGAGGTCGCGGCATGAGCACGCCTCTCGTCGAGATCGAGAACCTGACGGTGCGCTTCCGCGGCGCCCAGACTGTCCACGCCGTCAACGGCGTCTCGCTGACCCTGGAGCCGGGCAAGGTTCTTGGCATCCTCGGCGAATCCGGCTCCGGCAAGAGCGTCACGCTGAAGACGCTGCTGCGCCTGCTGCCCGAGAGCCGCACCGATATCGGCGGCGGCGTCCGCGTCGACGGGCGAGACGTGCTGGCGCTGAACCCGCAGGATCTGGCGGATTATCGGGGCGCCGTGACCTCGATGATCTTCCAGGATCCCGCGCTCGCGCTCGACCCGGTCTACACCGTCGGTCAGCAGATCGCCGAGGCGATCATCCGGCATGAGAAGATCTCTGCGAAGGCGGCGATGGCGCGCGCGCTCGAACTGTTGGAGCTGGTCCGCATCCCGTCGCCGGAACGCCGGCTCAAGGCCTATCCGCATGAGATGTCGGGCGGCATGCGCCAGCGCGCCATGATCGCGCTCGCGCTCGCGGCCCGTCCGAAGCTCCTGCTCGCTGACGAGCCGACGACGGCGCTCGACGCCACCGTGCAGATCCAGATCCTGCTGCTCCTGCGCCAGCTCCAGCGCGACCTCGGCATGGGCATGCTCTTCGTCACCCACGACATCGGCGTGGCGGTCGAGGTCTCGGACCGGCTGGCGGTGATGTATGCCGGGCAGATCGTCGAGACCGGCACAGTGCGCGAGCTGCTGCGCGATCCGCAGCACCCCTACACCAGGGGGCTCCTCGCCGCGAACCTGCATGGCGCGAAGAAGGGCGAGCGGTTGGAAGCGATTCCGGGCGCCCCGCCGGCGCTGACCGAGCCGCCCTCGGCCTGCTCCTTCGCGCCGCGCTGCAAGCATGCGCAGGACCGCTGCCGCGCGGCGCTGCCGCCGGTCGTCCAGCTCGGCGAGGGCCGGGTGGTGCGCTGCATCCTGGCGGAACAGGCCATGACCGCGGCGGCGTGAGCACGCCGCCCATTCCGCGCCGGCCATTTCCTCGCAAGCCCCGACCCGCTATCAGCAGGCGATGACGCGCCGCGACCCTGCCGCGCCAAACTGACGGAGCCTGCCCATGGATCTCGGCCTTCACGACAAGCGCGCTCTGGTGCTGGGCGCGAGCCGGGGGCTGGGCGCCGCCATCGCCCGCACGCTCGCCAGCGAGGGCGCCTCTGTCATCGCCGCCGCCCGCAACGTCGCGGCGACCGATGCCTGGGTCAGCCAGTGCCCCGAGGAGGTGCGCAGCCGCATCTTCGCCGCCAGCCTCGACCTGTCGGATCTCGCCTCGGTCGAATCGCTGATGACCGTGCTGCGCGATGCCGGTGGCATCGACATCTTGATCGGCAATTCCGGTGGTCCGCCCCCGGCCGAGGCGCGCGAGGCCGGCCGCGACGACTGGCTCAAGCATTTCGAGGCGATGGCCGCCAATCTCTTCCATGTCGCGCAGGGCATGCTGCCGGGCATGGTCGAGCGCGGCTTCGGCCGCATCATCACCATCGCCTCCTCGGGCGTCGAGCAGCCGATTCCCCGGCTCGCGCTGTCGAACGGCATCCGCTCGGCGGTCGTCGGCTGGTCGAAGACGCTGGCGGCGGAGGTCGCCTCGCAGGGCGTGACGGTCAATGTCGTGCTGCCCGGCCGTATCCACACCGAGCGCGTCGACCAGCTTGACCAGGCCGCCGCCGATCGCACCGGCACCACGCCCGAGCAGGCCGCCAAGGCCTCGCGCGCGACCATTCCCGCCGGCCGCTACGGCACGCCGCAGGAATTCGCCGATGTCGTGACCTTCCTCGCCAGCGAGCGGGCGAGCTATGTCACCGGCGCCAAGATCCGCATCGACGGCGGCGCGACGCGCAGCATCTGAGGCTGCTGGTTCTCACAGCAGAAGGCGCCGGCCTGCCTTCTGGCGACCGGCGTCGTCTTCGCGAGCTGGCTCAGGCCGCCTGCGAATAGGTGGAGCCGGAGGCGTTTGCCGCGCCGAGCTGGTAGGTGCTGCCATAGGCCTGCGAGGCGCTGCTCGGCGGCGGGCCGGGCGGCGGACCCGACGGCCGGCCGCGCTGTTCGAGCGCCGCCTGGAAGGAGCTCTGCTCGTCCTTCGAGATCGAGCCGTCCGAACTCGAATCGATCGCGTCGAACAACTTGCTCAGCAGGTCGCTCGACGAACTCGTGCCGGAGGAAAAGGCCGAGAGGAACTCGTCCTTGGCGACGCTGCCGTCGGAGTTGGCGTCGAGCTGGGCGAAGATGTCGCTCTCCTCCTCGCTCTCGTCGCTGCTGCTCTCACTCTGCCCGCCGGCCTGTAGCCCGAACAGGAAGGACTGGAGCTGCTGCTGGGCCTGCTCGGCCTTGGTCTTGAAGGCGTCCTGCTCCTCCTTGGTGACCGACCCGTCGCTGTCGCTGTCGATCGCCTTGAAAAGCTCTTCGCTCTTGCTGCTGTCGGCGCCCTTCGGGGCCCCGGCCTTGAATTCATCGATGCTCAACCCGCCGCTGCTGTCGGTATCGACCGACTCGAAGCTCGGAGGCTTGGGCGGAGGCGGGCGAAACCCGCCGCTGACGCCACTGATGCTGGACATGACTGGACTCCATCGCGTCACCGCCGGATGGCGGCGCCTGCGATTGTCCGGCGCGAGCCCATTGCGGAAGCCTAAGGGGAAGGGGCCCTCCGCAAGGCGATTGGTAAGCCGGTGTTTCGACAGGCCCTTGTGGCAACAGAGCGAAACACAATCGCGCCGCGAGGCGTTCAGGCGATAACGGCGGTGGCCTCGATCTCGACCAGCGCCTCGGGCTCGACGAGCGAGACCACCTGCACCACCGCCATCGCCGGGAAGTGGCGGCCGAGCACGCCGCGATAGACCGGCCCGAGCTCTTTCAGGCTGGCGCGATAGGCCTCGATGTCGGTGACGTACCAGGTCATCCGCACGATGTCCTCGATCCGCCCGCCACCGGCTTCGACCACGGCCTTGATGTTGAGGAAGGTGCGTTCGAGCTGCGGCAGGAATCCCCTGGCGAAGACGCCGTTCTCGTCCCAGCCGACAAGCCCGCCGGTTACCAGCACGCGGCCTTCCGCGACCATGCCGTTGGCATAGCCGCGCGGCAGCGGCCAGCCTTCCGGCAGGATGGCGCGGGACAGGGTTTCACTCGACATGGGCGTCGCCTCGGTTCGGGGCCGTTCCGGCTCGTCTGAAAGGGTGGTTCAGGCTTCGTCCTGCGCCATCTGTCGCAGCGCGAAGCGCTGCAGCTTGCCGCTCGCGGTCTTCGGCAGGGCCGTGACAAAGTCGATGGCGCGGGGATATTTGTAGGGCGCGATAGCGGCCTTCACATGGTCCTGCAAGGTCTTGAGCATCGCCGCGTCGCCGACCACGCCCTCGCGCAGCACGACATAGGCCTTCACGATGTGGCCGCGCTCGGGGCAGGGCGCGCCGACCACACCACACTCCATCACGTCGGGATGGGCGAGCAGGCAGGCCTCCACCTCCGGGCCGGCGATGTTGTAGCCGGACGAGACGATCATGTCGTCGGAACGCGCCTGGTACCAGAAATAGCCGTCCGCATCGCGGATATAGGTGTCGCCGGTGACATTCCAGCCGTCCTGGACGTAAGCCTTCTGGCGCGCATCGGCGAGATAGCGGCAGCCGATCGGCCCGCGCACGGCGAGCCGGCCCGGCGTGCCGTCAGGCACGTCGCGACCCTCGGGATCGATGATCTTCGCCTCATAGCCCGGCACCGGAAGTCCGGTCGAACCCGGGCGGATGGCCTCCAGCGGCGCCGCGATGAAGATGTGCAGCATCTCGGTGGCGCCGATGCCGTCCATCAGTTTGAGGCCCGTCTTGGCCAGCCAGGCGTCGAAGACGGGCTTGGGCAGGGTCTCGCCGGCCGAGACGCAGATGCGCAGAGATGAGATGTCGCGCCCGTCGAGCTTGTCGAGCACGGCGCGATAGGCCGTCGGCGCGGTGAAGATCACGCTCGCCTTGTGCCGCTCGATGGCGTCGAGCAGGTCGGCGGGCGCCGTCCTGTCGGGCAGCACGGCCGCCGCGCCGATCCAAAAGGGGAACAGCACGATGCCGCCGAGCCCGAAGGTGAAGGCGAGCGGCGCCGAGCCGATGAAGCGGTCCTCGGGCGAGGCCTTCAGCACCTTCGCGGCATAGGTGTCGCAGATCACCAGCAGATCGCGCTGGAAATGCATCGTGCCCTTGGGCTCGCCGGTGGTGCCCGAGGTGAAGCCGATCAGGCAGACATCGTCGCTGGCGGTGTCCACCGCCTCGAAGCGGTCATAGCCCGGCTGCGCCATCAGCGTCTCGAGCTCGCAGCCCTCCGCGCCGAAGGCGACGATGCGCGCGAGCTCCGGCACCTGGCGCTGGGCGCCCTCCAGCTCGGCCATCAGGCGGTGGTCGCACAGCGCCAGCGCGATCTTGGCCTTGCGCAGCGGATAGACCAGCTCACCCGCCCGCAGCATCGGCATGGTCGCGACGACGACTCCGCCCGCCTTGATCACGGCGAGATAGGCCGCGACCATCATCGGCGTGTTGGCCGCACGCAGCAGCACGCGATGGCCCGCCACCAGCCCGAGATCGCGCGTCAGCACATGGGCGATGCGGTCGATCCGCTCGGCGAGGTCGCGATAGCTCCAGGTGAAGTGGTCGCCGATGATCGCCGGCCGGTCGCCGCGCCCCTGCGCGACATGCTCGTCGACCAGAACGCTGACCGCGTTCAGCCGCTCCGGATAGCTCAGCCCGGCCCCGGCGAGGTCGATCGCCGGCCATTGCTCCGGCGGTGGCAGGTTGTCGCGCGGAAAACTGTCGATATGGCCGGAGCGCAGGAATGTCATGGCCGTCACCCTCGTCGTATCAGCTCTTGGCCTTGAGGAGGTCGCGCGCGATCACGACCTTCTGGACTTCCGAGGCGCCCTCGTAGATCCGCAGCGCCCGGATCTCCCGGTACAGTTCCTCCACCTTGACGCCCTTGGTGACGCCCAAGCCCCCATGAATCTGGACGGCCCGGTCGATCACCCTCTGGGCGTTCTCTGTCGCGACGAGTTTGGCGAGCGCGGCCTCGCGGGTGACGCGCGCCGCCCCGCGATCCTTGGTCCAGGCGGCGCGGTAGACCAGCAGAGCGGCGGCGTCGACCTCGGCCGCGCTGTCGGCGATGGCGGCCTGGCTGAGCTGCAGATCGCCCAGCGTGCCACCGAAGAGCTTGCGCGCGTTCGCATGGGAGATCGTCTCGTGCAGCGCCCGCCGCGCGAGGCCCAGCGCCGCGGCGCCGACCGTCGAGCGGAAGATGTCGAGCGTCGCCATCGCGACCTTGAACCCGTCGCCGGGTCCACCGATCCGGTTCTCGACCGGCACGCGACAGGCCTCGAACCGCAGCGTCGCCAGCGGGTGCGGTGCGATCACCTCGATGCGCTCGGTGACGCTGAAGCCCGGTGTGTCCGCATCGACCAAAAAGGCCGACAGCCCGCGCGCGCCCGGCGCCTCGCCGGTGCGGGCAAAGATGACGTAGTGGTCGGCGATGCCGCCATTGGAGATCCAGCTCTTCTCGCCGTCGATCCGGACATGGCCGTTGCCGTCGGGCGTGGCGGTGGTCGCCATCGCTGCGACATCGGAGCCGGCCTCCTTCTCGGACAGGGCGAAAGCGGCGATCCGCGCCCCCTCGCAGACGCCGGGCAGGATACGCTGCTTCAGTGCCTCCGAGCCTGCGACCGTGATCGCCCCGGTGCCGAGCCCCTGCATCGCGAAGGAAAAATCCGCCAGCCCGTCGCGCGCTGCCAGGATCTCACGGGCGAGGCAGAGCGTGCGCACGTCGAGCGTCGGGTTCAGCCCGCCATAGGCCTCCGGCACCACCGCTCGGAGAAAGCCGCCCTCGCCGAGAGCCGTGACACGCGCCCGGCAGGCGGCGTCGACATCGTCATGCGGCAGGCCGGGCAGGGTGGCGTCGGCCCAGGCCGAAAGCTCGGCGGCAAAGCGACGGTGCCGGTCCTCGAAGAACGGCCAGTCGAGCGTGTCGCCAAGGATGCCCTGGAGATGAGTACCGTCGAGGTTCGTCGCAGCCATCTCAGTTGCCCTCGAAGACCGGCTTCTGCTTGTTGGCGAAGGCGTGGTAGGCGCGGGCGAAATCCTCGGTCTGCATGCACAGCGCCTGCGCCACGGCTTCGGCCTCGATCGCGCTCTCGACCGACATCGCCCATTCCATCTCGAGCATGCGCTTGGTCATGGCGTTGGCGAAGGTCGGCCCATCCCCGAGTTCGGCCGCCAGCGCCTGCGCCTCGGCGAGTACCGCCTCCTTCGCGACCAGCCGGTTCAGGAAGCCCCAGCGCTCGGCCTCCTCGCCGCGCAGGGTCCGGCCGGTGTAGAGCAGCTCCGCCGCGCGGCCCTGGCCGATGATCCGGGGCAGCATCGCGCAGGCGCCCATGTCGCAGCCGGCGAGCCCAACGCGGTTGAACAGGAAGGCGATCTTGCTCTCCGCGGTGCCGAGCCGCAGATCCGACGCCATGGCGATGATCGCGCCGGCCCCGGCGCAGACGCCGTCGATCGCGGCGATGATCGGCTGCGGGCAGGCGCGGATCGCCTTGACCAGATCGCCCGTCATCCGGGTGAACTTCAGCAGCTCCTTGGTCTCCATTGCGACGAGCGGGCCGATGATCTCGAAGACGTCGCCGCCGGAGGAGAAATTGCCGCCCGCGCCCGTCACCACGATCGCCTTGACGTCCTCTTCCTTCTGCGCGGCGAGGAAGAAATCGGTGAGTTCGCGGTAGCTTGCGAAGGTCAGCGGATTCTTTTTCTCAGGCCGGTTCAGCGTCACCGTCGCGACCTTGCCGGCGACGGAGAGCGCGAAATGCTGCGGCTGGAAGCCCGCGAGCGGCAGGGTCGTGGCATTGGCCGGCATGGTCACGAGGCATCTCCCTTGCCGGAATCGTCCGGCTTGCTGGCGTCCTGCGCCCGGGCCGCGATCGCGCGGTGCAGCGAGCCCTTGGTCTGTCCGAGCAGGCGAAAGAGCTGCGCCAGCTCCGGCTGGTCGAGCCCCGCGAAGAGTTCGGCGATCCAGCCCTCATGGCGCTCCGCCATCGCCTTGAAGGCCTTGCGGCCCTGTGCCGTCAGCGTCAGCACCTGCACGCGCCGGTCCTGCGTGGCGGCGCGCTTGTCGACGAGCCCGTCGGCCAGGAGCCCGGCAACGACGGCCGTGACGTTGCCGTTCGAGACCATCAGCCGCTGCGACACCTCGCCGACCGTCATGCCGGTGCTCGACTTGTCGAGCTGCGCCATCAGATCGAAGCGCGGCAGTGTCGTCTTGAACTCCTCGCGCAGCCGGTTGCGGATCTCTGTCTCGATCAGCGTCGAGCAGGTCAGCATCCGCAGCCAGAGTCGCAACTCGTCCTTGTGGTCGCCGGGCCGCTCGCTCGCCTTGGTCTCGCGGTCGAGCATCAGGCCCTGCAGGATGCTCTCCATCGCCTAGAACTCCCCGCCATTGATCGTCAGGGACTGGCCGGTCACCGAGCCGCTGGCCGGTCCGCAGAGATAGAGCACCGCCTGCGCGATCTCGTCGGGCGCAATCAGCCGCCCCTGCGGATTGTCCTTGACCATTCCCGCCAGCGCCTGCTCGCGGCTGACACCGGTTTTGGTGACGATGGCGTCGAGCCCGCTCGCCACCATATCCGTATCGGCATAGCCGGGGCTGACCGCGTTGACAGTCACGCCGCTGCGCGCCGTCTCCAGCGCCAGCGACTTCACCAGCCCGATCACCGCGTGTTTGGCCGCGACATAGGCCGAAACGTAAGCATAGCCGCGATGCCCGGCGGTCGAGCCGATCGCGATGAGCCGCCCATGCCCGCGCTCGACCATGCCGGGCAGGGTGCCGTGGAACAGGTTCACGGTACCGATCAGGTTGATCTCGGTCATCCGGCGGAAGCGCTCGGCCGGGCTGCGCAGGAAGGAGCCGGTCTCGACGGCACCCGCATTGGCGACGGCGATGTCGATCGGCTGGTCGGCGGCCAGCTTCGCCAGCGCCTGCGCCATAGCGGCCGCGTCGGTGACGTCGCAGGCGGCATGGACATCGGCGTCGCCCGCTGCACAGGCCGCGGCCAGCGCCGCCGCGTCGCGACCGATGATGGAGACGCGCGCGCCCTCGCGGCGCAAGCGCGAGGCAATGGCGCGGCCGATCCCGCGCCCTCCACCCGTCACCACTGCGTGCCGCCCTGAAAGGAGCATCCGATCCGCCTCCCGATGCGACAATCTATTTTAGGTCTAAAGCATTTTGCAAGCGGGTGTGAAAAGCCGCTCCCCATGCGTTCTGGCTTCACGGAATGCGCGCTTCAGCCACGATATGACGTTGACCGCCGGCTGCGTCACTTGATCTCGCTCAAGGCGACGGAAGCGGTCTTGAGCAAAAATTATTTCAGACCTAAAATAATTTTCGAACGGTTGGGGAGAGGGGCTTCGGATGCGTATCGCGGTGGTCGGCGGCGGGCCTGCGGGGCTCTATTTCGCGCTCCTGATGAAGCGGGACTGGCCGGATCTCGAGATCACGGTCTTCGAGCGTAACCAGCCGGACGACACCTTCGGCTTCGGCGTCGTCTTCTCCGACCAGACGCTCGACATCTTCAAGGCCGCCGACGAGGCAAGCTATGCCGCGATCCGCGACAATTTCGCATACTGGGACGACATCGAGGTCCATTTCAAGGACAGCGTCCACCGCGTCTCCGGCAACGGCTTCTGCGGCTGCTCGCGCCGCTCGCTTCTGCTGCTGGTGCAGGCGCGGGCCCGCCAGCTCGGCGTGGAGCTGCGCTTCGGCGAGGAGGCGGCCGACATCGAGACGCTGAAGGCGAATTACGATCTCGTCGTCGCCTCGGACGGCATCAACAGCCGCATCCGCGAGGGCTGGCGCGACCGCTTCCAGCCGGAGGTCGATCTGCGGCCGAACCACTTCACCTGGATGGGCTCGACGCGCCCCTTCGACGCCTTCACCTTCTTCTTCAAGGAGACGCCGCACGGCGTCTTTATCGCCCATTGCTACCAGTACGAGGCCGGCCGCTCGACCTGGGTGCTGGAAACGGACCCCGAGACCTTCCAGAAAGCCGGCCTTGGCGCGATGGACGAGGCTGAGTCGGCCGCTTTCCTCGAAGGCGTCTTCGCCGAGGAGCTGCAGGGCCACAAGCTGATCACCAACCGCTCGCTCTGGCGCAACTTCCCGATGATCCGCTGCCGCAACTGGGTGGTCGAGAACGTCGTGCTGATCGGCGATGCCAAGGCCACGGCGCATTTCTCGATCGGCTCGGGCACCAAGCTGGCGATGGAGGATGCGATCGGCCTGCACAAGGCTTTCCACAAGGCCGGCCTCAAGGTCGATGACGCGCTCGCCCTGTACGAGCGCAGCCGCCGCGAGGAGGTCGAGAAGACGCAACACGCCGCGGATGTCTCGCTGGTCTGGTTCGAGCAGCTCGGCCGCTTCTGGGATTTCGATCCGCTGCGCTTCGCCTTCGGCTTGATGACCCGCTCCAAGGCGATCACCTATGACAATCTCGCGCTGCGCGCGCCCGCTATGGTCGCCGCCGTCGACGAGATGGTCGCGGGCCAACTCGGCCCGCTCGCCCGCCGCCGCAAGGATGGGAGCGCCGTGCCGCCGGCCTTCCAGCCGCTGAAGCTGCGCGACGTCACGCTGGAGAACCGCCTGGTGCTCGCGCCGATGTGCCAGTATTCGGCGGAAGACGGCGTGCCGGGCGACTGGCATCTGATGCATTACGGCTCGCGCGCCATCGGTGGGCCCGGCCTGATCTTCACCGAGATGACCTGCGTCTCGGCGGACGCCCGAATCACGCCCGGCTGCGCCGGTCTCTACACCGATGCTCAGGAGGCGGCCTGGACCCGCATCGTCGGCTTCGTCCACGCCAACTCCGCCGCCAAGCTCTGCCTCCAACTCGGCCATGCCGGGCGAAAAGGGGCGACCAAGCTGATGTGGGAGGGCATGGACCGTCCGCTCGCGGAGGGCGCCTGGCCGATCATCTCAGCCTCCGCCTTGCCCTATTATCCCGAGAGCCAAGTGCCCCGCGAGATGACGCGGGCCGATATGGACCGGGTCAAGGCAGAGTTCGTGGCCGCGGCCGAACGCGGCGCGCGTGCCGGCTTCGACATGCTCGAGCTCCACTGCGCCCATGGCTACCTGCTGGCGAGCTTCCTCTCGCCGCTGACCAACCGCCGCGGCGATGAATACGGCGGCTCGATCGAGAACCGGCTGCGCTATCCGCTGGAGGTGTTCCGCGCGCTGCGCGAGATCTGGCCGCGCGAAAAGCCGATGTCGGTGCGCATCTCCGCGACCGACTGGGCGCAGGGCGGCCTCTCGGCTGAGGATGCGGTTGCCATCGCGGAGGCTTTTGGCGCCGAGGGCTGCGATCTCGTCGACGTCTCGACCGGCCAGACCGTGCGCGAGTCGCGCCCCGTCTATGGCCGTATGTTCCAGACGCCGTTCTCGGACCAGATCCGCAACGAGGCCCGCGTCGCCACCATGTGCGTCGGCAACATCACGACGGCCGATCAGGCCAACACGATCGTCGCCTCGGGCCGGGCCGATCTCGTCGCGCTCGGGCGCCCGCATCTGTCTGACCCGTCGTTCGTGCTGCGCTCGGCCGCCTGGTACGGCGTCGATCTGATGCAGCCGGTTCAGTATGGGCCGGGCAAGGACCAGCTCCTGCGCAACACGCCACGCGAGCGCCAGGACCTCGAAGCGCTCAAGCTCAAGGCGAAGCCGACCCGCCATGCGCTGAGCCCGTGACGCCGCGCGGCGGCATCCGCCGCCGCCGGAACATCCGGCCTGCCGCAGGGTTGCCTGATCCGATGCCCGCAAGCCGCGCGGGAAAGGAAAGGGTTATCCGATGCTTCGCTCGCTTCCGGGCCTCGCGCTCGCCGCCGTTCTCTCGGTCCTGACGACCGCTGCCCTCGCGCAGCCGCAGGGCCAGACCACGACAAAGCCCGAGGCGCCGGCAGAGGCGAAGGCCAGCGGCGGTCTCGGCCCGGTGATCACGAACCCCACGGAAATCGACAAGGGCCAGAACATGATCCTGCCGAACGCGGGTGTTTCGCACCCGTCTGCGGCGCCGACGATGGTCTATGACTGCAAGAACAGGCCGCAGGACTGCACGACCCCGACCAATCCCGGCGACAAGGTCGATCTCCCCGACACCTCCGCCGCTCCCCCGGCCCCGAAGCCCTGACACGACCGGTGACGGCAGCGACGGTCATTGCGTCCGGGCAATGAAGACATTGCCCGGAGCACGGTTCCGTTGCGCGTCATGCACGCTATCTCTGTCGCAACGGCCGGGCGTCCTGCCCGGCACACCAGAGAGGGCGCCATGAAGCTCACCGGAATTCACCACGTCACCGCCATCTCGGCCGACGCGCCGGGCAACCGCCGCTTCTATGTCGAGACGCTGGGCATGCGCCTGGTCAAGAAGACGGTGAACCAGGACGACACCTCGGCCTACCACCCTGTTCTATGCCGATGGCGCAGGCTCGCCCGGCACCGACCTGACCTTCTTCGACTGGCCGGCCCCGCCCGCCCGCCGTGGCACCCATTCGATCGTCCGCACCTCGTTGCGGGTCGCCGACGAGACCTCGCTCAACTGGTGGCGCGAGCGCCTGACGGCCGCCGGCGTCGCGGTCTCGCCCGTCCGCACCATCAACGGCCGCTCGGCTGTCGATTTCGAGGACCCCGAAGGACAGCGCCTGACGCTGCTCGCCGATGGCGGTGCGATTCCCTTCGTCGTCTGGGAGAAGAGCCCGGTCCCGGCCGAGCATCAGATCCGCGGCCTCGGCCCTGTCACGATCTCCGTGCCGAAGCTGGAGCGCACCGAAGTCGTGCTGACGCAGCTTCTGGGGCTGGAGCGAATCGGCAGCTATCGCGATGCGGCCCATGCCACCGGCGAGATCCATGTCTTCAAGATCGGGGAGGGCGGCCCGGCGGCCGAGCTCCATGTCGCGGTCGAGCCGGACCTGCCGCAGGCGCGGGAAGGGGCGGGCGGTGTCCACCATCTCGCACTGCGCACGCCGACCTTCGCCGATTACGACGCCTGGGCGGAGCGCCTGCGCGCGGCCGGCTATCCCAACAGCGGGCCGGTCGATCGCTTCTATTTCCGCTCGCTCTACCTGCGCGAGCCGAACGGGATCCTGATCGAGATCGCGACCGACGAGCCCGGTTTCGCGACCGACGAGCCGGCCGAGACGATGGGCGAGGCGCTCTCCCTGCCGCCCTTCCTGGAAGGCAAGCGCGCGCAGATCGAGGCTGGGCTGAAGCCGCTCTGAAGCACGGCTTCGGTCACATCTTCACACCGTCACGGGGCGGGCCGGGCAGCCGGCCCGCCCCGCTGGTTTTTGTCGCAATCACCGGATGCCTTTCACCCCGCCTTAACCAAGACCGCCTCTACTCGATCCAGGCCGCTCTGCCGGTCCGTGCCGTCCTGTCGTGGCGGCGCTTGTGTGTTGCGTCGGGTCGAGAGCGTGCGGAATGTCGGGTCAGGGCTACAGGCTGCGCAGAGCGCCGCGAACCCGCTACCGGGTCGGTCACAACATCTTCCTGCAGATGGCCGCCATCGTCGTCGCCTGCGGCGTCGGCTATGTCGCGCTCGATCCCGGTCATGAGGCGCAGCGCCCCGCCCCGGCGACGCCCCAGCGCGACGTCATGGTGACCGGCTCTCTCGCCGCATCGTCGACGGCCTATCGCGACCTACTGAAGCCGGGCTTCGCTCTTGGAACCACGCCCTCGGCCTTCGGCGCCCAGGCTCCGCTGCAGGCTGGCCTCCAGCGCAGTGAGACGCCGGTCCAGACCGCCCGTCTGCCGGTTGCTGCCGAGCCCGCCGTCGTCGCCGCCCTGCCGCCCACTGCTGTGGCTGCCCCACCGGCTCCGGCAATTCAGCCGGCTCCTGCGGCGGTCGCATCCGTCGCGGCTCCCGCTGTCGAGTCGCAGGCTGTCTCCCGCATCCTGAAGGACGCGCCGCTGCCGGCGCCGCGCCCGGCCGAGCTGAAAGGCCCGCAGACAGCCGAGCCGCCCGCCATCGCGCTGCGCCAGCCGACCCGCCGCGCTGCCCGTGTGGCGACCGCGACCCCGGCGCCCGCCGCCGAGGACAACCGCTCCTTCTTCGAAAAGCTCTTCGGCGCGGCGCCGCAGGCCAAGGGGCCGGCCATGGCCTATGCCGCGCCGGAAGACGACGCGGTCGATCGCTCGCGCGGCCGTCGCCTCAGCCCCTCCTTCGGCCCCGCACCCGGCGCCGCACAGGGCACGGCGATCTACGACATCAGCGCCAAGACCGTGTACATGCCCAATGGCGAGAAGCTGGAGGCCCATTCCGGCCTCGGCGACAAGATGGACGATCCTCGATACGTTCATGTCCGGATGCACGGCGCAACACCGCCGCACACCTACACACTGACCGAGCGCGAGGCGCTGTTCCACGGGCATCGCGCCCTGCGGCTCCATCCCGTCGGCGGCAGCAGCGCGATCTATGGCCGCGCCGGCCTGCTGACCCATCCCTATCTGCTCGGGCCGAACGGCGATTCCAACGGCTGCGTCTCCTTCAAGGACTACGACCGCTTCCTGCAGGCCTATCTGCGCGGTGAGGTCAGGCGCCTCGTCGTCGTCGCCAGCATGCGCGACGCGCCGACCTCGCTGATCGCCTCGCGTTGACGCGGAGGTGAGCGGCGCGTGATCGGCGCTTGCGGAACGATGGGGGCAGCCGAGGGGTTTGGCCCCATCGATCCACAGGGAGACCGCCGATGACCCGTTCCGCGACCGTACCCCTCGCCTCGCGCCGCCATCTGCTGGCGGGCGCCGCCTTCCTCGCCTCGATGGCCGCCCTGCCTGGTCTGGCCCATCATGGCTGGGCCTGGGCCGAGGGCGAGCAGATGGAGCTGAAGGGCAAGATCCGGACGATCTCGATGGCGCCGCCCCATCCGATGCTGATGGTGACCGCCGAGGACGGCACGGAGTGGCAGGTCGATCTCGGCAACCCCAACCAGACCGCGCGCTCCGGCTTCACCGGCGAGACGGCCAGGCCCGGGGACGCCATCACCGCGCTTGGCAACCGCCATCTCGACAAGAGCAAGGCGCATATGAAGGCGGTGCGCATCGTCATCGCCGGCAATAACTACGACATGTATCCGGAGCGCATCCGTACCAACTGAGGCCGCATGGAAGTCCTTGCCGCTCTCGGACACTGGCCCGGCGCCGTGCTGCTCAAGCAGAGCGGCACGGCCTATCTCCTCGTCAACGCCAGCCACATTCTCGGCATCGCCCTGCTGATCGGCGCGATCCTGCCGCTCGATTTGCGGCTGCTCGGGTTCTTCCGCAGCGTGCCGGTCAACGTGCTCCCGCCGGTGCTGTCGCGCATCGCAGCCTGCGGGCTGGGTCTCGCCCTGTTGACGGGGGCCTGGCTGTTTACCGTGCGGCCGGTCGAATACGCCGGCAACGCCGCCTTCCTCTGGAAACTCGGCCTGCTCGCATTGGCGTTCGCCAACATCGCCCTGCAGCATCGCAGCGCGGCCTATGGCCGCGCGCTCGCAGGTGACATCACCGCGGCGGTGCGCTGGCGCGCAGCCGCCTCGGTCACGCTCTGGCCCGGCGTGCTGCTGGCGGGGCGCTGGATCGGCTTTCTCTGACCGGCCCCGCCGCCCCGGAAGCCTCAGCCCTTGGCGGCGGCCTTCGCTTTGGTCGCCGCGGCCTTCGGCTTCGCGGCGGCGGTCTTCGCCCCCGCTTTCGCAGCCGGCTTGGCCGCCGGCTTCTTCGCTGGCGCCTTGGCGGCCTTGGCCTTGCCAGGTCCCTTGACGCCGCTCGACTCGGCCTTGGCGTTGACGAGTTCCACCGCCTGTTCGAGCGTGATCGCCTCCTGCGTCAGCGCCTTCGGCAGCGTCGCATTGACCTTGCCCCAGTTGACGTAAGGCCCGTATTTGCCGGCCCGCACCACGAGCTTGCCACCGCCAGGATGCTCGCCGAGCTCGCGCCCGGGAACGGCCGCGCCGCGCCCGAAACGAGCACCGGGCCCGCCCGTTTCCTTGGCGACGATGAGGTCGATCGCGCGGTTGCCGCCGATCTGAAGGATGTCGTCGTCCTTGTCGATATTGGCGTAGGTCTTGCCGTGCTGGACGTAAGGCCCGTAGCGGCCGATGCCGGCCAGGATCGGCTCGCCGCTCTCGGGATGCCTCGCGACCTCCTTGGGCAGCGCAAGCAAAGCGAGCGCCGTCGCAAGGTCGACGCTGCCCGGGCTCATGCCCTTGGGCAGGCTGGAGCGCTTGGGCTTCTCGCCTTCGCCGAGCTGGATATACGGGCCGAAGCGCCCGTCGCGGATCGTGACCTCGGTCTCCGTCACCGGGTCCTTGCCGAGAATGCGCACGCCCGGCGCGCCGGTGCCGCCCTCGGCGGTCGCCTCGCCGTCGGCGGCGGAGACGGTCAGCGGCCGGGTGTAGCGGCACTCTGGGTAGTTCGAGCAGCCGACGAAGGCGCCGAATTTGCCGAGCTTCAGCGACAATGTGCCGGTGCCGCAGACCTGGCAGGAGCGCGGATCGCCGCCATCCTCCCGCTGCGGGAAGACATGGGGGCCGAGCACGCCGTTCAGCGCCTCCAGCACCTCGGTGACGCGCAGATCCTTGGTGTCGCCGATCGACTTGGTGAATTCCTCCCAGAATTCGCGCAGCAGCACCTTCCAGTCGATCTCGGCATTCGAGACGCGGTCGAGCTTCTCTTCGAGCAGGGCGGTGAAGTCGAAGGCGACATAGCGGTTGAAGAAGCTCTCCAGGAACGCCGTCACCAGCATGCCCTTGTCCTCGGGGACGAGGCGCTTCTTCTCGATGCGGACATATTCGCGGTCGCGCAGCGTAGACAGCGTCGCGGCATAGGTCGACGGACGGCCGATGCCGAGCTCTTCCATGCGCTTGACCAGGCTGGCCTCCGAATAGCGCGGCGGCGGCTCGGTGAAGTGCTGGTCGGCCGCAATGGCGCGCTTCTCGAGGCTGTCGCCGGTCTTCATCACCGGAAGCTTCTTGGAGTCCTCGTCCTCCTCGTCGTCGCGGCTCTCCTGGTAGAGCGTCAGGAAGCCGTCGAAGAGCGTGACCTGGCCAGTGGCACGCAGCTCGAGGTCGCGCCCGGCGACCATGGCCGCGATGTCGACCGTGGTGCGCTCGAGCGAGGCCGATTCCATCTGGCTGGCGATGGTGCGCTTCCAGATCAGCTCGTAGAGCTTGGCCTGCTCGGGCTCGAGATGGCGCGCGACCATGGCCGGCAGACGGCCGAGATCGGTCGGGCGGATGGCCTCGTGGGCCTCCTGCGCGTTCTTGGCCTTGACCGTATACTTGCGCGGCACGTCCGGCACATAGGCGTCGCCGAACTCCTTGCCGATGACGCGGCGCGCCGCGGTGATGGCCGACCCGTCCATGTCGACGCCGTCGGTTCGCATATAGGTGATGAGACCGACCGTCTCGCCGCCGATGTCGACACCCTCATAGAGCCGCTGCGCCAGCTGCATCGTCCGCGCCGGAGCCAGCCCGAGCTTGCGGGAGGCCTCCTGCTGCAGGGTCGAGGTCTGGAAGGGAGGGTAGGGGTGGCGCTTGACGGGCTTGGCCTCGACATTGGCGACATTGAAGGCGGCGCTCTCCAGCGACTCCTTGAAAGCCCGGGCTTCGTCGCCGGTGCCGATGTCGAGCCGGGTGATCTTCTTGCCGTCGGCGCCCACGAGGCGGGCATCGAAGACGCCGCCCGCAGCCGTCGCCAGCGTTGCGACCAGCGACCAGTATTCACGCGCCCGGAAGGCTTCGATCTCGCGCTCGCGGTCGCAGACGATGCGCAGAGCCACCGACTGCACGCGCCCCGCGGAGCGTGCGCCGGGCAGCTTGCGCCAGAGCACCGGCGAGAGGGTGAAGCCGACGAGATAGTCCAGTGCGCGGCGTGCGAGATAGGCGTCGACCAGCGCTTGGTCGACCTGGCGCGGATTGGCGAGCGCGGTCTGCACCGCGTCCTTGGTCACGGCGTTGAAGGTCACGCGCTCGACGGGAATGCCCTTCAGCGCCTTCTTGGCGTTGAGCGCCTCCAGCACATGCCACGAGATCGCCTCTCCCTCGCGGTCGGGGTCGGTTGCGAGGATCAGCTTGTCGGCGCCCTTGAGCGCCTTGACGATCTCGGAAACCTGCTTGGCGCCGCGCCCCTCGATCTCCCACTTCATCGCGAAGTCATGCTCGGGATCGACCGAGCCGTCCTTCGCGGGAAGATCGCGGATATGCCCGAAGGAGGCGATCACCTCATAGTCGGAGCCGAGATACTTGTTGATCGTCTTGGCCTTGGCCGGCGACTCGACGACGAGGAGCTTCATGATGGCGTGTCTCGGTAACGGCCTCAGCAGAGCGCGAAATCGGCCTGAAAGGCGACCTCGCGACCGGCAACGGACTAGGGCGTTCGGAATTGCGCGCGAAAGTGGTTCAGGCGGGAGGCCGTGTCAAACGCCGAATGCGGATTGCGACGTTCGGCGGCGTTTTGGGCACAAGGCCCCGGACCTCGCTGTCAGATGGGCTTGCATCGGCAGCGATCAAGGTCGCGGGTCGGGCCTGATCGAGCCCCTTCAGGCCATCGCGCCATAGAGGTGGCCCAGGAAGGCGTCGAACGACGCTCCGTCGATCCAGCGCAGCACCGCGACGAGATCGTTCTCGGGGTCGACAAGGATGATGTTGGTGCCTGCGCCCAGCGCCCAGTAGGCGCTGGCAGGGAGAGCCGGCCGGGCCGTGGGGCCGCGGTTCAGCCACCACAGGAAGCCGTAATTCGCCAGGGTCGGGGAGGGCGCGACCATCTGCGCAATCCAGTCGGCCGAGAGCAGGCTGCGGCCGCCCCATTCGCCGCCCCGTGCCATCAGCAGGCCAAAGCGGGCATGGTCGCGCGCGCCGATGAACAGGCCGCCGCCCCAATGGCCGCCGCCCGGCACGGACTGCATGCGCTGCCCGTCGATCTCGACGAAGGAATTCTCGTAGCCCTGCCACTCCCACTCGGATGAAGCGCCGATCGGGTCCATGATGCGCTCGCGCAGCACCTCGGGCAGCGGCTTGCGGAAGCGTTGCAGCAGGCACCAGCCGAGCAGGTTCACCCGCACGTCGTTGTATTCGTAGAAGCTGCCGGGCGCATGCAGCTGCCGCTTCTGGCCCTTGCGGCTGTTGTCGGCGCTGGGGCCGACCTGGCGGTTGTGGTCGACCTGGTCGGACTTGTCGAAGATCTCGCCCTGCCACTCGCTCGACTGCTGCAGCAGGTGCCGCCAGGTGATCTTGGCGTTGTGGGTGCTTGCGAAGAACGGGCCGGGCAGGCTGTGGCCCACCGGCTCGTCGAGATCGGCGATCAGCCCGTCCTGTACGGCGAGCCCCGCCAGCACGGACAGATAGCTCTTGGCGATCGAGAAGGTCATGTCGGTGCGGGTGGTGTCGCCCCATTCGGCGACGATGCGCCTGCCCTTCAGCACGAGGCCGGCCGGCCCGCCGCGCTCGCGCACGGGGCCGACGATCTCGGTCCATGGCCCGCTTTCGTTCCATTCGCGATTCCCGACATAACTTCCATCGGGGTAGAACAGGCTCTTCGGCCAGGGGCTCTCATGGGCCTGCGCGAAGGCGACTGCGGCTGCCAGTTTGGCTTCGTCGAACCCGGCCTCGGCCGGCGCGATCGTGCTCCAGGTCGAGCCATGGGCGGCGGGAACGGCGGAGGGGGACATCGGGCGGGCTCCTCGGCGCGGGCAGGGGGCGGCAGCGCCGCCAGACCCGAAGGCGTAGCGTCCTTCGTCTCGCGCCACCAGCGGGCAGACCGCATGCGGGAGAGCGCCATCGCGCGCTTGCGCCCCGCCCGACTCGCGCCTAAACACCCCTCTTCAAATGACATCGCCAGCCCCGCTCTATCCGCACCGGCATCTCCTCGGGATCGAGGGGTTGTCCCATTTGGACATCGAGGCGCTGCTCGACCGGGCCGACGCCTATGTCGCGCTCTCCCGCCAGGTCGAGAAGAAGACGGCGACCCTGCGCGGCCGCACCCAGATCAACCTGTTCTTCGAGCCCTCGACCCGGACGCAGGCCTCCTTCGAGCTGGCCGGCAAGCGGCTGGGCGCCGACGTCATGAACATGTCGGTCGCGTCCTCCTCGGTGAAGAAGGGCGAGACGCTGATCGACACCGCCGCGACCCTGAACGCGATGCGGCCCGACATCATCGTCGTGCGCCATCATGCGGCGGGCGCGGTCCATCTGCTGGCCCGCAAGGTCGGCTGCTCGGTGGTGAATGCCGGCGACGGCGCCCATGAGCACCCGACCCAGGCCCTGCTCGACGCCCTGACCATCCGCCGCAACAAGGGGCGGATCATGGGGCTGACGGTGGCGATCTGCGGCGACATCCTGCACTCGCGCGTCGCCCGCTCGAACATCATCCTGCTCAATGCGCTCGGCGCCAAGGTGCGCCTGATCGCCCCCTCGACGCTTCTGCCCGCCGGCATCGAGCGCATGGGCGTCGAGGTCTTCACCGACATGAACAAGGGCCTGGAAGGCGCTGACATCGTGATGATGCTGCGCCTCCAGCTCGAGCGCATGCATGGCGCCTTCGTGCCGTCCTCGAAGGAGTATTTCCGTTACTTCGGCCTCGACCGGGAGAAGCTGCAGCGGGCACAGCCCGACGCGCTCGTCATGCATCCGGGCCCGATGAACCGTGGCGTCGAGATTTCCTCCGAGGTCGCCGACGGCGCCCAGTCGCTGATCCGCGAGCAGGTCGAGATGGGTGTCGCGGTGCGGATGGCCGTGCTCGACGCGCTGGCGCAGCATCTGCCCAACATCTGAGCGAGTGGAAACGGGCATGGCCGAACTTCAGGACGTCGCGATCCTCGATGCGCGCCTCGTCGACCCCGCCACAGGCCGCGACGGGCGTGGCTCGCTGCTGCTGCGCGATGGTGTCATCGCGTCGGTCGAGTGGGGGCCAGCCCCCGCGACCGCCGAAGGCACCCGCCGCATCGACGCGCGCGGGTTGGTCGTCGCGCCGGGCCTCGTCGATCTGCGCGCCTTCCTCGGTGAGCCGGGCGCCGAGTTCCGCGAGACGCTGGGGACGGGTTCTCAGGCTGCAGCGGCCGGCGGCGTCACCACCGTGGTCTGCCGGCCCGACACCGACCCGCCGATCGACGACCCCGCCATCATCGACTTCATCAAGCGCCGCGCCCGCGACAAGGCGATCGTCAACGTCCTGCCCTGCGCCGCTCTGACCAAGGGCCTGCACGGCAAGGAGATCACTGAGATCGGCCTGCTGCTGGAGGCCGGCGCGGTCGCTTTCGGCGATGGCGCCAAGGCCCTGCGCAATCCGCAGATCATGCGCCGCGCCCTGATCTATGCTCGCGATTTCGACGCGCTGATCATGAACCATGTCGAGGATCCCGATCTGCGCGGCGCCGGCGTGATGGCCGAGGGCGAGTTCGCCAGCCGCAAGGGCCTTCCGGGCATCCCGCGCGAGGCCGAGACGGTGATGCTGGAGCGCGATCTGCGCCTCGCCCGGGCGACCGGCGGGCGCTACCACGCCGCGATGATCTCCTGCTCGGATTCGGTCGAACTCATCCGCCGGGCGAAGGCCGAAGGCCTGCGCGTCACCTGCGGCGCCTCGATCAACAACCTGACGCTGAACGAGAACGACGTCGGCGACTACCGCACCTTCTGCAAGGTTTCGCCGCCCCTGCGCGACGAACAGGAGCGGCTGGCCCTGGTCGCCGCGCTGGCCGAGGGCGTCATCGACGTCGTCGTATCCGATCATGATCCGCAGGATGTCGAGACCAAGCGCCAACCCTTCGCCGAGGCCGCGGACGGCGCGCTCGGCATCGAGACGCTGCTTTCGGCCTCGCTGCGCCTGGTGCAGGCGGGCCAGATCGCCTTGCCGGACCTGCTGGCGGCGCTGTCGACCAAGCCGGCCGACCTGCTGGGCCTGCGCTGCGGCCGGCTCGCGCCCGGTGCACCCGCCGACCTGATGCTGCTCGACGTCGATGCGCCCTATGTCGTCGACAAGCGCAAGCTCAAGTCGCGCGCCAAGAACTCGCCCTTCGACGAGGCGCGGCTGGAAGGCATCGTCCAGGCGACCCTGGTCGGCGGCCGCGTGGTCTATGAGGCGCCGGCGGGGTAGGCTAGAGTTCCGACCGGTGACGAAAGAGGCGGCATGAGCGACGTGATGAACTGGAGCCTGTCCGGCTCGGCTGGCGCCGCTGCGCTGGTGCTCGGCTATCTGCTCGGCTCGATTCCCTTCGGCATCATCCTGACCGGCCTGAGCGGCGGGCCCGATCTGCGCAGCATCGGTTCGGGCAATATCGGCGCGACCAACGTCCTGCGCACCGGCAACAAGAAGCTGGCGGCGCTTACCCTGCTCGGTGACATGCTCAAGGGCACGGCGGCCGTGCTGCTCGCCGCCGCCCTGCTCGGCGGGCGCGAGGCAGGGCTGGTGGCGGGGCTTGGCGCCTTTCTAGGCCACCTCTTCCCGGTGTGGCTGCGCTTCAAGGGCGGCAAGGGCGTCGCCACCTTCCTCGGCATCCTGATCGCGCTGAAGGGCTCGATCGCCCTGATCTTCGCCGCGCTCTGGCTCAGCATCGCCTATCTCACGCGCTATTCCTCGCTGTCGGCCCTGATTGCGAGCCTGCTGACGCCGCTGCTGTTGTTGTTCTGGGTGCGCGACGCCAAGGCGGCGGCACTGATGGCCGTGCTCACCCTGTTGCTCTGGTTCATGCACCGGGCGAACATTGCTCGCCTCCTCGCCGGGAGCGAGGGCAAGATCGGGCAGAAGGGCTGAGGCCCCCATGGCTGGCATCGTCCTCAGCGATCGCCAGCGTCTCGACTGGCTGCGGCTGATCCGCAGCGAAAGCGTCGGCCCGCGCACCTTCCGCTCGCTGATGAACCGCTTCGGCGGGGCCGCGGCCGCCATCGAGGCGCTGCCCGATCTCGCGCGCCAGGCCGGCCGTACGCTTCGAATCTGCACGCTCGCGGAGGCCGAGCGCGAGATGGAGGGGCTGCGCCGGCGTGGAGCCCGCCTCCTCGCCCTGGGCGAGGCCGCCTATCCGCCCGCGCTGCAGGCGATCGACACCGCCCCACCGCTGATCGCCGTTCTTGGGCGGGCCGAGGTGCTGCTGCGCCCTTGCGTCGCCATCGTCGGCTCGCGCAATGCCTCCGCCGCCGGGCTGAAATTCACCGCGCGTCTCGCGCGTGACCTGGGCGAAGCGGGCTTCGTCGTCGTCTCCGGCCTCGCACGCGGGATCGACACGGCCGCTCACGAAGCCAGCTTCGGTACGGGCACGGTCGCGGTACTCGCCGGCGGGCTGGACGAGGTCTATCCGCCGCAGAACATCCCGCTGCTGCAGCGCCTCCTGGCGGACGGCGCCGCGATCAGCGAGATGCCGCTCGGCCTCGCGCCCCGGGGGCGCGACTTTCCGCGGCGCAACCGCCTCGTCTCGGGGCTGTCGCTGGGCACGGTCGTGGTCGAGGCCGTCCGCAAATCCGGCTCGCTGATCACCGCCCGCTTCGCCAACGAGCAGGGGCGGATCGTCTTCGCCGTCCCCGGCTCGCCGCTCGATCCTCGCGCCGAGGGCGGCAATCACCTGATCCGCGAGGGCGCGACGCTCTGCGCCGAGGCCGCCCATGTCGTCGAGGCACTGGCGCCCCTCATCGGGACGGACGGCGCGCTTCTCCAGCCTCCGCCCGCGATGCATGAGGGCGCGGGTGAGACGCAGACGCAGCCCCTTTGGGACGAACTCGATCTGCCTGGCATCGAGCCGGCACCGCTGGCGCTCTGGCCGGAGCCCGCGGCGGTGACGCCGGATCCCGCGAGCACGACCGAGCACAGCGAGGGCATTCGCCCGCGCCTCCTCGCCCTGCTGGGGGCGGCCCCGGTGTCGCTGGACGATCTGGTGCGGGCGAGCGGCTGTTCGGCCCGCGATGTCAGCCGCACCGTGCTCGATCTCGAACTGGACGGTGCGATCCGCCGCCACCCCGGAGGGGCGCTGTCGCGCGTCGAGGACTGACGGCCATCGGCCGCGGAATACAACCTCAGGTAGAGATGCGTTCGGAGGCCGCGCCGCGGCTCAGCCTGTCCGCTCCGGCCCGCAACAGCCCAGGCGGCGGGCCTGGATGGCCGCTTCCAGCCGCGCCATCTCGAGGAAATAGGCGAGGCTCTCGAGATGGGCCGTCTGGGCCATATGCCGCATTTCGGCGACGAGAACCTCGATATAGTCGGCCACTTCCGATTGCGCGGCGCGTGGGGGCGGGCTTTTCAGCACCGCTGCGGGCAGGTTTTGCTGCTTGGTCCCGGTCTCGCCCTCGTCCTGTTCCGACGCCGCACCCAACTCCGGCAAGCCCCCGGACTGTCCCTTGCTCCTCATCCCCGACGCATCCCCGCTCGAGCCGGGCTGAACCCGGCGATTGGCGCCGCGCCCCCACCGGTGCGACGTGATGCAATCATAGCGAGTATTGTAGGACAATCTCAAGCACTTGGCGCGGTCAGCCGAGGAAAAGAACCGCCAGCGGCAGCGTCGCCAGCGCGAGCAGCGTCTGCAACGTCGTGATCTCGGCCATCAGCGGCGCATCGCCGCCGAGATCACGGGCGAGGAAATAGGCCGCCGTCGCGGTCGGGACCGCCGCCGCGACCACCGTCATCGTCAGGGCAGGGCCGCTCAGCCCGAGATGGCGGGCGATGGTCCAGGCCAGCAGCGGCATCACCACGAGCTTGGTGGTCACCGCTACGAGATGGGCGGTGCGGGGCCGCGCGAGGCTGCGCAGATCGAGCCCGGCACCGACCGCCAGCAGCCCGACGCCAAGCGCGGCCCGGCCCATCACGTCGAGATAGCTCACGATCGCGGCCGGCAGCATCCACTGGCACTGGTTGAGCACGAGGCCGACCACGGACGACCAGATGAAGGGGTTGAAGGCGATTGAGCGGACCGTCGCCATCGCGCCCATCGGCCGGCCATGGGCGAAGCGCGACAGAACGAGCACGCACATCACGTTGAGCAGCGGGATCATCGCGGCGACCGCGATCGCCATCAGCGTGGTGCCGTCGCGGCCCTGCAGGCCGGCGGCCAGCGCGAGCGCGACGAAGGTGTTCCAGCGCACGGAGCCCTGGAAGATCGAGGTGAAGGCCGGCCCATCGACCCCGGCGCGCGCCAGGAGCGGGCGGGCCAGCAGCAGTGCTCCGGCCACGATCAGGATGGCCAGGACGAGGCTCAGCCCCATCGCCAGCACGGGCAGGCGACTGAGATCGGCGACGGCGAGGGTGTGGATCACGACCGATGGGAACAGGACCTGATAGGTCAGCCGCTCGACGCCAAGCCAATGGCTCGGTGCGACGATTCCGCGGGCCTTCAGGAACCAGCCGGTGGCGATGACGAGAAAGACGGCGATCAGGCTGGTCAGCATGGTTTCAGTGGGCGGAGGAGGGGCAGGGTCGCCGGCGGCGAGGCGGTCGGGATGGATGCCCAAGGGGAACCGGCGCGCCCGTCAGCCGTTGTGAGAGCAGACGGCCATGGCATCCGGAGCGGAGGACCCGCTTCCCATTTCATGGCCGCCGGCGTGGAGCAATGGCGCAGCCCCGAGGTGGCGTTGCGTCTGCCGCAATCCGGCCGCGATCGGTTCACGCCGCATTCAACCGCCGGGGACGAGAGTTCCCGCAAGTCGGGGGCGTCCCCGCAGACAGGAGATTCATCATGATGTCGCTGAGGAAGACCGCCATCGTCGCGCTCGCCTCGCTGAGCGTCGTATCCGCCGGCCTCGTCGCGCCGGCCATGGCCGCTGGAGCGCCCGCGAGCGTCGATCCGGCACGGCTGGACAAGGCTCAGGCCGAATACAGCCAGTATCGCTACCGCGGCTATCGCGGCGGCTGGCACCGCGGCAACCGCGGCGCAGGCATCGCCGCCGGTGTCGGACTCGGACTTCTCGGCGCGGCGGTGATCGCCTCGCAGAGCAGGGCCTATGCCGAGCCCTATTATGACGACGGCTACTACGCGCCGGGGCCCGTCTACGCTCCCGCGCCGGTCTACCGCGGCTATTATGGCCGTCCGGCCTACGACTTCCGCGACCATCGCTGAGCGTCGACGGAGATCGATTCGCAAGCCCGCGCGGTCAAACGCGCGGGCTTTTTCGTGCCCGGTGAGGGGGCCCGTCAGGGCTGGTCGGGATCGGCCTCGTCTGCGGCCGCGTTCTCGATCCGGGTGAGCCGGTCGAGCGCCCCCTGGAGGATGTAGGCCGCCGCCATCTTGTCGACCACGGCTGCCCGCTTGGCGCGCGAGGCGTCTGCATCGAGCAGCGTGCGCGTGACCGCCAGCGTCGACATCCGCTCGTCCCAGAACAGGATCGGCAGCGACGTCAGCGGAACCAGATGGCGCACGAAGGCTCGCGTCGACTGCACGCGCGGGCCCTCGGTCCCGTCCATGTTGAGCGGCAGGCCGACGACCAGCCCGGCGACGCCGTATTTCGCCGCGATCTGCAACAGCACGGCGGCGTCCTGCGTGAACTTGATCCGCTTGATCGTTTCCAGCGGCGTCGCGATCCGGCGCTCCACGTCGGAGAGCGCCAGCCCGATCGTCTTGGTACCTAGGTCGAGCCCGAGCAGCCTTGCATGGTCGGGCAGGGCGGCGAAGGCTTCGAGCGTCACGACATTGCTGGACATCGCCGGCCCCTAGCATGTGCCGCCGCGCGAGGCGAGCGGCACAGCCTGCGGAAGGGGGCACGGGCGCGATCGCCTCAGCCCTGCGGCTTGACGCCGGCCGCCGCGAGAGACGTCGCCCATTTGTCGACTTCGGCCGCGAAGAGCCTGGCATGCGCGTCGCGGCTCATCTCGCTCTCGGGGAAGGTGCTGGTGCCGAAGGCCTTGAACTTCTCGACCACGGCCGGCTCCTTCAGCGCCGTCCGCAGCGCCGCGTTGAGCTTGTCCAGAACCGGGGCGGGAGTCCCCTTCGGCGCGTAGAGACCGTGCCAGATCGTCATGTCGAGCTTGGCGCCCGCTTCCGCCATGGTCGGGACATCGGGGAGAACGTCGAGCCGCTGCGTCGAGGTCACGGCATAGGCGCGGATGCTCTTGCCGGTGATCTGCGGGATCGCAGAGGTCGACTGGTCGCAGAGGATGTCGATCTGGCCGCCCACCAGGTCGTTCATCGCCGGTCCCGTACCGCGATAGGCGACCTGATTGAACTTGGCCCCGAGCTGCTGGGACATCAGCACGGCGCAAAGATGCGAGTTCGAGCCGACGCCGGCATGCGCCACCGTCAGCTTCTCGGCATTCTCCTTGATGTAGGGGAAGAAGGACTTCGCGTCCGTCGGTGGCAAAGCGAGCTTGCTGGCGATCACCATCGGACCGGTGTTGACCAGCCCGATCGGCGCAAAGGCGGTCTTCGTGTCGTAGCCGAGATTGGCGTAGAGCGCCGGCGCCGCGGCGAGCGCGAGATGGTGGATCAGGATGGTGTGCCCGTCCGGCTCGGCCGCGGCCGCGCGCTTGGCGCCCGCCGTGCCGCCCGCTCCCGCGACGTTCTCGACCACGACCGGCTGGCCGAGCGTCTTGCTCATCTGCTCGCCCAGCAGCCGCGCGATCACGTCGCTCGGACCACCGGCCGCGAAGGACACGATCACCGTGATCGGCTTGGTCGGAAAGCTCTGCGCCAGCGCCGGCGCAGCCAGCCCCAGTGACAGCAACGCGGCCAGGGCCGCCCTTTTGGTCATGCTCATGCGTATCCTCCATGGGTCGTGTTGAACGGCCGCTCTTTGGCGGCTTTTGGGAAAGTTCAGGGACCGCGAACGCGTCAGCGCAGATCGGACTGGTAGTGAGCCTCCTCGGTCAGACACAGGCTGAGACGTCGCTCGACGGGGACGCCCTCCAGCGACAGCGCGATGCGGTCGATCGAGAGCGCGGGCGTGCCGGCTGCGGCTCCGAGGCGGCGCGCCTCGTCGGGCGAGAGCGCGACCGCCTTCAGCCGCTCGCGGGCATGGGCCACCGTCACGCCGTAGCGCGTGGCGAACAGGCTGTAGAGATTGTTCGGAATGGGCCCGTCGGCGAGGCCTGGGAAGCGGCGCTCAGGCAGGCTGACGGTCTCGAGGACCTGCGGCTTGCCGCCGAGCGAGCGGATGCGCCGGATGCGCAGCACCGTCTCTCCCGCCTCGAGCGCCAGCGCGGCGCGCTCCGCATCGTCGGCCTCGGCACTCTCGGTCGCCAGAACCGTGCTGTCGGGGAACTGCGCCACGCCATCGTCCGGCACCAGCTTGAAGAACTGGAACAGGATGCGCTGCTCGTCATGCTCGGCAACGAAGGTGCCGCGCCCCTGGCGGCGCACCAGCAGGTTCTCGGCGGCAAGTTCGTCGAGCGCCTTTCGGACAGTGCCCTGGCTCACGCCGAGTTCGGCCGCAAGCTGCCCCTCGCTCGGCAACGCCGTTCCCGGCGCCCACACGCCATCGACGAGTCGGCGCACGAAATGGTCCTTCACCTGCCGGTAGAGCGGCCGGAAGCCGAGAATTTCGGCGCTGCCGGCCGGTTCGGGGGGATGCGCGATTTCGCGCTTGTGCTCGGTCATATGTCTTATATAAGACTTGTCATGCAGCCGGTCGAGTCCTGAATTGGAGCGGGCCGGGAGACGATCGCAGCGAGGAAACCCCGATGAGCAAGCCCCACCTCCTGGTCCATGAGAAGAAGGACACCGTCGGCGTCGTCGTCGTCGAAGGCCTGAAGGCCGGCACCGACATGCTGTGCGTGATCACGCACGACAATTCCGACTTCCGCCTGACCGCGAAGATGGACATCCCGATCGGTCACAAGGTCGCGCTCAAGGACATCAAGAAGGGCGAGACGATCTGGAAATACGGCCAGGACATCGGCCAGGCCCGCGCCGACGTGAAGCAGGGCGAGCATCTCCACGTCCACAACGCCAAGACCAAGCGCTGGTGAGCGCCTCGCCCGTCTGACCGTGCCGCCAAGGGCTCCCATCAGGGTCGAGCCCGCTTAGCCAAAAGAGGAAACGTCCATGTCGATCGTCGCCAACTTCGATCTCGTCAAAGGCAAGCTCGCCCGCATCAAGGGTCGCAAGATCGAGGCTCCCGAGTTCAAGACCCCCGTCGTCCGCCGCCCGACCGGCCGCAACCTCGACTCGTTCTTCGGCTGGCGCCGCGAGAACGGCCGCGTCGGCGTGCGTAATCACGTGCTGCTGCTGCCGCTCGACGATCTCTCCAACGCCGCCTGCGAGGCCGTCGCCAACAACGTCAAGGGCACGCTGGCGATCCCGCACGCCTATGGCCGCCTGCAGTTCGGTGAGGATCTGGAGCTCCATTTCCGCACCCTGATCGGCACGGGCTCCAACCCGAACGTCGCCGCCGTGGTCGTCATCGGCATCGAGGACGGCTGGACCAAGCGCGTCGTCGATGGCATCGCCGCCACCGGCAAGCCCGTCGTCGGCTTCGGCATCGAGGGCCATGGCGACATCTCGACGATCGCCCGTGCCTCCTATGTCGCCAAGGAATTCGTCCAGTGGGCGACCGAGCTGCAGCGCGTGAAGTGCGGCATTGAGGAGCTTTGGGTCTCGACCAAATGCGGTGAATCCGACACCACGACGGGCCTCTCCTCCTGCCCGACCGTCGGCAACATGTACGACAAGTGGATTCCGCGCGGCGTCTACGGCGTCTTCGGCGAGACCTCCGAGATCACCGGCGCCGAGCATCTCTGCAAGGCCCGCGCGGCGACGCCCGAGGTGGGCGAACGCTGGTACAAGATGTGGAAGGCCTATCAGGACGACGTGATCGAGGCCCACAAGACCGACGATCTCTCCGATTCGCAGCCGACCAAGGGCAACATCGCCGGCGGCCTGACCACGATCGAGGAGAAGGCGCTCGGCAACCTCGAGAAGATCGGCCGGGAGTGCAAATACATCGACATCCTCGAGCCGGCGCAGGCGCCGACCAAGGGGCCGGGCCTCTACTACATGGACACCTCCTCGGCCGCGGCCGAATGCGTGACCCTGATGGCGGCGGGCGGCTATGTCGTGCACACCTTCCCGACCGGCCAGGGCAACGTCATCGGCAACCCGATCGTCCCGGTCATCAAGATCACCGGCAACCCCAAGACGATGCGCACCATGCCGGAGCATATCGACGTCGACGTCTCCGGCATCCTGCGCCGCGACATGACGATCCCGCAGGCCGGCGACGCCCTGATCGAGAACATCGTGCGCACCGCCAATGGCCGCCTGACTGCAGCGGAAGCATTGGGGCACCGCGAATTCTCGATGACCAAGCTCTACCGCTCGGCCTGAGCGACTGCTAACAGCCGGGGCGGCCACGCTCCGCCCCGGCACTCCCATCGCCCCGGCCGAACACTCGGGAGCCTTCGATCTTGTCCATCGCGACGACGACCCGCGTCAGTGCCTGGCGTCCGCTCCTCGACGGCATCGCGCTGTCCGCCGCGGTCGCGGTTGCCGCCTACATTGCCGAGCCGCTGGTGAAGTCGGCGGCTGGTGGGCGTTTCGGCATCCCCGCCGTGGTGATCGCGCTGGTCATCGGCATGGTCCTGCACCCGCTGGCCAACGCGCCGCGCTTCCAGGCCGGCATGACTTTCTGCGTCAAGAAGATGCTGCGCTGGGCGATCGCGCTTCTGGGCCTGCGCGTCGCGCTGGGCGACATTATCGCGCTCGGAGCGACCACGGCGCTGCTCGTCATCGTGGCGATGGCCGCCACCATCCTGTCCGGCTTCCTGCTGGCGCGCTGGCTCGGCCGCGAGACCGGCATGGGCGCGCTGGGCGGCGTCGCCACCGCCGTCTGCGGCGCCTCGGCCGCCCTCGCCACCGCCACCGTGGTGCCGGACTACAAGAGCAAGGCCGCGGACGTCGCCTTCACCGTCATCGCGATGAACGCGCTCTCGACGGTCGCGATGCTGGCCTATCCGCTGCTCTGCGTCTGGCTCGGCTTCACGCCGGCCCAGACCGGTATCCTGCTCGGCGCCACCATCCATGACGTCGCGCAGGTCGTCGGTGCCGGCCAGTCCGTCTCGGTCGAGGCGTCGAACGCGGCGATCATCGTCAAGCTGTTCCGCGTCTTCCTGCTGCTGCCCGCCGTGCTGATCGTCGGCTGGTGGCTTGTCCATGACGATGCCAAGCGCGCCGGGGGCGTCGCCGACAGGGCGAAGGTTCCCGTGCCGGTCTTCGCCATCATGTTCCTGGTGCTCTGCCTGGTGAACAGCGTGCTCCTGCTCCAGCCGGGCCTGGCGCCGCTCTATTCACCGCTGCGTAGCCTGCTTCTGGCGATCTCGGGCTGGGGCCTGCTGATCGCCATCGCCGCGCTCGGGCTCGGCACCTCGCTCGGCGCGATGGCTCGGCTCGGCTGGCGCCATCTGGCGCTCGTCACCGGCACGAGCCTCGTCATCCTCGTCATCGTCACAGCCGGCCTGATCGCGCTCGGCTGACGCCATCACCGGAAGGGCCTGCCATGACTGACATCGTCATCACGGAATTCATGGACGAGGCGGCGGTCGCGGCGCTGAGCGCCCGCTACAAGGTCCATCACGACCCCGAGCTCTTCGGCAAGCCCGACGAACTGGCGAAGCTCGTCGCCGACGTCCCGGCCCTGATCGTCCGCAACCAGACCAATGTCAGGGGCCCGGTGCTCGAGGCGGCGAAGAAGCTGAAGGTCGTCGGGCGGCTGGGCGTCGGCCTCGACAACATCGACATGGACGCCTGCGAGGCGCGCGGCATCAAGGTCTTCCCGGCCACGGGGGCCAACAGCCTCTCCGTCGTCGAATACGTCATCGGCAGCGCCATGATGCTGCTTCGAGGCGCCTATTTCGCCAATGCCGCGATGGTCGCGGGCGAGTTCCCCAAGACGAAGTTGATCGGCCGTGAGATCGCCGGCAAGCGGCTCGGCCTCGTCGGCTTCGGCGCCATCGCCCGCGACACCGCCGCCCATGGCCGCCTGCTCGGGATGACGGTCGCGGCCTACGACCCCTATGTCGCAGCCGATCATCCGGCCTGGGCCTCGGCCGAGCGGCTCGAACTCGATGCGCTGCTGGCGAATTCCGACGTCGTCAGCATCCATCTGCCGCTGACGCCCGAGACCAAGGGGTTGATCGGCAAGGATGCGCTCGCCCGGATGAAGCCTGACGCGATCCTGATCAACGCGGCGCGCGGCGGCATCATGGACGAGGCCGCGCTGGTGGGCGCGCTAAAGGCCGGCAAGCTCGGCGGCGCAGCCATCGACGTCTTCGCCGAGGAGCCGCTGCGCGGCGCCGGCAAGCTCTTCGCCGATGTGCCCAATCTGATCCTGACGCCCCACATTGCCGGCAACACGGTCGAGTCGAACGGCCGCGTCTCCGGGTTCGTGGCCGAGCGGGTCATGGCGGCGCTGGAGGACAGGGTATGACGCGGTTTTCTCTGGAGAATGCCGAGACCCGCCTGACAGACATCTTCGCTGCGGCCGGCGCCTCGCCGGCGAACGCAGCCTCCGTCGCCTGGGCGCTGGTGATGGCCGAGGCGGACGGGCTCAAGGGCCACGGCCTGTCGCGCGTGCCGACCTATCTCGCCATGCTGAAAGCCGGCAAGATCGACGGGCAGGTCGTGCCCAAGGCGAGCCGGCCGAAGCCCGGCGTGCTGGCGATCGATGCAGGCCACGGCTTCGCCTACCCGGCGATCGACCTCGCCATCGCCGAAATCCCCGACCTCGCCCGCGAGCAGGGCATCATCGCCGCGCCGATCCGCCGCTCGAACCATTGCGGCGCCGCCGGCCTGCATGTCGAGCGCCTCGCCGAGCAGGGCCTCGTCGCCATGCTCTTCGCCAACACGCCGGGCGCGATCGCGCCCTGGGGCGGCTCCAAGCCGGTCTTCGGCACCAACCCGATCGCCTTTGCCGCGCCGCTGGCCGGGCGAGAGCCCGTCGTCATCGACATGGCGCTATCCAAGGTCGCCCGCGGCCCGATCGTTGCCGCCAAGCAGAAGGGGCAAGCCATCCCCGAGGGCTGGGCGCTCGACGTCCACGGCAAGCCGACGACGGATGCGGCTGCGGCGCTCGCCGGCACCATGGTCCCGCTCGGCGACGCCAAGGGCGCGACCCTGGCCATGATGGTCGAGATCCTGGCCGCGGCCCTCGTCGGCGCGCATTTCGGCTTTCAGGCCTCCTCCTTCCTCGATACCGAGGGCGGCCCGCCCGACACCGGACAGCTCATCCTCGCGATCGACCCGCACGCCATGGGCGGCAACTGGTTCGACGAGCGCATGCGCGCGCTGGTCCACGCCATCGAGGCTCAGGAGGGCACGCGTCTGCCCGGCGTCCGGCGCCTGACTCTGCGTGCCAAGGCGCGGGCTGAAGGGATTGAAATGCCGGAGGAACTGCTCGCGAAGTGAGCTTCGCGTCATGCTCGGGCTTGAACCGAGCATCTCAAGGCAGGTGCAGGCCAAAGCCTCATCCTGCCGGAGATTCTCGGGTCTGCGCTGCGCTTCGCCCGAGAATGACGTGCCGGCTACACGAAGTCGAACGCATCGACATCGACCAGCCCCTTGTCGGTGATCTTGAGATGCGGGATCACCGGCAGCGTCAGGAAAGCGACCTGCAGGAAGGGCTCTGCCAGCACCACGCCGAGCGCCTTGGCGGCCGCGCGCAGATCCTCGAGCCCGTGCCGCACGGTCTCGAAGGGCTGGTCGCTCATCAGCCCTGCCACCGGCAGCGCCAGTTCCGCCGTCACAACCCCGCGATCGGCCACCGCGAAGCCACCGCCGATGGCGATCAGCCGGTTGGCAGCGGTGGCCATCGAGGCCTCGTCGACGCCGACGACGCAGAGATTATGGCTGTCATGGCCGACGGAGGAGGCGATCGCGCCGCTCTTCATGCCGAAGCCATGGACGAAGCCCGTGACGATGCCGCCGCTCTTGCCATGGCGCTCGATCACCGTGACCTTGACCGCGTCCTGATCGAAATCGGGCAGGGCCTCTCCGTCGCGGACCGGGAGCCGCATCGCCAGCCGCTCGGTGATGATGCGGCCGGGCACCACCCCGATCACCGGCGTTTCGCCCTCCCGGGCCACTGCCCTGAAGTCGCTCTCCGTGAGCGTCCGGCGCTTCACGCTGCCGAGCCCGACCGGGGCCACCGGCACGCGGTCGGCAAAGAGCCCATCCTCGACCAGCCGTCCACCAGCGAAGACCCGCTTCACCGAGCAGGCCGCGAGGTCCTCGACTAGCACGATGTCGGCGCGCTTGCCCGGGCCGATGAAGCCGCGGTCGAACAGGCCGTACAGCCGCGCCGCCGAGAGCGAGGCTATGCGATAGGTCGCCAGCACATCCGCGCCGCGGGCGATGGCGGTGCGGATCATGAAGTCGAGATGGCCTTCCTCGGCGATGTCGAGCGGGTTGCGGTCATCCGTGCAGAAGGCGAGGAAGGGCGAGGCGTCGCGCGAGATCAGCGGGATCAGCTGCAGCAGGTCTTTCGAGACCGAGCCCTCGCGGATCAGGATGGCCATGCCCTTGGCGAGCTTCTCGCGCGCCTCGTCGGCCGTGGTCGTTTCATGGTCGGTGCGGATGCCCGCGGAGAGATAGGCGTTGAGGTCCATCCCGCGGACCAGCGGCGCATGGCCGTCGATAGGACGGTCCGAGAAGGCCACGAGCTTGGCCAGGCAGCCGGGATCGCGATGGATCACGCCCGGGAAGTTCATGAACTCCGCCAGACCGATCACCTTGGGATGGTCCATCAAGGGCGTCAGGTCGCCGGCCTCCAGCCGCGCACCCGCCGTCTCCAGATGCGTCGCCGGCACGCAGCTCGACAAATTGACGCGAAGATCCATCCGCATCGCCTGCGCGCATTCCAGAAAATAGGTGATGCCGTCGACGCCGAGCACA
Source organism: Bosea sp. OAE506 (assembly GCF_040546595.1). Taxonomy (NCBI): domain Bacteria; kingdom Pseudomonadati; phylum Pseudomonadota; class Alphaproteobacteria; order Hyphomicrobiales; family Alloboseaceae; genus Allobosea; species Allobosea sp. OAE506. The sequence continues at coordinate 3,534,641 of NZ_JBEPOB010000001.1, read as the reverse complement.
TTGGCGATCTCGTGGGGATCGCAGATCGCGGTGGTGACGCCATGGGGCAGCACGCAGCGCTCGAATTCGAGCGGCGTGACCAGCGAGGATTCGACATGCAGATGCGTGTCGATGAAGCCGGGCACCGCGATCAGGCCGGTGGCGTCATGCTCGACCTTGCCCTCGTAGCGGCCATGGGTGCCGACGATCGTATCGCCGCAGAGCGCGATGTCGGATTCCACCAACGCGCCCGTCACCAGGTCGAGCAGCCGCGCCCCGCGGATCACGAGGTCGGCGGGCCCGTCGCCGCGTCCCTGGGCGATCCGGCGGGCGAGGGTGGCGGCATCGGTCATGGGGCGGACTTTCCGGTTGTATCGGTTCGCATGGGACCGGCCTCAAGGCCCGCCACTACACATTTATCCAGCCTGACGTGGTCGTCCCGGGCAAGCGGCGCAAGCCGCGTCGACCCGGGACCCATTCCGGAACGAAGCTCTTTGGGCTCCGTTCGGCCCGTTCGTCCGTCTCCTACGACTGTTCCGGAATGGGTCCCGGGTCTACGCTGCGCTTCGCCCGGGACGACGGCGTGGGGTGCTGGCATGTGGGTGTATCTACTCGCGAGCAAGAAGGGCGGCACCCTCTATGTCGGCGTGACGCGTTCACTGTCTCGCCGCGTCGCTGACCATCGAGAGGGGCGAGGTTCCGAGTTCGCCGCTCGCCATGGCGCCTTGCGCCTCGTCTATGCGGAGCATCACGCCACCCCCGAAGAAGCCATCGCCCAAGAGAAACGCATCAAGCACTGGCGCCGAGCCTGGAAAATCGCGCTCATCGAGCGTTCGAATCCCGGCTGGAACGACCTATATGTAACCACACATCTCGCCTGATCGCCTCGCAGGAGCCTTCGCATGAAACTGACCTGGTACGGCCATTCCGCCTTCCGCGCCGAGATCGACGGCGCGGTCATCCTGATCGACCCGTTCTTTACGGGGAACCCGGTGTTCGAGGGTGATATCGCGGCGATCTCGCAGGGCGTGACCCATATCGTCGTCACCCATGGCCATGGCGATCATGTCGGCGACACGCTGGCCATCGCGCAGACCACCGGCGCCACCGTCATCACCAATTACGACCTCGCCATGCATCTGGCGTCAAAGGGCCTGAAGGCGTTCCAGCCGGTGAACACCGGCGGCACGATCGATCTCGGCGCCTTCAGCGTGACCTGGGTCCGAGCCGATCACTCGGCCGGCATGGGCGAGGCCGGGGTCTCCGTGCCGCTCGGCAACGCCAATGGCGCGATCATCAAGGCCAAGGCGGAAAAGACGCTCTGGCATATGGGCGACACCGACATCTTCTCCGACATGGCGCTGATCAGCGAGATCCACGGTGTCGAGGCCTGCATCTGCCCGGTCGGCGACCGCTTCACCATGGGCGGCAAGGTCGCGGCGCTGGCGATGACGCGCTTCGTCAAGCCGCAGGTCGCGATTCCCTGCCATTACGGCACCTTCCCGCTGATCGACGCGAATGCCGACGCTTTCGTCGCGGGCCTTGAGGGCAGCGGGATCGAGACGCTGGTGCCCCGGAAGGGCGAGGCGTTCACGATCTGACGCCAGCGTCATTCTCGGGCGAAGCGGAGCGCAGACCCGAGAATCTCTGGAACATGAGATGGTCGGGTCAAGCCCGACCATGACGGCGCGGGACTTGCCCCTTACTTACGCGCCGCCATCTGCTATAGCGCGGCGAACCCTGATCTGGCGCGTTGCGCCCACCATCCTGGAGTCCGCCATGTCGGTCGATCTCGCCACCGTCAAACGCGTCGCGCATCTGGCGCGCATCGCCGTTCCGGAGGCCGATCTGCCCAAGCTGCAAGGCGAGCTCAACGCCATCCTCGGCTTCGTCGAGCAGCTCAACGAGGTCGATGTCGAGGGCGTCGAGCCGCTGACCTCGGTCACGCCAATGGCGATGAAGCAGCGGCAGGACGTGGTGACCGACGGCGAGATCGCGGCGAAGGTCGTCGCCAACGCCCCGGCTTCCGACGACGACTACTTCATGGTGCCCAAGGTCATCGAGTGACACCCGTCATTGCGAGCGTCAGCGAAGCAATCCAGAGGACGTCGAGCGCTGCCGCTTCTGGATGGTTTCGTCGCTGTGCTCTTCGCCATGACGGTTCGACTGCCTTCACTGAATCCGGATATTGCCCGTGACCGATCTCACCCGCCTCACCCTGACCGAAGCCCGCGACGGGCTGAAGGCCAAGAGCTTCTCCGCCACTGAGCTGACGCAGGCCCATATCGCGGCCGTCGAGAAGGCGCGGGCGCTCAACGCCTATGTGCTGGAGACGCCCGAGCACGCGCTGAAGCAGGCGGCCGCCTCCGACGCCAAGCTGGCCAAGGGCGAGGCCGGCCCGCTGGAGGGCCTGCCGCTTGGCATCAAGGACCTCTTCGCAACGGAAGGCGTGCGCACCACCGCCTGCTCGAAGATCCTCGGCAATTTCGTGCCGCCCTATGAATCGACCGTCTCGGGCCAGCTCTGGCGCGACGGCGCGGTCATGCTCGGCAAGCTCAACAATGACGAATTCGCCATGGGCTCGTCCAACGAGACTTCGGCCTTCGGCAACGTCGTCAATCCCTGGCGCCGGACCAGCTCCGAAACCCCGCTCGTGCCCGGCGGCTCCTCGGGTGGCTCGGCCGCGGCGGTCGCGGCCGATCTCTGCCTCGCCGCCACCGCGACCGACACCGGCGGCTCGATCCGCCAGCCTGCCGCCTTCACCGGCACGGTCGGCATCAAGCCGACCTATGGCCGCTGCTCGCGCTGGGGCATCGTCGCCTTCGCCTCCTCACTCGACCAGGCCGGGCCGATCGGCAAGAGCGTGCGCGACTGCGCCGTGATGCTGCGCTCGATGGCCGGCCACGATCCCAAGGACACCACCAGCGTCGACGCTGCTGTGCCGGATTACGAGAAGGCGGTCGGCCGCTCGGTCAAGGGAATGAAGATCGGCATCCCCCGGGAGTACCGGCTCGACGGGCTCAACGCCGAGATCGACGCGCTCTGGCAGAAGGGTATCGACTGGCTCAAGAGCGCCGGCGCCGAGATCGTCGAGATCTCGCTGCCCCACACCAAGTATGCGCTCCCGGCCTATTACATCGTCGCTCCGGCCGAGGCCTCCTCCAACCTCGCCCGTTATGACGGCGTCCGCTACGGCCTGCGCGAGCAGGGCAAGGACATCGTCGAGATGTACGAGAAAACCCGCGCCGCCGGCTTCGGCACCGAGGTCAAGCGCCGCATCATGATCGGCACCTATGTCCTCTCGGCCGGCTACTACGACGCCTATTACGTCCGCGCCCAGAAGGTCCGCACCCTGATCAAGCGCGACTTCGACGAGGCCTATGCGGCGGGGATCGATGCGGTCCTGACGCCTGCCACGCCATCTGCGGCGTTCGGCATCGGCGAGAAGGGCTCGGCTGACCCGGTCGAGATGTATCTCAACGACGTCTTCACGGTGACGGTGAACATGGCTGGCCTGCCCGGCATCGCGGTCCCGGCGGGGCTCGACGGGCAGGGCCTGCCGCTCGGGCTGCAGCTCATCGGCCGCCCCTTCGACGAGGAAACGCTGTTTGCGCTGGGCGAGGTCATCGAGCAGGCGGCGGGCCGCTTCCCGGTGTCCGGGCGCTGGTGGGGCTGAACCCGTCCAGACCGGCCATTTGACAGCTTCCTCCGATCGGAGTCAGATCGGCTGACGTTGGGGGAACGTGTCGAGCCGGGGGCCATGGCAGGAATGCCGAGGCCTCATGCGCCATGACGGATGGGCTCCAGCGCCTCAGCCTGGAGACCCGACTTGGCCGCAACGCTCCACCCCGCCGCCCCCCACCATCTGCCGTCCTTCATCACCGCGCCCAACGAGACCGACGCGATGATGGTTCTGGCGGCCGTCATCATCGTCGGCTCGGTTCTGGGCTTCGGCCTGCTCTTCCTGCGCCTGCACACGCTGCCGGAGCGGATGGCGCACAAGGCGCACAAGCTTCAGTTCGAGATCGTCGCGGTGCTCGGGCTGCTGGCTCTCTTCACCCATATCCACCTGTTCTGGGTGGCGGGGCTGCTGCTGGCCCTGATTGAGATCCCCGATGTCTGGAACCCGCTGCGCCGCATGGCCGGGGCGCTCGACAAGATCGCGGGCATCCCGCCGGAACGGGACGATGACGAACCCGCACCAGCCGCGACGGGCCAGGGCGATCCGCCACCCGCGGCAACCCCATCACCCGCTACGACGAGCCAGCCTGCCGCCGCCGCGCGCACCACCCAGCCGGAGGCGCCGGCCCATGGTTGAGATCCTGATCTGCTCGCTGCTGACGATCCTGCCGGACTATCTCTACCGCCGTTACGGCCAAGGCAAACGCTTCGGCCACGAGATCACGCTCTATTCGGTCTGGTTCGAGCTGCGCTGGGGCATCATCGGCTGCCTGATGCTCACCGTCTCGCTGATTACGGTGATCTTCTACAACCACCCCTCGACCACCAATGCGACTTTGTTCTTCCGTACCGTGCCGATCGTGCCCGAGAGCAGCGGTCGCGTCGCCGAGATCTATGTCCGCCAGGGCGGCAAGGTCGGCCAGGGCGAGCCGATCTTCCGGCTCGACGACGCCAAGCAGAAGAGTGCGGTCGAAACGGCGCGCCGCAAGGTCGGCGAGGTCGAGGCGGCGCTGGCCGTCGCCAAGGTCGACATCCTCGCCAACGAGGCCAAGATCCAGGAGGCGCGCAGCTCGCTCCAGCTCGCCCTCGATGAACTGCGCACGAAGCAGGACCTCAAGCGCCGCAATGACGACATCGTCGCCGCCCGCGAGATCGAGCGGCTCGAGAATGTCGTCCAGGGGCGGGAGGCGACAGTCGCGGCCGCGACCGCCTCGCGTGAGGCGGCCCAGGCCCGCATTGCGGCGCTGCTGCCGGCCGAGAAGGCCAGCGCCGAGGCCGCGCTCGCCCAGGCCGAGGTCGATCTGGCCAAGACGGTGGTACGCGCTGGTGTCGCCGGCCATATCGAACAGTTCGCCCTGCAGATCGGCGACCTCGTCAATCCCTTCATGCGCCCGGCCGGCGTGCTGATCCCGGCGACTGCCGGCCGCAAGGCGTTGCAGGCAGGCTTCAGCCAACTCGAGGCGCAGGTGCTCAAGGTTGGCATGGCCGCCGAGGTCGCCTGCATCTCGAAGCCCTGGACGATCATCCCGATGGTCGTGACCGACGTGCAGGAGTTCATCGCGGCCGGCCAGTTCCGCGCCGGCGACCAGCTGATGGACGCCCAGCAGGTGCAGCGGCCGGGCACGGTGCTGGTCTTCCTAGAGCCGCTCTACGAGGGCGGTCTGGACGGCGTCTTCCCTGGTTCGAGCTGCGTCGCCAACGCCTATTCCAGCAATCACGAGCTGATCGCCTCGGGCAAGGTCGGCACGGCCAAGAGCCTGGCTCTGCACGTCGTCGACGCCACCGGCGTGGTCCACGCCGTGATGCTGCGCATCCAGGCGCTGCTGCTGCCGGTCAAGATGCTGGTGCTCACCGGGCATTGATCCCTGGCTTCGGAAGAACGTTCCGAACGAACGAAAAAGGGCCGCGCGAGCGGCCCTTTTGCTATCGGGTGAGAGGGGCAGCTGGCCTTCAGCCCTGCGCCGGGGCGTGGTGCGTGGGCTCGGCCGGCGCTTTTGTCTTGCGCAGATCCGCCAGCCAGCGGACGACGACATAGAAGACCGGGGTGAAGATCAGCCCGAAGATCGTCACGCCGAGCATGCCCGAGAACACCGCCACGCCCATCGCCTGGCGCATCTCCGCGCCTGCGCCGGTCGAGATCGTCAGCGGCAGCACGCCCAGGATGAAGGCGAGCGAGGTCATCAGGATCGGCCGCAACCGGGTCCGCGCCGCGGCGATCGCCGCATCTCGCCGGTGCATGCCTTCTTCCTCCGCCTGCTTGGCGAATTCGACGATCAGGATCGCGTTCTTCGCGGCGAGGCCAACCAGCACGACGAGGCCGATATCGACGAGGATGTTGCGGTCGAGCCCGGCATAATTGACCCCGAACATCGCCGCGAGAATGCACATCGGCACAATCAGGATGACCGCGAGCGGCAGCATCCAGCTCTCATAGAGCGCCGCCAGCAGCAGGAAGACGAACACGACCGCCAGCCCGAAGGCGATGATGGCGGTATTGCCCGCGAGCTTTTCCTGCAGCGCGATCTCGGTCCACTCAAAGCCGAAGCCCGAGGGCAGGCGCTCCGCCGCGATCTTCTCGATCGCCGCGATGCCCTGTCCGGTCGAGAAGCCGCGCGCCATCGAGAGCTGCACCTCGGCGGCCGGATAGAGGTTGTAGCGCGGCACGCGATAGGCGCCGGTCGTATCCGAGAAGGAGGCGACGGAGCCGATCGGCACCATCTCGCCATCGGCGTTGCGGGTCTTCAGGTTGGCAACGTCGCGCAGGTCGAGCCGGAACGGGTTGTCGGCCTGGGCGGTCACCCGGTAGGTGCGGCCCAGCAGGTTGAAGTCGTTGATATAGGCCGAGCCCATGAACACCGAGAGCGTCTCGAAGACGCGGGTGACCGGCACGCCGAGCATCTCCGCCTTGGTGCGGTCGATATCGGCGAAGACCTGCGGCGTCTTGGTCGAGAACAGCGTGAAGGGCTGCTGGATGCCGGGAACCTGTCCCGCCGAGCCGGCGACGACCCAGGTCGCGCCCTCGAGCGCGGGCAGGCCGCGGCCAGAGCGGTCCTGGACATAGCCCTTGAGACCGCCGCCGGTGCCGATGCCCGGCACGGCCGGGGGCGGGATCACCAGTGCGAAGGCCTCGTTGATGGCAAACATCTGCTGGCGCAGATCGGCCAGGATGCCGTCCGAGGTCAGCTTCTGCTTCTGGCGCTCGTCGAAGGAGGAGAGCGTCACGAAGATGACGCCGGTGTTGGGCGCGATCGTGAAGGTCGCGCCGTCGAGCCCGGCGAAGGCGACCGCATGGGCGACACCCGGCCGCGACAGCACGACATCGGTCGCCTTGCGGATCACGGCGTCGGTGCGCGGCAGCGACGAGCCCGGCGGCAGCTGGAAGGCGACGATGAAATAGCCGCGGTCGAGCTGGGGCACGAGGCCGGTCGGCGTCACCGAGAGCCGGTTGACCGTCAGCGCGATCAGTCCCGCATAGGCGATCAGCAGGATCACCGAGAAGCGGATCAGTCGCGAGGTCAGCGAGCCGTAATTGCGCGAGAGCCAGTCGAAGCCCTTGTTGAAATAGTGGAAGAAGCCGCGCACGGGCGCGCCGAGCGTGTAGAGGAAGCCGTGCTGCTTTCCCTCGGCATGGCCATGCGGCTTCAGCAGCAGCGCCGCCATTGCCGGCGACAGCGTCAGCGAGACGAAGCAGGAGATCGCCGTCGAGGCCGCGATCGTCACCGCGAACTGCTGGTAGAAGGTGCCCTGCAAACCGCTGATGAAGGCGGTCGGGATGAAGACCGCGCAGAGCACGAGCGCGATAGCGAGCAGCGCGCCGCCGACCTCGTCCATCGTCTTGTGCGCGGCCTCCTTGGCCGTCATGCCCTCGGCGAGATAGCGCTCGACATTCTCGACGACGACGATCGCGTCGTCGACGACGATGCCGATGGCGAGCACCAGCGCGAGCAGCGAGATCGTGTTGAAGGAGATGCCGACCGCGCTCATCACCAGGAAGGTGCCGACGAGCGAAACCGGGATCGCGATGATCGGGATGATCGCCGCCCGCCAGGTCTGCAGGAACAGGATCACCACCACGACGACGAGTGCGACCGCCTCCACCAGCGTATGGATGACCGCGCTGACGGATTCCCCGATGAACTCGGTCGGGTTGTAGATGATGCGGTGCTCGACGCCGGAGGGGAACTGCTTGGCCATGTCGTTCATGGTCTTGATCAGCGTCTCGGCGGTCGCGAGCGCGTTCGAGCCCGGACGCTGGAAGATGCCGATGGCCACCGCGTTCTTGTTATCGAGATAGGCGTTGGTGGTGTAATCCTGCGAGCCGAGCTCGACGCGCGCGATGTCGCGGATGCGGATCGTGCCGCCATTGGGGTCCGCGCGGACGACGATGTTCTCGAATTCGGCGATGTCGGTCAGGCGGCCGAGCGTGTTGACCGAGAGCTGGAAGGCGCCGCCCTGCGTCGCCGGCGGCTGGTTGATCGCGCCCGGCCGCGACCTGGACGTTGGCCGCGCGCAGCGCCGTCACCACGTCGCCCGCGGTCAGGTTGCGCGAGGAGACCTTGGCCGGGTCGAGCCAGATCCGCATCGAGAAGTCGCGCGCGCCGAAGACCTGGACGTTGCCGACGCCGTCGATGCGGGTCAGCACGTCCTTCACATAGAGCGTCGCGTAGTTGGAGACGTATTGCGCGTCGCGCGACCCGTCCGGCGAGATCATGTTGATGACCATCATCAGATCGGGCGAGGCCTTGCGCGTCTGGATGCCGAGCGCGCGCACATCCGCCGGCAGCCTGGCCTCGGCGGCGGCGACGCGGTTCTGCACCAGCACCTGCGCCTGGTCGATGTCGACACCGGCCTTGAACACGACGTTGATCGTCACGCGTCCGTCGCCGGTCGACTGCGACTGGATGTAGAGCATGTCGTCGACGCCGTTGACCTCCTGCTCGATCGGCGTCGCCACGGTGGCGGCGACGACCTCGGCCGAGGCGCCGGGATAGGTCGCGGTGATCGAGACCGTCGGCGGCGCGATCTCGGGATACTCCGCGATCGGCAGGCCGCGCTGGGCGATGGCACCGGCGATCGTCAGCAGCACCGAGAGCACGGTGGCGAAGATCGGCCGGTCGATAAAGAAATGGGCGAAGCGGAACATGAAGGGTGTCCTGGCCTGGCGTCAGGGCAGGCGGCCGGCGGCCGCCCGGGGCTGGTTCGAGGCGCGGTTCAGTTGCTGCCGTTGGGCTTGATCTCGCCCGGCTGCGGCGTGACGGCGGCGCCGGGGCGCACCATCGGGTTGGCGAAGCCGCCGACGACGACCTTGTCCTCCGGCGTCAGGCCGGTGCGGATGACGCGCAGTCCCCGCGTGATCTGGCCCAGCGTGACCGGCTTGGGCACGATCTTGTTCTCGGGCCCGACGGTCAGGACGATCTTGTTGGCCTGGTCGGAAACGATGACGCTGTCGGGGACCAGCAGGGCGTCGGCCTCGCCGGCGAAGACGCGCAGCCGCCCGAAGGTACCGGGCGTCAGGAACTGGTCGGGATTGGGGAACACGACGCGGCCGCGGATCGTGCCCGAGCGCGCATTCAGCGTGTTGTCGACGAAGTCGATCCGCCCGCGGCGCTTCCACTCCTGCTCGTCCGACAGGCGGACTTCGGCGACGATGCCGGCCTCGCGCGAGGCGGTCGTCCGCAGGTCGCTGGCGCGGCGCTGCCAGCGCAGATAGTCCGCCTCCGAGGCGTCGAAGGTGAAGTAGATCGGATCGACCGCGACGATCGTCGTCAGCAGGGTCGCGCCGGACTGGCCGCCCGCGATCAGGTTGCCGGCATCGACGCGGCGGTTCGAGATGCGTCCCGAGAGCGGCGCGCGGACCTCGGTCCATTGCAGATTGAGCTCGGCCGTCTTGAGATTGGCTTCCGCTCCCTGCTGGGAGCCGATAGCGCTGTTGAGATTGGCGCGGCGCTGATCGACGTCGCGGGCCGTGATGGTGCGGTTCTGCGTCAGGCCTTCGGCGCGCTCGACCTCGTTCTGGGCGAGCTCGACCTGCGCCTTGGCGCGGGCGATCTCGGCGCGGGCGGCGTCGACCGAGAGCCGGTAGGGGCGGGGGTCGATGGTGAAGAGCAGGTCGCCCTTCTTCACCAGGTCGCCGTCCTTGAAATGGATCGAGTCGAGGAAGCCCGAGACGCGGGCGCGGACCTCGACCTGCTCGCTGGCCTCGAAGCGGCCGGTGAACTCGTCCCAGTTGGTGACGCGCTGCGCCAGCGGCGTCGAGACCTGAACGGGCGGCGCCGGCGGCGGCCCGCCCTGGGCGCGCGCCTCGCCGAGGCTGAGCACGGCGAGGAGCGCAAGGCCCCCGGCCGAAAGGATCGATGACATCGGCGCCGGGCGGCGATGGGACATGGGATGGCTCCGGATGGGTATGGCCGGCACGATGGGCGTGTTTCCGGCCTTTTCCGCTAGAAGGGGAGCGGACTGACGATTGTCAAGATCCGTCACCCCTCACAGGGCAAGATTGCGGCAGACTAGGCCACAATCCCGCCATCCGGTGTCGGGAGCGCAACAGAAGCTTGCCGCCCGCGCGCCGAAATCGTAACCGTCAGGCACCTCTTTGAAGCCGGAAGACAGACGATGAACGCGCATGCCCGCCCCGCGGACCCCAAGAAGCTGATCAAGGGCGCGACGGGAGACTGGGAGATTGTGATCGGCATGGAGATTCATGCACAGGTCACCTCCAACGCCAAGCTGTTTTCAGGCTCCTCGACCGCCTTCGGCGCCGAGCCGAACGCCCATGTCAGCCTCGTCGATGCCGCGATGCCGGGCATGCTGCCGGTGATCAACGCCGAATGCGTCCGCCAGGCGGTCCGCACCGGGCTCGGCCTGAACGCGCAGGTCAACAATCGCTCGGTCTTCGACCGGAAGAACTATTTCTATCCGGATCTGCCGCAGGGCTACCAGATCAGCCAGTACAAGAGCCCGATCATCGGTGAGGGCGAGATCGTCGTCGATCTCTCGCCGACCGAGCAGATCACGGTGGGCATCGAGCGGCTGCATCTCGAACAGGACGCCGGCAAGTCGATCCACGACCAGCACCCGACGATGAGCTTTGTCGATCTCAACCGCTCGGGCGTCGCGCTGATGGAGATCGTCTCCAAGCCCGATCTGCGCTCGGCCGACGAAGCGCGCGCCTATGTCACGAAGCTGCGCACCATCCTGCGCTATCTCGGCACCTGCGATGGCGACATGGAGAAGGGCAACCTGCGCGCCGACGTCAACGTCTCCGTACGCAAGCCAGGCGGCCCGCTCGGCACGCGCTGCGAGATCAAGAACGTCAACTCGATCCGCTTCATCGGCCAGGCCGTCGAGGTCGAGGCACGCCGCCAGATCGGCATCCTCGAGGATGGTGGCTCGATCGACCAGGAGACCCGCCTCTACGATCCCGCCAAATCCGAGACGCGCTCGATGCGCTCCAAGGAAGAGGCGCATGACTACCGCTATTTCCCCGATCCGGACCTGCTGCCGCTGGAATTCGACGACGCCTTCGTCGCCGAGCTGAAGGCGCATCTGCCGGAACTGCCGGACGTCAAGAAGGCTCGCTTCATCGCGGAGTATGGGCTCTCGCCCTATGACGCCTCGGTGCTGGTCGCCGAGCGCGAGCAGGCGGATTATTTCGAGGCGGTCGCCACCGGCCGCGATGGCAAGGCCGCGGCCAACTGGGTCATCAACGAGCTGTTCGGGCGCCTCAACAAGGAGGGCCAGGACGTCACGACCTCGCCGGTCTCGGCCGCCCAGCTCGGCGGGCTCGTCGACCTGATCGGCGAGGGCGTCATTTCCGGGCGCATCGCCAAGGATTTGTTCGAGATCCTCTGGAGCGAGGGCGGCGACCCGCGCGCGATCGTCGAGGCCCGCGGCATGAAGCAGGTCACCGACACCGGCGCGATCGAGAAGGCGGTGGACGAGCTGATCGCCGCCAATCCCGACAAGGTCGAGCAGGTCAAGGCCAAGCCTACCATGCTGGGCTGGTTCGTCGGCCAGGCGATGAAGGCCTCGGGCGGCAAGGCCAACCCGCAGGCGCTGAACGAGATCCTGAAGGCGAAGCTGGGGATCGAGTGAGCGATGGGCGGCGCTGGCAACACGCCGTCATCCCGGACGCAGCGAAGCGGGGATCCGGGATCCATGCCTGAACCTGTTTCCGAAGCGCTCCGGAATGGATCCCGGGTCAAGCCCGGGATGACGGCCGCGTGTGGCCCGCGGACGGGACTCGGGGCATGACCCCTGCCGATCTCGTCATCCGCGACGCCGAGGCCGCCGATCTCCCGGCGGTGCGGGCGCTGTTGGTCGAGACCTGGCACGCCACCTATGACGGCATCTATGGCTGGCAGCGCGTCGCCGAGATCACCAATGCCTGGCATTCCCTGGAGAATCTGGGCGCGCAGCTCGGCCGCGAGAACGGCGTCTTCCTGGTCGCGCTGGTCGGGAGCGAGATCGTCGCCACCGCCAGCGCCCGCACCGAGCGCGACCGCGCCGCGCTGCTGACGCGCCTTTATGTCCTGCCGGCCTGGCAGGGCGTCGGCATCGGCCGCACCCTGCTGCAGGTCACGCTGGCCTGCTTCCCGGAGGCGCCGGTGGCCCGCCTCGAGGTCGAGAGCCAGAACGAGTTGGCGATCACCTTCTACGAACGCATGGGCTTTTTCCTGCAACGCCAGGCCCGCTTCGACGGCCGCGACGACACCCCCAACACCCTGCTGATGGCCAAGCGCCTCTTCGCGGCATAGACGCTGTCCGCAACCGGCCTGTGCGTCCGCGCCGGTTGCCGCGCCGTGCCCGCCATGCCTCACTCTCCCCCAAGCCGCGCCAAAGCGGCACGTTCAGGGAGAGACGACCATGCAGCGCCAGCCCATCCGAGTCGCGACCTATGACGGCCCCGGCGGCAAGCCGACCATCCGGGAGGTGGCCTGGCCGGCGGTCCCGGCCAAGGCCGCTCTGATCAAGATCGGCGCCTGCGGCGTCTGCGGCACCGACCAGCACATCCTGAAAGGCCACTGGCCCAAGAAGCTGCCCTGGCCCTTCACGCTCGGCCACGAGATCGGCGGCGTCATCGTCGAGAAGGGCGCGGATTTCACCGAGGACTTCATGGGCAAGCCGCTCGATGTCGGCTCGAAGGTGATGATCCCGCCGCTGATGCCGTGCGGGCACTGCCACTACTGCGTCCACTATCCCGAGAGCGCCAACAAGTGCCTGACCCCGGTCTATTACGGGCGCTATCTCGGCTTCGACAAGGCGCCGCATCTCTGGGGCGGCTGGGCCGAATATGTCTATGTCGACCTCGAGATGCTGCCCGGCACCAAGGTCTACAAGCTGCCCGACGACATGTCGCTGCGGCTGGGCGCGCTGTCCGAGCCGATGACCTCCTGCATCCGCGCCTTCAACCGGGCCAAGCGCGCCGGCGGCTTCAACTGGGGCGACACGGTGGTGATCCAGGGCTCGGGGCCGATCGGCATCCTGGCGATCGCCGCCGCGCAGGAGATGGGCGCCGGCCGCGTAATCTGCGTCGGCGCGCCGGAGGAGCCGCGCCTGGCGCTCGCCCGCAAGTTCGGCGCGGAGGCGACGGTCAATCTGGAGGAGTACACCACGGCGGAAGCGCGCATCGCCCGGGTCCGCGAGATCGTCGGCGGGTTCGGCGCCGATCTCGTGATGGACTGCTCCGGCCATCCCACGGCCGGGCCCGAGGGCATCGAGTTCCTGCGCGACGGCGGCACCTATGTCGAGATGGGCCAGTTCACCGATGCGGGGTCGATCCAGACCAACTGGCACCGCATCTGCACCAAGGATCTGAACGTGCTCGGCTCCTGGGCCTTCACCGGCAATGATCTGCCGCTCGGCGTCGACATGCTCTACCGCGCCCGCGACAAGTACCCCTTCCTCGAGATGCAGACGATCTACCCCTTCACCGAGGCCGGCGTGACTCAGGCCGTCGCCGATGCGATGGCGATGAAGACGGTGAAGTCCACGATCGTTCCGTTCCCGGAGCTGGTCTGATAGAGCGGCAATCCGCAGCCACGGGAGCCGACATCGCATGACCGCCTCGACGCAGACCGCGACCGCCGTCACCATCCGTCGTGCCCGACGCGAGGACGTGGAGCGCATCGCCGAGCTGATCATGCTCGGCGCCGCGACCCAGACGATGACGGCGGACGCGATCCGGCAGGAGGCGCGTCACCCCGCCTATGCCGAGGCCTTTGCCGCGGTCGAGGCCTCCGCCCACAACGCGCTTTTCGTCGCCGAGGAAGCGGGCGGCCTCGTCGTCGGGACCTTCCAGGTCACGCTGATCCCCGGGCTGGTGGCGCGGGGCCGGATGCGGGCCAAGTTCGAGAGCGTCCATGTCGCGCCCGAGCGGCGCGGCCACGGCATCGGCCGGGTGATGATCGCCCATGCGCTCGCCTTCGCCCGCGAGCACGGCGCCGGCATGGCCGAGCTCAGCTCCAATAAGTCGCGCCTCGACGCCCACCGCTTCTATGTGAGCCTCGGGTTCTCCCAGAGCCATGAAGGCTTCAAGATCGATCTCTGATCGGCGCAGCGGCCGGCGGGATCACGAAGGGGCGATGCAACCCGCGCAGGGCGGCCCGGCTCTTTCTCCCGCGCGAGAAGCGGCCTAAACATCGCGCTTCCTCCTCTGCATCAGGGACCGGGACCGCGCCATGTCAGCCAGCCAGAGCAAGCCGATCGACCTCCATTACTGGCCGACCCCGAACGGCTGGAAGATCACCATCATGCTCGAGGAGTGCGGGCTGCCCTATCACATCGTGCCGGTGAACATCGGCAAGGGCGACCAGTTCAAGCCGGACTTCCTCGCCATATCGCCCAACAACCGGATGCCGGCGATCGTCGATCCCGAGGGGCCAGACGGAAAGCCGATCTCGGTCTTCGAATCGGGCGCGATCCTGCAGTATCTCGGCCGCAAGACCGGGCAGTTCTATCCCGCCGACGAGCGCGGCCGCGTCGCCGTCGACGAGTGGCTGTTCTGGCAGATGGGCGGCTTCGGGCCGATGCTCGGCCAGACCCACCACTTCCGGCTCTATGCGCCCGAGAAGGTGCCCTATGCCATCGACCGCTACACCAACGAGACCAACCGCCTCTACGGCGTGCTGAACAAGCGCCTGGACGGCCGCGATTACATCTGCGGCGACTATTCCATCGCCGACATGGCCTGCATCGGCTGGGCTCGCGGCTGGGAAAAACAGGGCCAGGACATCAAGCAGTTTCCCCATGTCGCGCGCTGGATCGAGACGATGATGGCACGTCCGGCCGTGGCGCGCGGACTCAAGGTCGGCGAGGCGCTGCGCAACCCGGCTGGCATCTCGACGCCGGAGGAAAAGGCGATTCTCTTCGGCCAGAAGGCCCGCTGAGCGTCAGCGGCGCGCCGGAAGCCCCGACCGGCCTGAGCCGCAGGGTTTCGCATCATTGCCCCCGAGAGGGGATGCGCGGAGCCGGGTGGCGCGCGTCCTTGCCGCGTGCCGATGTCGAGTGTCGATGTCGAGGTGTCGATGCAGCGCCGATCTCGCGCCGCCCGGCTCCGCGCACGGGGACTTGGAGCGTCGCGGCCGCTCGTCCCTGACGAGGGGACTTACTGCCGTTCGACCTCCGGGAGCCCCCGCCCGCAACGGCGACGCCTCCCGAAACCCGCCACCACACCCGGCCGCACGATGCCTCGCGACAGCCCCCTTGGTTGGGTGCAGTGCGCGAAGCATAGGCACAGGCCGGAGCGGCGGGGATAAGTCCGCCCAAACGGCATCGGGGTTCGCTCAGTTCGCCCGGTTCCAGACCACCGAGCGGCAGATCAGCCCGCCCAGCACGCAGCCGGAGGTGGTGAGCTTGTCGCCCGCCAGCGTCATCGTGCCCGAATAGGTCTTGCCGTCCTCGGGGTTGAAGGCGCTGCCGGTCCATTTGCCGTCGCCCGACGGCTTCATGTCGTAGAAGATGCGCTGGCCGACCTTGGCCGGGCCGTTCGTATCCTTGAGCCAGGCCAGCGTGCCGCACATCGCCTCGCCACATTTGGCGAAGCGCACACGAGAGGCGCCGCTGTCGCGCAGCCAGGTGCCGCTGACATCCTGGGCCTGGGCCGTTCCACCCTGGGCGAGCGTGAGCGCGAGAAGGCCGAGCCCGGCCAGCCCCGCACGCGAAAGACGCGATCCGATGGTCATGAAAACCTCCCTGTCAGACCACGCTATGCTGCATGGTTCAGATATGAACCTTAAGCCGGATCAGGGCGGCTTCCAAGGGCCTGCCACGGTCGTCGTAGCCCGCCTTCCGCAGCGGAGGGTGAATCCTCCGTTGACGGGCGTTTTCGCATTTGCCGGAAAGCCTATTGAAAAGACTGCGTTTTTCGGAATGGAAAGCTGAATCGAGCGTTGATTTAACCGCTCGCTCATTCCTCGTTGAGCTTCGATTCATCGCGAATTTTAGCGAGCCCTTTAAGCGCCGCCGCCAGTCTCCTCCTCACGAGCGCGGGGCCTTTGGACGGGTGGCCGGCGCCAACGAAAGACAAGGGTGGTTGTCATGGCACGCATGGAAATGAGCGCGATCCCGGCCTCGCTGGTGGTCCCGAGCGAGGCTTCGGCCGAGGCCTATTACGAGCTGGGTCTGATGTATGCCTCCGGCCGCGGCATCCCGGTCGATCTCGTCACCGCGCAGAAATGGTTCAACGTCGCCCAGGCCCGCGGTTGCGGCCGCGCCGCCGCCCACCGCCAGGAACTGGCGCTGGAAATGACGCGCGATCAGGTCTCCCAGGCCCTGCGCGAAGCCAGGACCTTCCTGACCCGCCATTGAGCCTGATCCGGTGGGACGGCCGACGAGCCTTGTGGGGCGGGGAGGGCGCGGTTATAAGCGCGCCGCGTTCCCAGAGTGATCTGGCCCCAAATTCGTCCCCGAGGATTCATCGATGGCTGTTCAGCGTACCTTCTCCATTCTCAAGCCCGACGCGACCCGTCGCAATCTCACCGGCGCGGTCAATGCGGTCATCGAGAAGGCCGGCCTGCGCATCGTCGCGCAGAAGCGCATCCACATGACCAAGGCCCAGGCCGAGACCTTCTACGCGGTCCATTCGGCGCGGCCCTTCTTCGGCGAACTCGTCGAGTTCATGACCTCCGGCCCCGTGGTCGTGCAGGTCCTCGAGGGCGAGGACGCCATCGCCAAGTATCGTGAGGTGATGGGCGCCACCAACCCGGCCAACGCCGCCGAGGGCACCATCCGCAAGCTCTTCGCCGAATCGGTCGGTGAGAACACCGCCCATGGCTCGGATGCGCCGGAAGCCGCCGCGATCGAGATCGCGCAGTTCTTCTCCGGCAACGAGATCGTCGGCTGATCCGACGGCCATCTCGGCTTTCAAAGAAAAAGGGGGCGGGTCGTGATCGACCCGCCCCCTTTTTCATGTGGCCCCGGCACGCAGCCGGGGCCCGCTATCCTCAGAAGCCCAGATCGAAGGCGTAGCTCGCCGAGACGCCGACCGTGATCGAATCCCGCGAACCGAAGGTCCGCACCACCGGCGACTTCGCCGCATCGCCGACCAGATGCTTGTATTCGACATAGGCGGTGGTCTGGAACCGCTCGGTCCAGTTGTACGTCGCCTGCGCGATCGCCCCATAGGACAGGACGCCGCTGTTGAAGCGCTGCAGCAGCCCGCCGGTGCCGGCGGCGCCGGGGATCGAGCCGAAATAGGTGCGGACATAATCGGCGCTCGCGACGGTCATGCGCGGGCCGATGCCGAGCTTCCAGGTGTCGTTGATGCGGGCGAAGGCATCGAGCTTCACCTCTGCCACCAGCCCGTCATGGGCGACGATGCCGCGGCGCAGATCGACGCGGGCGCGCAGCCAGGAGGCCGGATAGAACTCGGCGAAGGCGCCGGCCTCGGCGCCGAACTTGACGTCCGGCACGCCGATCAGCGCACGGTTGACGCTCGACTTCCGCTCCCAGAGCAGATTGCCCGAGAAGCCGACGCGCCAGGCGGTGCCGGAGAAGAAGCCGATCGAGATCGCGTCGTCCTCGGCCGACCACCAGGTGCTCTTTAGCCCGCGGCTCAGCGAGATGATCGGCTTCGGCCGGAAGATGTAGTCGTTGGAGCCGAGATAGTCGGGCTGGCGATGCAGGCCGGCGCCGAGCGTCAGCGTCCAGTTCTGGGCCGATTGCGGGGAGGTGAGGGTGGTGTAGTCGGGGGACTGTGCCGCCGCCCGCTCGGGCGAGGACAGCAGGAAGCAGGCGACGAGGCCCGCCAGGAACGCAACGCTACGCATGGCACTCAACTCCGGCGCGACGGCGCCACTCATGACCAGAGACCCGCAGAATGAAGCATTAGGATTAACCCCGGGTTGATGAAGCGCCGCGTGCGGCGGGATGTGCCGAGGATGCACCGCCCGTGCAGGGGAGGCCACCGCAGAGGCCGGTTTCCTTTTTTTCGCCATGCGTTACCAAGGCGCTATGACCGAATTGCCACGCATCGCGCACCACCCCTCGACCTGTCCGCATGACTGTCCCTCGGCCTGCTCGCTCGAGGTGGAGGTCATCGACGGGCGCAGCATCGGCCGCGTCCGCGGCAGCAAGCGCCAGAGCTACACAGACGGCGTGATCTGCGCGAAGGTCGCCCGCTATGCCGAGCGGATCCACCATCCCGACCGGCTGCTGCATCCGATGCGCCGCACCGGCCCCAAGGGCTCCCGGCAGTTCGAGCGCATCTCCTGGGACCAGGCGCTGGACGAGATCGCGCAGCGCTTCCTCGCCATCGAGGCGCAGCACGGGGCCGAGGCAGTCTGGCCGTATTACTATGCCGGCACGATGGGCCTGGTGATGCGCGACGGCATCAATCGCCTGCGCCATGCCAAGCGCTATTCCGGCCAGTATTCGACGATCTGCACGACCACGGCCTGGACCGGCTTCATCGCCGGCACGGGGCGCCTCGCCGGGCCCGACCCCCGCGAGATGGCGCAGTCCGACTGCGTCGTGATCTGGGGCACGAATGCCGTGCACACCCAGGTCAACGTGATGCACCACGCCATCAAGGCCCGCAAAACCCGTGGCGCCAAGATCGTCGCCATCGACATCTACCATAATGCGACGCTGGCTCAGGCCGATCTCGCTCTGGTGCTGCGGCCGGGCACCGACGCGGCGCTTGCCTGCGCCGTGATGCACATCCTCTTCCGCGACGGCCATGCCGACCGCGCCTATCTCGCCGCCCATACCGACGCCCCCGAGGAACTCGAGGCGCATCTGCAGAGCCGAACCCCCGAATGGGCGGCTGCGATCACCGGGCTCGAGGTGACGCAGATCGAGGAATTCGCGGCGCTCGTCGGCACGCGCAAGAAGAGCTTCTTCCGCCTCGGCTACGGCTTCGCCCGCCAGCGCAACGGCGCGGTCTCGATGCATGCCGCGCTGTCTGTGCCGACCGTTACAGGAGCTTGGCAATATGAGGGCGGCGGCGCCTTCCACAGCAACAGCGGCATTTACAACTGGCGCAAGAGCCTGATCGAGGGGCTCGATGTCCGCGACCGCAGCGTGCGCGAACTCGACCAGTCGCAGATCGGCCGCATCCTGACCGGCGATGCCGAGGCGCTGCGACAGGGCGGGCCGGTCAAGGCGCTCCTCATCCAGAACACCAATCCGGTTTCGGTCGCGCCCGAGCAGGAACTGGTGAAGCGGGGCTTCGCCCGCGAGGACCTCTTCACCGTCGTCCATGAGCAGTTCATGACCGAGACGGCGCAGATGGCCGACATCGTGCTGCCGGCGACACAGTTCCTCGAGCATGACGACATCTACCAGGGCGGCGGCCACCAGCACATCATGTGGGGCGGCAAGCTGGTCGAGCCGGCCGGCGAATGCCGCTCGAACCACGACCTCATCTGCGCGCTGGCCAAGCGCCTCGGCGCGCAGCATCGCGGCTTCGAGATGACCCCGCGCGAGATCGTCGACTGGACGATGCGCGAGAGCGGTCGCGGCACGCTCGACGAGCTGATTGCGAACGAATTCCTCGATGTGCAGCCGGAGTTTCGCACGGCGCATTATCTCGACGGCTTCGGCTATCGCGACCGCAAGTTCCGCTTCAAGCCCGACTGGCCGAAGGTCCCCAACGCCAATGCCGGCCCGGTCGGCCCCTGGCGGGAGATGCCGGCGCTGCCCGACCAGTGGGACGTGCTCGACAATGTCGACGCCGACCACCCGTTTCGCCTGGCGACGAGCCCGGCCCGCAGCTTCCTGAACTCGACCTTCACGGAGACCCCGAGCTCGGTGAAGAAGGAGGTCGGCCCGACGCTGATGCTGCACCCCGACGATGCCGCCCGCTTCGGCATCGCGGTCGGCGACGAGGTCATCGTCGGCAACAGCCGCGGCAGCGTCCATCTCGCCGCCGTTCTGTTCGAGGGCGTGGTGCGCGGCGTCGTGATCGCCGAATCGATCTGGCCCAACGCCGCCCACAAGCACGGGCGCGGCATCAACACGATCACCGGCGCGGATGGGCCTGCACCGTTCGGTGGCGCCGCCTTCCACGACAACAAGGTCTGGATCAAAAAAGACAATCTGGATCAAAAGGGCGTGACCACGCTCCCTTGATTTTTCGGCGGTGCTATGGACCATCCCTCGCGCAGGCAGGCCGTTTCCGGAACTGATGCGCCTGCTCTCGAAGGACGAACGAAATCATGATGATGCGGCGGATGGGTGCGGTCTTGCTGGCCGGTGGAATCTCTGTGCTGGCGACGTTCGGCGCGCAGGCCGCGAGCGGGACGAGCGCCCTGCCGCCGCCGGACCCGACGGCCAAGAACCTGACGCCCTACATGATCCAGCTGCGCGCCTTCGACGCCTGCCTGGTGACGCAATCGCGCCTGCTGAGCACGACGCGCGAGGCGGTCCATACGCCCTGCAGCTGCTACGCCAAGGGCACCGTCGGCGCGATGACCAAGGACGAGCTGCAGGCCTTCCGCGACACCGGCTATTTCAACGATTCGGCGCGCGAGAAGGGCCTGGGCTTCATCGACCAGTGCAAGCTCAAGCGGCCGATCTGATCGGCTGCGCCTCCGCGAAGAAACGCGCCCGCATCCGGCCGGCATAGGCCGTGAGCGTCGGCCGCTGCTCGAGCAGCCCCCGGAACGGCGAATCGAACAGCGGCGCCAGCGCCGCGATCAGGAAGGCGCCGGGCGCGGCATCGCCGCCGACCGGCGCGTCTCCTCCGAAAAAGGGGCGCTCGCCCAGGATCGCCACCATTGCGTCGAGCGCCCGGGCCGAGAGCTGAAGCCGCTCGGCCGGGCTGTGGCGGCCGATGCCGTGGCCGTCGATATTCCGCCGGACCTTGCGGCGCACCAGCGCACAGACCAGCGGCCGCAGCGGCGCCGGCATCGGCTTGAAGAATTGCGCCGGGCCGCGGGCGAAATTGCCGTCGTCGAGCCAGCGTTCGGCGACCATGATCCAGTAGATCTGGTCCTCCAGCATTTTCTCCAGCGCCCACAGGACGCCACGCCGCTCCGCATCGAGCCCGGCGTCGAAATCGACGCCGTGACGCGCCTCGAGATGGAAGCGGATGAAGCTCGAATCGCAGACCGTGACGCCGTCCTCGACGATCAGCGGCAGTTTGCCCTTCGGCGCCCGACGCAGATCGCCGACCCGCACCTCATGGGGCAGGCCCGAAAGCTTCAGCAGGATTTCGGCCTTGATGCAGAACGGGCTCGGATCGGGCAGGCCGAAAGCCGGCCCGAAATGGTGCAGCGTAATCATGCTCTCTCCCCAATGGCGCGGGACGACGAAATGACGCTACTGACATACTCCTGACAGGATTTGTCAGCACCATCGCGCATTCTCCGATCGTCCAAGGCCAGGCGGGAACGACCGATATGCAGCGCGCCGAACGATTGCTCGACATGATCCAGAGCCTGCGCCGCCGCCGCCGCCCGGTGACGGCCGAGACACTGGCCACCGAACTCGACGTCTCCGTGCGCACGGTCTACCGCGACATCGCCGCGCTGGTGCGCCAGGGCGTGCCGGTGCGCGGCGAGGCCGGCATCGGCTATGTCCTCGACGCCGGCTTCGACCTGCCGCCGCTGATGCTTTCCCCGGACGAGATCGAGGCCGTGCTGGTCGGGATGCGCTGGCTCGGCGAGCGGGCCGACCCGGTGCTGGCGCGCGCGGCCGAGGATGTCGTCAGCAAGGTGGCCGCCGTGCTGCCTCCGCATCTGCGCCCGATCCTGCTCGACGGAGCGCTCTTTGCGCCCCTCTACGGTCGCGATGCGCCGGCCGACCAGGTCGACACTGCCGCCGTCCGCGCTGCCATCCGGCAGGGCCGCAAGCTCGAGGTCCGCTACCGCGACGAAAGCGGCCAGGATACGCAGCGCATGATCTGGCCGATCGGCATGACCTTTTACGATCGCGTCCGCATCGTCATCGCCTGGTGCGAGCTGCGCCAGGATTTCCGGCATTTCCGCACCGATCGCATCACCGACCTCGTCGCGCGCGAGGAGCGCTATCCCGCCCGCCGGGCCGATCTGTTCCGGCGCTGGCAGAAGGAGGAAGAGGCGCGCTGCCGGGAGGAGGCAGATCGGCGGGAGCAGGCTCAGCGCCTGACGACAACGCCGTCGACGAGTGCCGCGCGGCCCGAGGCGACCTCGGCGAGCGCCATCGGGTAAAGCCGGTGCTCCTCCAGGAGGACGCGCGAAGCCAGCATGTCCTCGTCGTCGCCCGGCAGGACGGGCACCTTCGCCTGCGCGATCACCGGGCCGGCATCGAGCTCGGGCACGACGAAATGCACGCTGCAACCATGCTCGCTGACGCCGGCTTCGAGGGCCTGGCGATGGGTATGCGTACCCTTGAACAGCGGCAGGAGCGAAGGATGGATATTGATCATCCGCCCCTCCCAGCGCCGCACGAACCAGGCCGTCATGATCCGCATGAAGCCGGCGAGCACGACGAGGTCGATCTGGTGGACGCGCAGAACCTCGTCCATCGCCCGCTCGAACGCCTCGCGATCCTTGTTGAAGGCGGCGGTGGTCGACGGTGGCGGTGGCGATGCCGAAGCCGCTCACCCGCTCCAGCCCCGGTGCGCCAGGCACATTGGACAGCACCAGCGCGATCTCGGCAGGGTAGCCCGGGTCACGAGCGGCCTCCGCCAGCGAGACCATGTTGGAGCCACGCCCCGAGATCAGGATCCCGACGCGCGGGCGGCTTGCCTGGCTGATCACAGCGACAGCTTGCCGCGGTAAGTGACCTGCTCCTTGCCCGCCGCGACGGGCACGACCTCGCCCAGCCGCACCGGAGCCTCGCCCGCCGCCGCCAGCGCAGCCATCACCTCGTCGGCCTTGGCCGCCTCGGCCGCGACGATCATGCCGATGCCGCAGTTGAAGGTGCGCAGCATCTCGCGCTCGGCGACGCCGCCGACCTTCGCCAGCCAGCCGAAGACGGGCGGAACCGGGATCGCCGCGAGATCAAGCGAGACGCCGAGGTCGTCCGGCAGCACGCGCGGAATGTTGTCGGGAAAGCCGCCGCCGGTGATGTGGGCCAGCGCCTTGATGCCGCTGGTCGCCTTGATCGCCAGGAGCAGCGGCTTGACGTAGATCCGCGTCGGGATCAGCAGGGCCTCGGCCAGGCTGCTGCCGCGAGCGAAGGGGGCGGGCGCGTCCCAGCCGAGTCCGGAGAGGGCGACGATGCGCCGGACCAGAGAATAGCCGTTGGAATGAACGCCGGAGGAGGGAAGGCCGAAGACGACGTCGCCGGGCTGGAGATCGGCCCGCGGCAGCAGCGCCCCGCGCTCGGCGGCACCGACCGCGAAGCCGGCGAGGTCGTAGTCCTTCTCGGCATATAGGCCGGGCATCTCCGCCGTCTCGCCGCCGATCAGCGCGCAACCGGCCTGGCGGCAGCCCTCGGCGATGCCGCGCACGATCTCGATGCCGACCTTCGGGTCGAGCTTGCCGGTGGCGTAGTAGTCGAGGAAGAGCAGCGGCTCGGCGCCCTGGACGATCAGGTCGTTGACGCACATCGCGACGAGATCGATCCCGATCGTCGAATGCAGCCCGCTTTCGATCGCGATCTTGACCTTGGTGCCGACGCCGTCATTGGCCGCGACCAGGATGGGATCGGTGAAGCCGGCCGCCTTGAGGTCGAACAGCCCGCCAAAGCCACCGATCTCGGCATCCGCGCCCGGCCGGCGCGTGGCGCGCACGAGGGGCTTGATGGCGTCGACCATGGCGTTGCCGGCGTCGATGTCGACACCGGCCTGCGCATAGGTCAGTCCGTTCGCGCCGGGCTTGCTCATGGGGGTATCGCCTCGCTTCCGTTCGCGGGGAGCGATAGGCAAGCGGGCGACGCCTTGCAAGGCGTCGAGCCGCGAATGCGGCGGGAAAGCCGCTGAAAACCGCGGGCCGTTCTGCTCAGCGCAGCTCGGCGAGCTTGCCGCCGGCTCGCAGGAAGCGCGT
This sequence comes from Bosea sp. OAE506, assembly GCF_040546595.1. Taxonomy (NCBI): domain Bacteria; kingdom Pseudomonadati; phylum Pseudomonadota; class Alphaproteobacteria; order Hyphomicrobiales; family Alloboseaceae; genus Allobosea; species Allobosea sp. OAE506. The sequence continues at coordinate 3,510,567 of NZ_JBEPOB010000001.1, read as the reverse complement.
CGGATCGACCGGCTCGTCGTCGATGCGGGTCTCGTAATGCAGATGCGGCCCGGTCGAGCGGCCAGTACTGCCGACGCGGCCGATCACCGTACCGGTCGTCACATTCTGCCCCACCGAGGCGAGGATGGCCGACATATGGGCGTAGCGGGTGGTGATGCCGTTGACGTGCTCGATCTCGACCATGTTGCCATAGCCGCCGGAATACTCGGCGGCGATGACCTTGCCGGGCGCGGTCGCGCGGATCGGCGAGCCCGATTCGGCGCGGAAATCGACACCCGTGTGCATTGCCGGGCCGCGCGTGAACGGGTCGACCCGGTAGCCGAAATTGGAGCTGAAATCGACGTCGCCGCTCATCGGCTTGGCGAGCGGAAGCTGCTCGGCGAGCCCCCGCAGCCGCATCACCGAGGCGATGCGCGGCTGCAGCGCGCTCAGCGTCGCTTCGAAGGGGCCGGCCGCGGGATCGATCTTGAACGGGACGAAGGGGCCGCCGACGCCCTTGGCGACGCCGCTCTGGGCGGCCATCCGCTCCATGTCGAGACCCGTCTCGGCCAGCGCGCCGCGCAGGCGCTTTTGCGATTCCGTCAGCGTCGCATCCATGTCGCGCAGCGCGGCGAGCTGCGCACCCGCCGTCTGCGAGAGGGCCCGGTCGAGCCGGTCGAGCGCCGTCTCGACGCGCTTGGCCGGCGGCTCGGGCTCGGCCTGCCCAGAGCGCCAGGGCGAGGTCTGCGTCTCTCCCGCGCCCCGAAGTGCCGGCGAATCGGGAGCAGGCGTCGGCTTGCCGGGCATGATCGGGGCAAAGCTGGTGACGCCGGATGCGCGGATCGGCTCCTCCGGCTTGATCAGGCGGGGCCGCAGCGGCGCCTTGTTCGCGCCGACGATGCCGCCTGACTGCAGGGTGTCGGCGAGCGCCGTGACAAGCGACTGGCGCGATTCCAGTTCCGCCTGCCGCGTCGCGAGCTCGTCGACACGGGCCTCGACGCCGTCCTGATCGAGCAGAGCGCGGCTGGCGAGCCGGTCGACATCGGCGCGAAGGGCCGCGATCCGGTCCTCATAGGCGTATTGGCGCGAGGTTTCGCGGGCGATCAGCCGGGCGGCGAGATCGTCCTTGCTGAGGATGTACCAGGCGCTGGCGCCGCACCCCGCCGTTGTCAGCCCCAGCCAGGCGAGCCCGATCAGCGCTGTGGAGCGCCGGATCGTGTAGCTCTTCTGCGAGACGAGCCCCGAGACGGGGAGGGTGGGGCCAGTCGAGGCGGATGCTGTCATGAACTCGGGACCGGAAAGGGACGCTGCCGATCCTTGGATTAGACCCCGTTAAGGTTAATCTTTCGCAAAACTCCGCCGGATTTCACAGCGCCTGCGCGGCGGCGAGAACCTCCTCGGCATGGCCGGGCACCTTCACCTTGCGCCAGATCCGGGCGATCTTGCCGTCCGCGCCGATCAGGAACGTCGTGCGCTCGACGCCCATGTAGGTCCGCCCATACATGCTCTTCTCGACCCAGATGCCATAGGCCTGCAGGGCCTGCTGGGTCTCGTCGGCGGCGAGGGCGAAATCGAGCCCGTGCTTGGCCTTGAACTTGTCGTGGCTCTTCACCGGATCGGGCGAGATTCCGAGGATTTCGCTGCCGGCCGCGGCGAACTCCGCCCGCAACCGGTTGAAGGCGATGGCCTCCTGCGTGCAGCCTGGCGTGTCGTCCTTGGGGTAGGCGTAGAGCACGAGCTTGCGGCCCTTGAAATCGCCCAGCGACACCGTGCCGCCCCCGTCCCGCGCCAGCGTGAAGGCCGGAGCCTCGTCACCATCCTGAACAGCCATTGATCCGCCTTCCTTTCGTCGCCTTCGCCCTGCATGGCGCAACGCGGGTTCGCGCGGCATGCTACGATAAGCCGGGACGGCCTGAAACGGCTCGCCTTGCCGAATCGCCTGGCCCGGCTGCATCGACGAGGCCGTCATAGCCGCGTCGGTCGCTCTACGCCGCCGAAGCCGCGACGGATCATCCGCCCGAGAGGATCGAAAGACGCCTTGCTGGACCAGGACGCGAACAAGCCGGACGCCCTCGCGCCCGTGACCGCGGCGCCGCATGCGCCCGATTGCGACGTGGCCGAGGTCAAGCGGCGGGCGAAGGCCGGTCTGGTGACCATCGCCGTGGCGGTCGTCGTCGCGGTGCTGACACTCGCGGGGGCGGCTGCGACGCTGCTCGTGACCGGTCTCGTGCCGCTCTCGGGGCTGGAGGGGCGTATCGCCCAGGCGATCGAGGACCGCCTCGGTGCCGACTGGAAGGTGGAGGCCGCCGCCGCCGAACTCGGCCGCATCGACGGGCATTCGCAATTGCGCGTGCGCCAAGTTTCCTTCCGCCACATCAGCGGCGCAACCATCCGTGCCCCCGAAGCCGTGCTCGGCTACGAGCCGCTGGCACTGCTGCGCGGCGACATCCGGCTGACCTCGGTCGATCTGCGCGGCGTCAATGTGCGCCTCGGCGTCGACAAGAACGGCGCGCTGATCGTCAATGCCGATTCCGCCCCCGCCGAGCCGGCTCCGGCCGCGACCTTGCCCGACGCGGCGCAGTGGAACGCCTTCACCGGCATCATGGCCGCGGTTTCGACCCTGGCTCAGGGCGAGGGCCTGCTGGGCGCCCTGGAGACGGCCGGCATCAATGGCGCACGCCTCTCGCTGGTCGATCCCGAGGGCCGCCAGCGCGCGGGCTTCGAGGACGTCGAGATCCGCCTGTCCCGGGCCGGCGAGCGCGTGACGCGGCTCACTGTCCGGGGCCGCACCGGCCAGCGCTGGAAGGAACTCGCCATCGACCTGTCGAGCCAGCCCGACGGCACCCAGCGCGCCGACATCGACATCGTCCGCTTCGAGCCGGCCGAGGTCGTGGCACTGGCGCTCGGCACGGGCGGCATGACGGTCGAGGGCTTGCCGCTGCGCGGCAAGGCCAGCCTGAGCCAGGCGCCCGACGGGCGCCGCTCGGTCACGGCGCGCATCGACGTCCTGCCGGGCGTCATTCGAATTCCCGACGGCCCCATGCAGGCGATCACCGTGGATGCGGCGCATCTGGAGATCGCCAGCACCGGCGATCTCTCGACCATCGAGATCGGCTCGGTCGAACTCGATGCCGGCCCGACGCGGATGAAGGGGAAGGGCACGCTGCGCGCCGAGGACGGTGCTTGGCGCGTCAGCCTCGCCGGCGGCGGACAGCTCGCCGGCACGGATGCCGACCCGCCGGTCGCCATCGACAGCGCGCGTGCGGAACTGCGCATCGACCCGCGCCGCAATGAATTGCTGATCGACTCGATGACCGTTCAGGGGCCCGCCATCAAGGCCGAGGGCAAGGGGCTGGTCCAGCAGGTCGGGACCTCGCCGCTGCAGCGCTTTTCGATCCTCGCGACCGACTCCGACCCGCGCGCGGCCCTGGCGCTCTGGCCGCGCTGGACCTCGCCCGACGTCCACCGCACCCTGTCTCGGCAGTTCGTCAGCGGCCGGCTGGCCTCCCTGCGGGTCGAGATGGACCTGCCGGCCGAGGATCACGCACGGCTGATGCGCGGCGCGGGCATCCCGGACGATGCGCTGACCGTGCTCGTGGACGCCTCGCAGGTGCGCTTCGAGCCGGGCCCCGGCCTGCCGCCGCTGATCGACGCCCGGGTGACCGGCAAGGCGACCGGACGCACCGTCAAGCTCGCCATTGCCGCCGCGACCGCCGATCTTGGCAATGGCCGGCAGCTGCAGCTCAGCGAGGGCGGCTTCGAGATTCCCGAAACCTGGATGGAACGCGCCCCGGCGCGCGTGAACTTCCGCAGCGCCGGCTCGATGGAGGCGCTCGCCGCGCTCTTCGCCTTTCCCGCGCTGAAGGATTTCGCCCCCGGCGACATCGACCCCGCCAGCCTGCGCGGCAGCAGCGATCTCAGAAGCACGATTTCGCTGGCGCTGGTCGACGATCCGCGGCCGGGCGAGGTCATCGTCACCAGCAGCGGGACGCTGTCCGGCGTCGCCTCCGACACGCTGCTCGCCCCGGAAAAGCTCGAAGGCGGGCAACTCGCCGTGACCTTCGACAGGGCGGGCCTCACCGTGAAGGGCGATGCGCGCATCAGTGGCGACCGGGCCCAGATCGAGATCCGGCAAGATCCCAAGGGCAAGGGCGAGGCGGCGCTCCTCATGACGCTCGACAACGCCGCGCGCCAGAAACGTGGCCTGGGCCCCGAGGCCGGCATCAACGGTCCGGTTCAGGTCAAGGTCACGAAGGCGCTCGGCAAGGGCGCAGCATCGGCACCGCGCGTCGAGAACGATCTGACCAAGGCCTCGCTCGAGGGCGTGGTCCCCGGGCTGAGCAAGGCGGCCGGCCGTGCCGCCAAGCTGAGCTTCACCTATGTCGCCGATCCCGACGGGCCGGACCTCGACGACTTCGTGCTCGACTCCAACCCGGTGCTGATCCGCGGCAAGGTTGAGCTCAACCGCCAGAATGGCTTCGACGCGGCAACGCTGTCGCAATTCAGGCTCTCGCCGGGCGACAACCTCAAGGTCGAGGCCCGCCGCGAGGGCGCCCTGACGAAGCTCGTCATCCGCGGGGCCGTCGCCGATGTGCGTCCCTTCATCCGCGATCTTCAGACGGCCTCGGGGCCGGGCGCCTCGCGCGGGGACAAGGGCAAGAGCGGCGACCTCGATCTCGATCTCGACGTGCCGATCCTGACCGGCTTCAACAACGAGGCGATCACCAACGCCACGCTGAAGCTGCAGAAGCGCTCCGGCGACCTGCGCACCGTCGCCTTCCAGGGGCGGATCGGCCGGGCCGAGGTCACCGCGCGGCAGGTCTCGCGTGTCGGCGAGACGGCGGGCGGCCTGCTGGTGCAGTCCGAGAATGGCGGTGCGCTGCTGCGCTTCGTCGACCTCTATCGCCGGGCCTATGGTGGCGACCTCGTGCTGAATGTCGGCCCCGGAGAGACGCGCCAGAGCGGCGAATTGCTGTTCCGCAACTTCGTGGTACGCGACGAGCCCGCCCTGCGCCGGGTCCTCGGCGGCCAGTCCGCTCAGGCGCTGGCGGGCGACCGGGCCGACAACTCCGCGCCGCCGCTGCCGATCAATGTCAGCGAGGTCGGTTTCACCAAGCTGCGAGCCGAGTTCACCCGCTCGGCCAGCCGCCTCGACGTCTCCGACATGGTGATCTGGGGCCAGCAGGTTGGCTTCACGCTGCAGGGCAACGTCGATTACGGCCGCGACCGCGTCGATATCGGCGGCACCTTCGTGCCGGGCTACGCTTTCAACAACGCCTTCGCGCAGGTGCCGGTGGTGGGTGCACTGCTGGGCGGCGGCAGCCAGTATGGCGGGCTCTTCGCCGTCAATTTCCGCATCGCCGGGACGGCCAGCGCGCCGACCATGACGATCAACCCGCTCTCCGCCATCGCGCCGGGAATCCTGCGCCGCTTCGTCGATCCGCTCGGCGGCACGCCGAACCAGCGGCCGATCCAGCCGAACCAGCCGGACCAGCCGCCGCCGACGCGATAGCCGAGGTCACAATCCGTGGCGCTTCAGCACCACGAACCATTTGTGGGTCTTGTCCTTCATCAATCCCGCCGATGTGAGCGGCAGGGTCTTCCTGGTCACCGAATCCAGCACATTGGCACCGATGACGTCGATCTCGTTCGGGCGCTTCGCGACGACGATGTCGGTATGGGACGGATAGGAGCCCGTCTTGTCGAAGTAACTCTGCGCTTCGTCGAAGGAGACCGAGGCGTAGGTGTAGCCCACCATATCGCCGACATCGGGCGCAGCCTGGGCTTCGTTGAGCCGGTAGGCGTGATAGAGGGCCGGCAGATTCTGCTTGCGAGCCTTCACGAACCTGCGAATCCAGGTCGAGTGGCTCTGTGAGAAGGGAAAGTCCGGGCTTTTGAAGCCCGCCCTGGCGAAAATCGCGGAGATGCCGACCGCCGACCAGAAATAGTGGTCGTTCTGGATGTCGGCGATGGACGGCGAGCCGCCGCCGACGGAGTTTTAGTGCTTGATCACATACTGGGCGAAGGCGGCTTCATCGTCGCGATGCCCGATGTGCCGCGCGCCGGTCACCACATTCCAGGTCGATTTGCCCCAATGCTGCCACTCGGCTTCGGCCGCAGCGACGAGATTTTCCACCGAGCTTGCCATAATGCCCCCCTGATTGCGTGGAGCCACGGCGCAGGCGTGCACCTTCACTGTGGATGCTATCTAAGATTGCATATACCCGCATAAGTTGCAACGCCGCTTGGGCCGGGGCCGGGGCCGGGGCCGGCCGGATGGGCGGCGTTCGCTCGTCGCTATTCCGCGCGAAGCAGGATGTGCTTCTTCTTGCCGAAGGAGAGCTTGATCGCGCCGTCCGCCAGATCCGACATGCCGAGCATGGCGCGCTCGTCGGTGACGACTGCATCATTGACGCGCAGGCCACCGGCCTTGACCTGCCGACGGGCCTCGCCGGTCGAGGGCACGAGCCCGGCCTTCACGAAGGCGCTCAGCACGCCCAGGCCCGGCGTCAGCTCGGCCCGCGCGATCGCGACGGTCGGCAGGTCGGCCGCCGTCTCGCCCTGCTCGAAGGTCTTGCGAGCGGTCTCGGCCGCAGCCTCCGCCGCTTCGCGGCCATGGACGATGGCGGTGATCTCGGTCGCCAGGATCTTCTTGGCCTCGTTGATCTCCGAGCCGCCGAGCGCGGCGAGCTTCGCGATCTCGTCGAGCGGCAGGCGCGTGAACACCTTCAGGAAGCGGCCGACATCAGCATCCTCGGTGTTGCGGAAATATTGCCAGAAATCATAGGGGCTAAAGACATCGGCGTTCAGCCAGACGGCGCCATTGGCGGTCTTGCCCATCTTGGCGCCCGAGGCGGTGGTCAAGAGCGGCGTGGTCACGCAGTAGAGCTGCGGCCCGCCCATCCGGTGCGAGAGATCGACACCGTTGATGATGTTGCCCCACTGGTCGGAGCCGCCCATCTGCAGCCGGCAGCCATGGCGCCGGTTGAGCTCGACGAAGTCGTAGCCCTGCATGATCATGTAGTTGAATTCGAGGAAGGACAGCGACTGCTCGCGGTCGAGCCGCAGCTTCACAGAGTCGAAGGAGAGCATCCGGTTGACCGAGAAATGCCGGCCGACCTCGCGCAGGAACTCGACATAGTTCAGCTTCAGCAGCCAGTCGGCATTGTTGGCCATCAGAGCGTCGGTCGGGCCGTCGCCATAGCGCAGGATGCGGCCGAAGACCCGCTTGATGCTCTCGATATTGGTCGCGATCTCCTCGACCGTCAGGAGCTTGCGCTGGTCGTCGCGGAAGGAGGGGTCGCCCACCATCGAGGTGCCGCCGCCCATCAGCGTGATCGGCCGGTGCCCGGTTTCCTGGAACCAGTACAGCATCGTCAGCGAGATCAGGTTGCCGATATGGATCGAGGTCGCGGTGGCGTCATAGCCGACATAGGCCGTCTGCACGCCCTGCCGGCAAAGCGCGTCGAGGCCCTCCGGATCGGAGATCTGATGGACGAGGCCGCGCTCGTCGAGCACGCGCAGGAAATCGGACTTGTAGGTGGTCATCGTCATGCTCGGATCGTTCTGGGGCTGTCGACCGTGCCGTCATTCCGGCCGTAGCGAAGCGCAGTGCCGGAATCCATCATAGAGCGTCGCCCTCCGATGGATCCCGGATCAGCGCCGCTTCGCGGCTTGTCCGGGATGACGCCGTTGCGGCAAGCGGATCAGACGCTTTCCTGCTCGCTCTTGATGATCTCGGGGCCGACCATGCGGTCGAGATAGGCGCCGACCTGGCTCATCAGCACGTCGACCTTGCCGTCGAAGAAGTGGTTGGCGCCTTCCACGACCGTATGCTCGATCTGGATGCCCTTCTGCGTCTTCACCTTCTCGATCACCGCCATCACCTCCTTGACCGGCGCGACGCGGTCTTCCGAGCCGTGGACGAACAGGCCCGAGGAGGGGCAGGGCGCCAGGAAGGAGAAGTCGTAGCGGTTGGCCATCGCCGCGATCGACATGAAGCCCTCGATCTCGGGCCGGCGCATCAGAAGCTGCATGCCGATCCAGGCGCCGAAGGAGACGCCGGTAATCCAGCAGCTCTTCGCCTCCGGATTCAGCGCCTGCATCCAGTCGAGCGCGGCGGCGGCGTCCGAAAGCTCGCCCGCGCCATGGTCGAAATGGCCCTGGCTGCGGCCAACACCGCGGAAGTTGAAGCGCAGTGCCGAGAAGCCGCGGTTCACGAAGGTGTAAAACAGGTTGTAGACGATCTGGTTGTTCATCGTCCCGCCGAACTGCGGGTGCGGATGCAGGATAATGGCGAGTGGCGCCCCCCGCTTCTTGGCGGGCTGGTAGCGTCCCTCGATCCGTCCGGCCGGGCCGTTGAAAATCACCTCTGGCATCGTCTCGTCGCCTTTGTGTTGGGTCCGGGCCTTCAAGGCGGGCCTTGCAGCGGCAGAAAGCCGCCGGATGGCCCGGTCGCCCTTGACGGCCCCGCCGCTCGCGCCCTACATCAGGCGCTTAGAATGGTTCTAACGGCCGTGAACAAGTCGGGAACATTGGCGCGATCCTCTCCTTCGAGGCAGCGCCGCTCCCGGCGAGGGCCGGTTCGGACGGGCGGCTATAGCACGGCGCGGGGGTGCGAATTCAAGCCTTTCGTGCCGGCGCCCCGGTAAAGCAGGAGCATCCGAGACCTTGTCCGTCGCGACACGCGCCTATCTCGACCACAATGCCACGACCCCGGTCAGGCCCGAGGTCGTCCAGGCGATGCTGCGCGCGCTCGAGCTCACCGGCAATCCGTCCTCCGTTCATGCCGAGGGCAGGGCGGCCCGCAGCGCGCTCGACCGCGCCCGCGAGCAGGTCGCTGCGCTGGTCGGGGCCAAGGCCGCCAATGTCGTGTTCACCAGCGGCGGCACCGAGGCGAACGCGACCGTCCTGTCGCCCGCGCTGATGGACTGCGACGGCGGGCGCGACTGCGTGCGGACCCCGGCCTCTCTGCTTCTCTCCAGCGCCACCGAACATCCTTGCGTCCGCGACGGCCACCGCTTTCCGGCCCAACAGGCCGAGGCATTGCCGGTCGATGCCGACGGCCTCGTCGACACTGCGGCGCTGACGGCACGTCTGGAGCGTTTTGCCGTTCAGCATCCGGGCGCGCGGGCTCTGGTCTCCGTCCACCTCGCCAACAACGAGACCGGCGTGATCCAGCCGCTCGCGGCCATCGCGTCGATCTCAAAGCGCTTCGGCGCGCTCGTGCACAGCGATGCCGTCCAGGCCGCCGGCAAGATCGCCGTCGACATCGAGGCGCTCGGTGTCGACGTTCTCACCCTCTCGGCCCACAAGCTCGGCGGGCCCAAGGGCGTTGGCGCCATCGTCTTCCGCACCGGCGCACTCGAACTCGCCGACAAGCTGCTGCGCGGCGGTGGCCAGGAGCGTGGCTGGCGGGCCGGCACCGAGAACGTGCCCGGCATCGTCGGTTTCGGCGTCGCCGCTGGCCTCGCCGCGCAGGCGCTCGCCAACGAAGGCCTCCGCCTCGCCGCCTTGCGCGACACGCTGGAGGCGGGACTGCTGGCGCTCTCGCCTCAGACCAAGCTCTTCGGCCTTGGCGCGCCGCGCCTGCCCAACACGTCCGCTTTCGCGACACCAGGGCTGAGCGCCGAGACGACGCTGATCAAGCTCGACCTTGCGGGTGTCGCCCTGTCGTCCGGCTCGGCCTGTTCCTCCGGCAAGGTGCGGCGCTCGCATGTGCTGACCGCCATGGGCGTCGACCCCGCCATGAGCGCAGGGGCCTTGCGGGCGTCGCTTGGATGGACCACCTGCGAGGCCGACATCGACCTCTTTCTCGCGGCCTATGCGAAAGCGCTGGCCGCGATCCCCGATCGGAGCGCCCGGGCTGCCGCCTGACGCGTTCCCCACGACGAAGACCAAACCGGCGGGCCTTGAACCCGCGACAGGAGAGCAGACATGGCAGCGGTCCAGGAGACCATCGATCAGGTCAAGTCGATCGACGTGACCGAATACAAATACGGCTTCGTCACCGAACTCGAGGTCGAGAAGCCGGCCAAGGGCCTGACCGAGGACACGGTCCGCTACATTTCAGCGCGCAAGAACGAGCCGGAATGGATGCTCGAATGGCGGCTCGACGCCTTCCGCCGCTGGAAGACCATGACCGAGCCGGCCTGGTCGCGCGTGAACTATCCGCCGATCAACTACCAGGACATCTACTACTATGCCGCCCCCAAGGGCCCGGCGCCGCAGTCGCTCGACGAGGTCGATCCCGCGATCCTGGAGACCTACAAGAAGCTCGGCATCCCGCTCAGCGAGCAGGAGATCCTGGCCGGTGTCGCGCCGGAGAACCGCGTCGCGGTCGACGCCGTGTTCGACTCGGTCTCGGTGGTCACGACCTTCAAGAAGGAGTTGGCCCAGGCCGGTGTGATCTTCTGCTCGATCTCGGATGCGATCCACGAGCATCCCGAGCTGGTGAAGAAGTACCTCGCCACCGTCGTGCCGGTGACCGACAACTATTTCGCGACGCTGAACTGCGCCGTCTTCACCGACGGCTCCTTCGTCTACATCCCCAAGGGCGTGCGCTGCCCGATGGAGCTGTCGACCTATTTCCGCATCAACGAGCAGAACACCGGCCAGTTCGAGCGCACGCTGATCATCGCCGACGAGGGCTCCTATGTCAGCTATCTGGAAGGCTGCACGGCGCCCAAGCGCGACGAGAACCAGCTCCATGCTGCGGTCGTTGAGCTGATCGCGCTCGACGATGCCGAGATCAAGTACTCGACCGTCCAGAACTGGTATCCGGGCGATTCCGAGGGCAAGGGCGGCATCTACAACTTCGTCACCAAGCGCGGCGATTGCCGCGGCAAGAACTCCAAGATCTCCTGGACGCAGGTCGAGACCGGCTCGGCGATCACCTGGAAGTACCCGTCCTGCATCCTGCGCGGCGACGGCTCGCGCGGCGAGTTCTACTCGATCGCGGTGTCGAACGGTGCCCAGCAGGTCGATTCCGGCACCAAGATGATCCATCTTGGCAAGAACACGACCTCGAAGATCATCGCCAAGGGCATCGCGGCCGGCAAGTCGGACTCGACCTATCGCGGCATGGTCTCGGCCCCACCGCAAGGCGACGGGTGCGCGGAATTTCACGAACTGCGACTCGCTCCTGATCGGCGACCAGTGCGGCGCTCACACCATCCCCTATATCGAGGCCAAGACCGCGACCGCCGTCTTCGAGCACGAGGCCACCACCTCGAAGATCGGCGAGGACCAGATGTTCTACTGCCAGCAGCGCGGCCTCTCCGAGGAGGAGGCGGTGGCGCTGATCGTCAACGGCTTCGTCAAGGAGGTGCTGCAGCAGCTCCCGATGGAGTTCGCCGTCGAGGCGCAGAAGCTGATCACGATCTCGCTGGAAGGCTCGGTCGGCTGATTTGAACCAGCCCTCATCCTGAGGAGCCGCCAGAGGCGGCGTCTCGACGGATGATGGGTTCGCACTGGAAGCATCCTTCGAGGCGCGCTGCGCGCTCCTCAGGATGAGGGCTCACGAAAGAACGAAACCATGCTCGAAATTCGCAACCTCGTCGTCAAGATCGCCGACGAAGACAAGCAGATCCTCAACGGCCTCAACCTCACCGTGAACGACGGCGAGGTCGCTGCCATCATGGGGCCGAATGGCTCCGGCAAGTCGACGCTGAGCTATGTCATCGCCGGCAAGGAGGACTATGAGGTCCTCGACGGCGAGATCCTGCTCAATGGCGAGAACGTGCTGGAGATGGAGGCCGATGCCCGCGCCGCTGCCGGCATCTTCCTCGCTTTCCAGTACCCGCTGGAGATCCCCGGCGTCGCCACCATGACCTTCCTGAAGGCGGCGATGAACGCCCAGCGCCGTGCCCGCGGCGAGGCCGAGCTGCTGACGCCCGACTTCATCAAGGCCGTCAACGGCGCCGCCGACAAGCTCGGCATCGCCAAGGACATGCTGCGCCGGCCGCTGAATGTCGGCTTCTCCGGCGGCGAGAAGAAGCGCATGGAAATCCTGCAGATGGCGCTGCTCTCGCCCTCCATGTGCATCCTCGACGAGACCGATTCCGGCCTCGACATCGACGCGCTGCGCATCGTCGCCGACGGCGTCAACGCGCTGCGCGACAAGAGCCGCGGCTTCCTGGTCATCACCCACTATCAGCGCCTGCTCGATCACATCATCCCCGACACCGTCCACGTCATGTCGAAGGGCCGCATCGTGAAGACGGGCGGCAAGGACCTCGCGCTCGAGCTCGAGAAGTCGGGCTATGCCGCCTATGCGGAGGCGGCCTGATGTCCGTCGTTACCCCGCTGAAGACGGCGGCCGAGCAGGCGCTGAGCGCCCAGTTCGCCGCCGCCAAGGCCGAGCTGCCCGGCGCCCTGCCGGTCCGCAAGCTGCGCGAGGACGCGTTTGCCGGCTTCGAGGTGCGGGGCCTACCGCATCGCCGGCTCGAGACCTGGCGCTACACCGACCTGCGCGGCCTGCTGCGTGAGGCGAGCCCCCTGGCCGAGAGCGCGACGATCAGCGCGGCGGTTCGCGCCCGCGTCGCTTCGCTCCCCGCCGGCGGCGTCCGTCTAGTCCTGGTCGACGGTGTCTTCGTTCCCGAGCTGTCGACGCTGGAGGGCCTCCCCGAAGGCCTCTCGATCCACAGCCTGGCGGATGCGCTGGTCTCCGGTCGCGATGACCTCGCCCGCGTTCTCTCCGGGCCGGGCGTGGCCAGCACCGATGCCGGGCTGATGCTCAACACGGCGCTGATGCACGACGGCGTCTTCATCGAGATCGCCGCCGGCACGGAACTGGCGGAGCCGCTGACCATTCTGTCCCTCGCCTCGGGCGAGGAGGAGCGCGCGATCTTCCATCGCTCGGTCGTGCTGGCGGGGTCCGGTGCGAAGGCGACGATCGTCGAGATCGGCGAGAGCGTCGGCAGCGCCGCCTCCCAGATCAACGGCGCCATCGTCTTCGAGACCGGCGACGAGAGCGACATCCAGCATGTCCGCATGATCACGCGCCACCGGCCGGAGACCGTGCAGGTCCAGAGCCTGCTCGCGACCGTCGGCGGCCAGGCGAAGTTCGAATCCTTCGCTTTGGTCTGCAACGCCGGCACGCTGCGCCAGCAGCATTTCGTCCGCTATGCCGGCGAGCACACCGAGATCGGCCTGCGCGGTGTCAACCTGCTCGGCGGCAGCGAGCATTCCGACGTGACGCTGGTCATGGACCATGAGGTCCCCCACGGCACCAGCCGCGAGATGTTCAAGTCGATCATCGGCGGCGAGGGCACCGGCGTCTTCCAGGGCAAGGTAATCGTGCGCCAGCACGCCCAGAAGACCGACGGCAACATGAAGAGCAACGCGCTGCTGCTGAACGACGGCGCGACCATGTTCAACAAGCCTGAGCTCGAGATCTTCGCCGACGACGTCGTCTGCGGCCACGGCGCCACCGTCGCCCAAATCGACGGCGAACAGCTCTTCTACCTGATGGCGCGCGGCCTGCCGCGGCCGCAGGCCGAGGCGCTGGTGCTGCAGGCCTTCGCCGGCGAGGCGGTCGAATTCGTGCAGGACGAGGCGCTGCGCGAGATGGTCATGACCGAGATCGAGGCCTGGCTCGGCGCGCGCGAAGCCTCCTCCGTGGTGAGTGCGGTCTGATGCCCTACGTCAATCTGCAGATCACCAAGGGCGCGACGCGGGCCCAGAAGGCCGAGATCGTCAAGGCTTTCACGGACACGCTCGTGCGCGTGCTGGGAAAGAACCCGCAGAACACCCATATCGTGATCCAGGAGATCGAGCGCGAGGATTGGGGCCATGGCGGCGAACTGGTCGCCGACAAGACCCCGGCCTCGCCGGGAAAGGCTTGAGTACATGAACGCGCCGGTGAAGCCCTACGACATCGAAGCGATCCGCCGGGATTTCCCGATCCTGTCGCGCGAGGTCTACGGCAAACCGCTCGTCTATCTCGACAACGCAGCCTCCGCCCAGAAGCCGGAGGTCGTCATCGAGGCGATGTCGCGGCTGATGCGCGAGGACTACGCCAACGTCCATCGCGGGCTGCACTATCTCGCCAACGCCTCGACGGAAGCCTATGAGGCGGCTCGCGAAAGCGCGCGCCGCTTCCTCAACGCCGCCCATCTCGAGGAGATCGTGTTCACGCGCTCCTCGACCGGCGCGCTCAACACCATCGCCTCCTCGCTCGGCCGCCATATGCAGCTCGGCGAGGGCGACGAGATCATTCTCTCGATCCTGGAGCACCACTCCAACATCGTGCCATGGCACTACTGGCGCGAGCGCCACGGCGCCGTGATCAAATGGGCGCCGGTCGACGAGGACGGCAACTTCCTGGTCGAGGAATTCGAGAAGCTGATCTCGGCCCGGACCAAGGTGGTCTCGCTGACGCATATGTCGAACGCGATCGGCACGATCCTGCCGATTCCGGAGATCGCCGCGATCTGCCGCTCGCATGGCCTCCCGCTGGTGGTCGACGGCAGCCAGAGCGCGGTGCATCTACCGGTCGACGTTCAGGCGCTGGGCTGCGACTTCTACTGCTTCACCGGCCACAAGACCTATGGGCCGACCGGCTCCGGTATTCTCTGGGGCAAGCGCGAATGGCTGGAGAAGCTGCCGCCCTATGAAGGCGGCGGCGAGATGATCGTGACCGTGACCGAAGACACGGTGACCTACAACGACCCGCCGCACCGCTTCGAGGCCGGCACTCCGGCGATCATCGAGGCGGTCGGACTGGGCGCCGCGCTCGACTACATGATGGCGCTCGGCCGCGAGAACATCGCAGCGCACGAGGCCAGGCTCGGCGCCTACGCCATGCAGCGTCTCGGCGAGATGAACTCGATCCGAATCTTCGGCAAGGCGAAGAACAAGGGTGCCATCGTCGCCTTCGAGATGAAGGGCGCCCATGCCCATGATGTCGCCACCGTCATCGACCGGGCGGGGGTGGCGGTGCGCGCCGGCACCCATTGCACCATGCCGCTGATGGCCCGATATGGGGTGACGTCGACCTGCCGGGCTTCCTTCGGCCTCTACAACACGATGGACGAGGTCGACAGGCTCGTCGAAGCCCTGCAAAAGGCCGAAAGCCTGTTTGCCTGAGTAGGATTGCGATCATGACCGACACCGTCGCAGACGACATCAAGCCGAACGCCCCCACCATGGGCGCCGGCACGGCTCTGCCGCCGGAAGAGATCGACCGTCTGACCGACGACATCATCGCCGCGCTGAAGACGGTCTACGATCCGGAAATCCCCTCCGACATCTACGAGCTCGGGCTGATCTATCGCGTCGACATCTCCGACGAGCGCCATGTCGCCATCGACATGACGCTGACCGCGCCGGGCTGCCCCGTCGCCGGCGAGATGCCCGGCTGGGTCGAGAATGCGGTCTCGACGGTCAACGGCGTGTCCGGCGTCACCGTCAGCATGACCTTCGACCCGCCCTGGGACCAATCGCGCATGTCCGACGAGGCCAGGGTCGCCCTCGATATGTGGTGAGGCTGGACGGCCCTCCTGAGGGCCGCCATAGTCTCGCGATGCGCTACACGAAATGGGACTATGTCGCATTTCCGTTGCTCGCGGCCCTCGCGATAACCGTCTTCTATGGCGCTCTACGCCTGGTTGGTTTCTTCGGGCTCGGGATCGTCGGCCTCGTCATCGGCTTCATTGCAGTTCGGATGGATCTGGAACGCGACGCCGCGAGCCACGAACCGCGCGTGCTGGAAGAGCAGTTCAAGGCGAGGGACCGCATGTCCCGCGCCGAGCGGGCCGATCTCCATGCCAGTCAGCAAGCCAGGCTGAAGCCTCTGTTCGTCGCGCAGGTTCTGGCTGCCGGGCTCGTCATCCTCGGCTTCGGGTTTCACTTCCTGCTTTGACGCCGCGACGTCGGCTTTGGCGAACTATTCCTGTTTGGTCGTAGACCCGTCCCGGTCGCGGCCATGGCCGTTGCCGCTGGTGGCGTCGCCATCGCCCGACAGGACGACCGGGTTGGCGCTGGTGAGCCCGTCCTTGTTGGGCGTCGTAGTCCCCTCGCCATACTGCCCCGCCGCATCCTGCCGGATGCGATCTGCGACCTCGCCTGAATCGGCATCATAGGGTGCGCTTGGGCCGGTCGGGTGGCGCGAATCCGGGCTTGGCCCCGGACGACGCTGGTCCTGCTCGCCGGGTTGGCCGGGGCGCCGCGGCGTATCCGGACCGGGAAAATGCGGGGTCTTGCCGTCCTCGGTCTTGGCGTGATCGCTCATGGCGTCGGTCCTCGTTCCACTGTCGGAAGAGCAACCGGCGGGCGAGGGGCCTGTTCCGCGGCGCGATCAGCGGTGGTGATCGATCGCATCTGCGAGCTTCATTATCGCGTAGGAGCAATCGGTGGCATCAAGCGCGCCAGGGCCGCGTCTCTCGCGGCGGGGAGACCATCATGCGCCGCTATGCCTATGAGACCGTCGACGTCTTCACGGAAACCCGCTTCGGCGGCAACCAGCTCGCGGTCTTCACCGATGCGCGCGGACTGTCGGATGCCGAGATGCAGTCGCTCGCGGCCGAGATGAACTACAGCGAGACGACCTTCGTGCTGCCCCCATCCGACCCGGCCAATACGGCACGCGTGCGCATCTTCACCCGCACCCATGAGATGCCCTTCGCCGGCCATCCCAACGTCGGCACGGCCTTCGTGCTCGCCCGCCATGGCCGCGACACCGGCGGCGTGCTGCGCTTCGAGGAGATCGCAGGACTCGTCGAGGTCAAGGTCGCCAGCGACGATGCCGGCGAGATCGCCGGTGCCACGATCGCCGCGCCGCAGCCCCTCTCGACGGGCGTCGAATTGCCGGCCGAGGCGATCGCGGCCTGCGCGGGGCTGAAGCCGGAGGAGGTGATCGTCGGCCGGCACAAGCCGATCCGCGCCTCGGTCGGCGTCTTTTTCGTGCTGGCGGAGGTGACGTCCGAGGCGCTGGCGCGCGCCACGCCCGACCTCACTGCGTTTCGGGCCCTGCGCGACGCCACGCCCGGCCTCGAGGGGCGGCTCTCGCTCTTCCTCTATGTCCGGGACGGCCAGTCGATCCGCGCCCGCATGTTCGCGCCGATCAGCGGCACCTGGGAGGACCCGGCGACGGGCAGCGCCAGCGCGACGCTGGCGGCCCTGCTGCTCTCGCTCGACGGCGGCGACAGCGCGACCTTCACGCTGACCCAAGGCGTCGAGATGGGCCGCCCCAGCCTGCTGCAGCTCACGGCGCGTCGCGACGCCGACGGCATCCGCGCCACCGTCGGCGGCTCCTGCGTGCCGGTGTTCCGCGGCGAGGCGTTGATGTGACCAGCGACTGATATCGAAACAGAGCGGCGTCGTCCCGGGCGCAGCGCAGCGGAGACCCGGGATCCGTTCCGGAACCTCACCGATCGATGCTCCGGCATGGGTCCCGGATCGGCGCCGCTGCGCGGCTTGCCGGGACGACCCGCGCCGGGGCTTACGCTCGGCGGGAGCGGGTTGCCCCGTCGAGCCCGAGCCCCAGCCCCAGCTCCGCCCGCGCCCGCTTCGTCAGCCCCGCCGCGACCAGACGGTGGCTCTCGCGCAGATAATCCTCCAGCGCCTCGTCGGGCATCGTCTCGTCGGTCAGGCGCTGGATCCAGCTCATGCCGCGCGAGGCGAGATAGGGGGCGGGGCGTAGGCCGGGCTGCTCCTTGAGAATGTCGAAGCTCGCCCAGGAGCATTTGAAGGTCACCGAGAGCGCGACGCCGTCATCGGTGCGGGCGATCGCGAAGACCTTGCCGCCGACCTTCCAGACATGGGCGCCGCCCCATTGCACGACGCTGCTGGTGGCCGGCAGGCCGGCGCAGAAGGCGTTGTAGCCGTCAAGCGTCATGGCGCGGGTCCGGCGCGTCAGTAGCGCTCGGCGTCGATGCCATGGGCGGCGGCGGCGGCCCTGATCTGCGACCAGGTCTCGTCGTCGAGCGGGATGCCGTCGCGCGCACGGGCGATCCGGGTCTCGCGCTCCTTCTCGCCGGGCGTCAGGACGGGCTGGCTCTCGTCCTGCGGCTTGGCCGCCCGGACGAAGGCGAGATAGCTCTCGATCCGCTCGCGCCGGAGCGCCTCGCTCGGCTCCAGCCGCGCGGGATCGATCAGGATGCCGAAGAGCGAATTGATGATCCAGCTCTTGGCCGGCTTCTGGTCGATCCGGGCCGCGCCCATGAGCCCGGCCGAGAGCAGCTCCGCAATCAGCGAGAGGCCCGCGCCCTTGTGGTCGCCGAAGGGCAGGAGCGCGCCGAGCGTCTCGCCCTCCGCGAGCCCATGGGTGAAGACATGGCGCGGCTCGAGGGTTGGGCGGCCCTCGCCGTCGATGATGAAGCCCGGCGGCACCGCCTCGCGCTTGTTGAAGGCGACGCGGGCCTTGCCATGCGCCATGCGGCTGGTGGCGAAATCGAGGACGATCGGGTCGCCGCCCGGCACCGGAATGCCGATCGCGTGAGGGTTGGTGCCGAAGCGTGCGTCCTTGGCGCCATGCGGCGCGACGATCGGCGGACGGCCCGCGACATTGACCCAGAACAGCGAGATCAGCCCCTGCGCGGCGGCGGCCTCGGCGTAATGGCCGATGCGGCCGATATGATGGGCATCGAGCAGGTTCAGGATCGCGACCCCGCCGGCTTTCGCCATGCCGGCCGCCTGTTCCACGGCGTTGCGGGCGGTCGGCTGTCCGAGGGCCACCGCGCCGTCGATGATGAGGAAGGGCGCTGCGTCGAGCCGCGTTGTCGGCTGCGCCTGCGGCGACAGGTTGCCATCGGCCAGCGACTGGAAATAGAGCGGCAGCATGCCGATGCCGTGGCTGTCATGGCCGCTGAGATTGGCGAGCACGAGATGCTCGGCGGTTTCGGCCGCGGCCTCCGCGCTCCAGCCGGCGGAGGTGACCATGTCCTGGACGAGGGCGCGCAGCGATTGCGGGCTGTGGGTGCGGTAAGCCATGGGAATCTGTCGCCGGGTCGGATGCCGAGGGAGGAGGCGTCACAGTGCATGGTGGGGCGGGCCTTGCAACATCGCGGCTGCGCCGGCGCCCTGCATCCGGACACCTCGACCTTTCCTTCGGCAATCCTTATGTAAGTCGGTGCAATCTTGCTTCATCGGGCCTTGAACCCGATTGGGGAGGGACGACGGATGTTTTCGATACCCGGCCTGAAGGTCGTTTCGCTGACGGATGCCGCCGCGGCGCGGATCCGCGAGATCATGGCGCAGTCTGCCGGCGATCAGCCCGCGCTCGGCCTGCGGGTCGGCGTCAAGAAGGGCGGCTGCGCCGGGATGGAGTACACCTTCGAGGTCGCGCGCGAGGCCGCCAAGGGCGACGAGGTCGTCACAGACAAGGGTGCGACGGTCATCGTCGACGGCAAGGCCGTGCTGTTCCTGCTGGGCACCGAGCTCGATTTCCGGACCGACCGATTCTCGTCGACCTTCGTCTTCAACAATCCCAACCAGGTTTCGGCTTGTGGCTGCGGCGAATCGGTCGAGATCCGGCCCCAGACGGCCGCTGCCGCCCCGGCGCACTGAGCGCCGCCGCGCCCCGCCTCAGGCGACGCGGGTGGAGGATTCGATCGCGTCCTCGGTGACGGTACGGTTGCGTCCGCTGCGCTTGGCCGCCATCAGCGCCTGGTCGGCGCGTTCGGTCAGCGAGGCCGCCGTGTCGCCGCGCGCATAGCTGGCGACACCGAGCGAAATCGTGATGCGCCCGAGATTTTCGTTCGTGGAGCGCTTGACCAGCTCGCGCGTCAACAGCGCCTGCCGCACCGTCTCCGCCCCGAACTTGCCGGCGATGAGGTCCGCATCGGGCAGGATGACGGCGAACTCCTCGCCGCCGAAGCGTGTGATGATAGCCTTGTCCTTGAACTTGTCCTTCATGGTGCGGGCGACGAGCCGCAGCACCTGATCGCCCGTGAGATGGCCATGGGCGTCGTTGAACTGCTTGAAGAAATCGATATCGGCCATCACCAGCGCGAAGGGCTCGCGCCGCAGCGTCGCCTGATCGATCGACTTCTGCAGCATCTCCTCGAAATGGCGGCGGTTGGCGAGGCCGGTCAGCGGGTCGGTCAGGGCCTCGGCGCGGGTCGATTCCAGCGCCTCGCGCAGATTGCGGATCTCGTTGGAGCTTTCGCGCAGCTGCGCCTCGAGCTTGGTCTTGCGCGTGACCTCCTCGCGCGTCGACATCACCAGCGCCTCGACCCATTCGCGCAGCTTCTGGCGGTCGGCCGGTGGCGGCACGTCCTCGGACATGGCGCAAAGGCGACCGTGATAGCGCTCGCTGGAATCCAGCGCCTTGTCGACCAGCGACATCAGCCCGTCGATTTCGCCCAGCACCTGCAGGCTGGTGCGCTCGGCATGGCGCGCGAGGCGCTCCGTGCTGATGAAGCGGTCATAGAGATGGTCGATGTCAGCCGTGCCGACCTTGCCCTCGCTACCGGTGATGATGGCGTGCATCGCCATGCTGATCGCCGGAATCTCGCCGCTGAGATGCGCGTACCAGACCTCGAAGGCACGCGGATAGGTCGGCGAACAGTGCTCGCGCATGGCCGCGACGACTCGCTCTGCGAGGTCGTCCTGCGGAGGAGAGAGCTGGGCCTGGTCGCTCATGCCATCGACGGTCCGGACGCGAGACCGAAGCGCGGCGGGAGCCGCGACAGCCTCGATTGCAAAATCGAAGCGGGACATCCTGTCCGTCTGACCGGTGGCATGCGCCCGTCCGTGCTGCGGCCGCAGCCGCATCACCACGTGACCTTAGGCGAGGCTGGTTAAAATGCCGTTGATCGCTCGAGATCAGCCGACGCGGACGGGGCGCAGCAAAAAGGCCGGCACATGGTCGCCCAGCCCCTTCACCTTGGGGCCGTCATCCTCGTCCCGCCGGCGCGACTCCGGCCGCGGCGCGCGCGGCTCGGCGTTGCGCGGAGCGCGATCCTCGCGCGGGGCACGCTCTTCGCGGGGCGCACGCTCCTCACGCGGGGCGCGCTCTTCACGGGCCACTGGCGCAGCGACGGCGGCCTCGCCGCGGATCTTGGTGCGGGTGGGGCCATCGGCGCCGCGGCGGCGCGCCGGGGCGGCCTCGTCCTCGCTGGCGGAGCGTTCGACGCGGATCGGGCGCGGCGTCGCCTCGGGCTCGGCCCGCGGGCCGCGCTCCGGACGGCCACGACCGCGATCGCCGCCACGTCCACGGCGTTCCTCGCCACGTCCGCCCCGCGAGGGACGCTCCTCGCGCGGCGCGGCCGGCGGCAGGTTGTCGAGCCCGCGCCCTTCTTCCCAGGAGATGCCCTGGCCCATCAGCTTCTCGATCGCGGCGACGAGCTTCTCGTCATGCCGTGTCACGATGGTGAAGGATGCGCCCTCGCGCCCGGCGCGGCCGGTGCGGCCGATGCGGTGGACATAGTCCTCGGCATGGGTCGGGACGTCGTAGTTGAAGACGTGGCTGACGGCGGGAATATCGAGGCCGCGCGCGGCGACGTCGCTGGCGACGAGGATCGGGTTCTCGCCGGTGCGGAAGGATTCCAGCGCCGCCATGCGGGCATACTGGTCCATGTCGCCATGCAGTGAGACAGCCGGAAAGCCGTGCTTCTGCAGCGACTTGTGAAGCGTTGCGACATCGCGCTTGCGGTTGCAGAACACGATCGCGTTCTGCAGGTCCTTGGCTTCGTTGATGAGCTTGCGCAGCGTCTCGCGCTTCTCGAAATCCTGGCCATTGGAGGCGATCAGCCGCTGCGTGATCGTGGTCGCCGCTGTCGCCGGGCGCGAAACCTCGACGCGGACCGGATTGTGCAGAAACTGCTCGCTGATGCGCGTAATCTCGGGCGGCATCGTCGCGGTGAAGAACAGCGTCTGCCGGGTGAAGGGCACCAGCTTGCAGACGCGCTCGATGTCCGGGATGAAGCCCATGTCGAGCATGCGGTCGGCCTCGTCGATGACGAGCAGCTCGACGCCGGTGAGCAGCAGCTTGCCGCGCTCGACATGATCGAGCAAGCGGCCGGGCGTCGCGATCAGCACGTCGACGCCGCGCGTGATCTTTGCGTCCTGGTCGCCGAAGGAGACGCCGCCGATCAGCAGGGCGACGGAGAGCTTCTGGTTGACGCCGTAGCGGGTGAAGTTCTCCTCGACCTGGGCGGCGAGCTCACGGGTCGGCTCGAGGATCAGCGTGCGCGGCATCCGGGCCCGGGCGCGGCCGTTTTCCAGGATGGTGAGCATCGGCAGCGTGAAGGCGGCGGTCTTGCCCGTGCCCGTCTGGGCGATGCCAAGAACGTCGCGGCGGGCCAGCACATGCGGGATCGCCTGGGCCTGGATCGGGGTGGGCGTGTTGTAGCCTGCGGTCGTGACGGCTGTCAGAACCTTTTCGCTCAGGCCGAGTTCGGCAAAAGACATCGATGGTTGCGCTTCTTCAAGGGTCGGTGACACGTGGCGGGATGACCTGATCAACCGCGACGGTGGCGCGACGTCTGTGCCTGCGCGCCTTCGGACTGCTGTGCAATGCAGAAAAAGCAGGGCAAAGTCAATCAACTAGCGCCTTGAGGAGCTCCAATACCATGACTGAACCGCTTGTCCTGATCCCGGGACTGAATTGCGATGCGCGTCTCTACGCTCCGCAATGGCCCGCTCTTGCGCCGGGACGCTCGGTCATGGTCGCCCGTCACGATCGCGACGAGAGCCTCGCAGCGGTGGTCCAGCGGCTGCTCGCGACAGCACCGGAGCGCTTCGCGCTCTGCGGCCTGTCGATGGGCGGCTATGTCGCCTTCGAGGTGATGCGACAGGCACCGCAGCGCGTGACGCGGCTCGCATTGCTCGACACGACCGCCAAGCCGCCGACGCCTGAAACCAACGCCCCGCGCGAGCAGATGATCGCGCTCGCTCAGAAGGGGGCTTTCGACAACGTCACGACGCTGCTCTGGCAGAAGCTGGTGGCGCCGGCGCGCCTGGCCGACGAGGAGCTGCGCCTGCTCGTGCGCGCAATGGCGGATGCGATCGGAGCGGACGGCTTCGTGCGTCAGCAGCGCGCCATCATGGCCCGCCCGGATTCGCGGCCTGGCCTCTCGGCGATTGCCGTGCCGACACTGGTGCTGGTCGGCGAGGAGGACGCGATCACGCCGCCGGCGGAAGCCCTTGAGATCGCCGAGGGGATCGGCGCGGCCGCGAGGCTGGTGGCGATTCCGGGCTGCGGCCATCTCTCGACGCTGGAGAGCCCGGAGGCCGTCACCGCAGAGCTGCTGGCCTGGCTGGGCTGAGCCTCAGCGCGGGACCACGCAGGGGTCGAGGCGGGTCTCGGCGGCAGCCTTGCGCAGCGAGCCGGTGACCATTGGGTCGCCCTTGTTGCCGGAGGCTGCGGCTGCGACCTGTGCCAGCCGCTCGCGGTCGAAATGGGCGGTCTGGCTGGAGACAAAATTGGCCGCCAGAACCGACAGGAACGCGATCGCCGCGCCGGCCTTGGCGATGTTCGCGACGAGGGTGCCGCGCTCGTTCTTCAAGAAAAGGTCGATGAGCCGCATCGGGCCCTCCCGCATCAGGGGGCATCCCCACGCCCCGATGACACGACTCTGCGCCGGGAGCCGTAAAGGGAGGGTTAGCGAAACCTTCCCGCGATCGGTCGAATGCAACCGATCTCACTTGGTCGGCGGGACCTGGCCCTCCAGCCCGGCGCGATGGTCGCGGAACAGCTTGCGCAGCGCGGCCAGTACCGCGACGACGGCGGGCCGCTGCCGCGAGACCTCATGCGTGACCAGGAAGATTTCGTCCGCCGTCAAATCGGGCGGTGGCGCCAGCCTGCGCAGCAGGGGATCTGCGTCGCCCATGAAGCAGGGCACCATCGACACGGCGCCGGCCGAGCGGACGCTCTCGTAGCGGGCCGCGGAATCGCCGACACGCGCGGCGATCGGCCGCCCGGCCGCATAGGCGATGATGTGCTCGTCGATCCGCGAGGAGGTTTCGCGGCTGACCGAGATGATCGGTGCCGCCTCGGGATCGACGTCCCGGCGGACATAGAGCGCCTGGACGAGGCGCCCGACCTTCTGGCCGTAATGGCCCGGCTCCTCCGGGATGCGGCTCATCCGCACCGCGATGTCGGCGTCGCCGCGCGCGAGGTCGAGACGCTGGCGCGTGCTGATGATGACGATCTCGACGCCGCCGGCCCCGGCCGAGATCGTGCCGGCATGCTTGGTCAGGAACAGGCTGATCGAGGTGGTGGCCGTCACACGCACCGGCGCCGAGGCCTCGGGACGTGCCGCTCGTGCCCGGCTGGCGAAACGGGCGACGGCGGTCGCGACGCCCTCCGCCTCGCGCGCCAGCGCCGCACCGGCCTCGGTCGGGATCAGGCGGTTGGCGCCGCGGCGGAAGAGCAGCAGGCCGAGGCGGCGCTCGAAGGCCTTGAGCCGACGCGCAGTCGTCGCCTCGCTCAACCCGAGCCGGACCGCCGCCAGGGCCAGCGACCCGCTCTCGGCGATGGCGTGGAAGATGCCGATATCGTCCCAGCCGGGCGCCGCCAGATCGCCGTCGCGTCGAGATGCAGCGGAAGCAGCAGGCCCCATCGGATCAGCGGCCCGTGGCGGAAAGGATGGTCGGCGAGGCCGTCGGGATCATGGCGGGAGCAGGTTCGATGCGGCGAGGCGAGGGGCGGTTCATGTGACATGCCCCGATCATGACGGGCGGCACTGCGCCCGGCAGCCCGGCAGCTTTGCCGGCCAACCCGGCATCGATGCGGGGCTGGCCCTGTCGCGCTGCCATCGTCGGCGGGCTCACAGGTCGATCAGTTCGCCGGCAAAGGCGGCGCGCTCCTGGATGAAGAGGAAGCGGGCCTCCGGCTTGTTGCCCATCAGCCGCTCGACCGTATCCGAGGTTTCCTCGCGCGCCTCGTGATCGACCATGACCTTGAGCAGGATGCGCTTGGCCGGGTCCATCGTGGTTTCCTTGAGCTCGGCCGGCATCATCTCGCCGAGGCCCTTGAAGCGGCCGATCTCGGGTTTCTTGCCCTTAAAGACGGTCGCGATGAGCTCGTCCTTGTGGGCGTCGTCGCGGGCATAGACGGATTTGCCGCCATGGCGCAGGCGGTAGAGCGGCGGGATCGAAAGGTAGAGATGCCCCTTCTCGATCAGCCGCGGCATCTGGCGCCAGAAAAAGGTGACCAGCAGCGAGGCGATATGCGCGCCGTCGACATCGGCGTCGGTCATGACGATGACCTTCTCGTAGCGCAGGTCGTCTTCGCGGAACTGGCTGCCGATGCCGCAGCCCAGCGCCAGGATGAGATCGGCGAGCTGCTGATTTGCATTCAGCTTCTCGCGCGTCGCATTGGCGACATTGAGGATCTTGCCGCGCAGCGGCAGGATCGCCTGCGTCGCGCGGTTGCGCGCCTGCTTGGCCGAGCCGCCGGCCGAGTCGCCCTCGACGATGAAGATCTCCGAGCCCGCCGCGCCAGCATTCGAGCAGTCGGCGAGCTTGCCGGGCAGCCTGAGCTTGCGCGTCGCGGTCTTGCGCGAGACCTCCTTCTCGAGCCGGCGACGCAGCCGCTCCTCGGCCCGGTCGACCGACCAGTCGAGCAGCTTCAGCGCCTGCTGCGGCGCCTGGGCCAGCCAGTGGTCGAAAGCGTCGCGGACGGCGTTCTCGACGATGCGCGCTGCCTCCAGCGTCGCCAGCTTGTCCTTGGTCTGGCCCTGGAATTCCGGCTCGCGGATGAAGACCGAAAGCATCGCCGCGCAGGTCGCCATCACGTCGTCGGAGGTGACCTGCGCCATGCGCTTGGACTGGCCGATGCGCTCGGCATGGTCACGCAGGCCGCGAAGCAGCGCGATGCGCAGCCCCTGCTCATGCGTGCCGCCCTCGGGCGTCGGGATGGTGTTGCAATAGGAGGAGGAGAAGCCGTCCTCGCCGGTGGCGAGCCAGGCGATCGCCCATTCCAGCGAGCCATGGCTTCCGTCCCGCGTAATTTTGCCGGCGAAGATCGGCTCGGCGACGAGATCCTTGCCCTCGATCTCGCGGCCCAGATAATCGCGCAGGCCTCCGGGAAAGCGGAACACCGCCTCCGGCGCGACATCGCCCTCCGGCTTCAGCAGCGACGGCGCGCAGCGCCAGCGGATCTCGACGCCGCCGAAGAGATAGGCTTTCGACCGGGCCATGCGGAACAGCCGCGCCGGCACGAACTGCGCGCCCTCGCCGAAGATCTGCGCGTCGGCATGGAAGCGCACCCGCGTGCCGCGGCGGTTGGCGACCGGGCCGACCGTCTCCAGCGGGCCCTGCGGCACGCCGCGCGAGAACACCTGGCGATAGAGCATCTTGCCGCGCGCGACCTCGACCTCGAGCCGGTCCGAGAGCGCGTTGACGACGGAGACGCCGACGCCGTGCAGGCCGCCGGAGGTCTCATAGGCCTTGGAGTCGAATTTTCCGCCGGCATGGAGCGTGGTCATGATGACCTCGAGCGCCGACTTGCCGGGAAATTTCGGGTGCGGATCGACCGGGATGCCGCGGCCATTGTCGGTCACCGCGATCGAGCCATCCTCCAGCAGCTCGACATCGATGAAGCTCGCATGGCCCGCCACGGCCTCGTCCATCGCGTTGTCGATGACCTCGGCGAAGAGATGATGCAGCGCGCGCTCGTCCGTGCCGCCGATATACATGCCCGGCCGGCGGCGTACAGGCTCCAGCCCCTCCAGCACCTCGATGGCTGAGGCGTCGTAGCCGGTCTCCGACAGGGTGCCGTTGCGCGGAGGCGCGGCTGCAGCCGGCTGTTGGCGCACGGACGCGACCGTTGCGGCCTGCGCCGCGGCAGCGCGCGCAGGCTTGGGTGCCGCAGGCGGGGCCATGGGGGCCGGGCCGTCGGGCTGGCCGCCGAAAAGATCGCCGTTATCCGCCATGTCCGGTCTGAAGTCCCCGATTCGCGACGGCCGATCATAGCCCAGACGGCGCCCCGCCGTGCGCCGAAGCCCTTCTACAGTGCCCGCAACCCCGTGCAAACCAGCCTGTCCCGGTGGTGTCGTCTCAGCGTCACGAAAGGGCGGGAGGACGCGTCGCGGAACCGTTTCGTTCAACGCGCATTAAGCGATGGGAGCAGAGACTGGGCACGCGATCGACCCGCCGCTTCGGCAGGCCGCATTGCCAAGACGAGGGGGAACGGACCATGGCTCACGGACATCGGCAGATGATCGGCATCAGCGGGCTCGAGCGGGCGGCGCGGATGGCGGGCGAGGCGTTCGGGCATGAAGACACGGTGTCGCCGTTGCGCCCGGCCTTCGGTCCCTCGCGCTGGCTGGCCACCGTCACCGGCTGGCTGCGCTCCGGCCGCTGATCAGCGGCGGGTCGCGAGCCCCGCGATCACGTCGAGCAGCGCCGCGGCGCTGCGATCCCAGGAAAAGCGGACGCCGTTGTCATGGCCGCGCCCGGCAAGTTCCTGCCGAAGCCCGGGCTCGTCGAGAATGCGCCGCATCGCCGCGATGAGCGGTGCCTCGTCGCGCGGATCGAAATAGAGCGCCGCGTCCCCGCAGGCTTCCCGCACCGGCGGGATATCGGCCGCCAGCACGGGGCAACCCTGCGACATCGCCTCCAGTGGCGGAATGCCGAACCCCTCATAGAGGCTGGGGAACAGGAAGGCGGTTGCCCGCCGCTCCAGCGCCGCGATCTCGGCATCCTCCAGCCGCCCGGCGAAGACGAGGTTCTCGCCCGTCCCGTAGCCGCCGCCCTTGAAGACGTGGGAATGGACGCCGCCCACGATGACGAGCTTCTGCCCTCTGGCGCCCAGCGCCTCGAAGGCTCGGATCGCGAAGGCGACGTTCTTGTTCGGCTTCAGCGTTCCCACCAGTAGGAAGTAATCACCCCCCGCCAGGCCCAGCCTCTGCAGGATCGCCTCGTCGGGCGCCAGCGCAGCAAAATGGTCGGTCGCGTTGTGGATGACGGCGATGCCGTCGGGATCGACGCCGAAGACCGCTCCGATCTCGCGCCTGGAGAAGTCCGACACGGTCGCCACCGTCGCGGAGCGGGTGAGGATTGTGCCGAGCAGGCGGTGGAACAGCCGGTAGGCGCGGCTGAAGGACTCCGGATGCCGCACGATGGTGACGTCGTGGATCACGGTGAGCTGACGGCGGTGGAGCAGGGGGCCGCTGCCCCCGAAGCCGAGCAGGATCGCGTTCCGGCTGTGCCAGGCCAGTGCCGTCTGCTCCCAGAGATGGCCGCTGCCGCCGCCGAGACGTTCGCGTTCAATCGCCGCCAGCGCAAAATCCTCTGCGGCGTTCTCGGGCACCACGAGGCGCCATGCGGCATTCGCCAGCGCAGGCGGCACCGCACCGCGGAGGATCCGCCGGTCGAGCGCCTGCGTCAGCTCGCGGGCGAAGCGCTGCACGCCGGTGAGCGGCTGCGCCAGGAAGCGCCCGTTGATGTGGATCGTCGTCAAGCGCCGGCTCTCCGCGGCGCGGCCTGCCCGCGCATCGGCGGCGACCATGCCGTAGCTGCGTAAAGACGGCGTTGCAGGGCGCGCGCCAGCCGGTTCGGTCCGACGCCCGCCGGAGACAAAAAAACAGCCGGGGTGTCGCCACCCCGGCTGCAAAGGTGGACCGCGCGAACCGCGGTCGGGAGGAAGCTCGCGGCCAGCCTCGAGGGCCGACCGAAATCCTCAGTAGGAGTAGTACATCGCGAACTCGACCGGGTGCGGCGTCATCTCGAAGCGCGCCACGTCCTGCATCTTCAGCTCGATGTAGCTCTCGATGAAGTCGTCGTTGAAGACGCCGCCGGCCTTGAGATAGGCGTTGTCCTTCTTGAGCGACTCCAGCGCCTCGCGCAGCGAACCGCAGACCGTCGGGATCTTCTTCAGCTCGCGCGGCGGCAGGTCGTAGAGATCCTTGTCCATGGCCGGGCCCGGATCGATCTTGTTCACGATGCCGTCGATGCCGGCCATCAGCATGGCCGCGAAGGCGAGATAGGGGTTCGCCATCGGATCGGGGAAGCGGACCTCGACGCGCTTGGCCTTCGGCGAGGTCGTCCACGGAATACGGCAGGAAGCCGAGCGGTTGCGGGCCGAATAGGCCAGCAGCACCGGAGCCTCATAGCCCGGGACCAGACGCTTGTAGGAGTTGGTCGACGGGTTGGTGAAGGCGTTCAGCGACTTGGCGTGCTTGATGATGCCGCCGATGTACCAGAGGCACTCCTGCGACAGGTCGGCGTACTTGTTGCCGGCCATGATCGGCTTGCCGCCCTTCCAGATCGACTGGTGGACGTGCATGCCCGAGCCGTTGTCGCCATAGATCGGCTTCGGCATGAAGGTCGCGGTCTTGCCGTAGCTCTGCGCGACGTTGTGGATGGCGTACTTATAGACCTGCATGGTGTCGGCCATGTGGGTCAGCGTGTCGAACTTCAGGCCGAGCTCGTGCTGGGCGGAAGCGACCTCGTGGTGGTGCTTCTCGACCTTGGCGCCCATGGCCGCCATGGCCGCCAGCATCTCGCCGCGCATGTCCTGCGCCGAGTCCTGCGGCGGGACGGGGAAATAGCCGCCCTTGGTGGCGATGCGGTGGCCGAGGTTGCCGCCCTCATATTCGGTCATGCCGTTGATCGGCAGCTCGACGTTGTCGAGCTTGAAGCCCGTGTTGTACGGGTCGGCAGCGATCTTGACGTCGTCGAAGACGAAGAACTCGGCCTCGGGGCCGACATAGATCGTGTCGCCGATACCGGTCGACTTCAGATAGGCCTCGGCCTTCTTGGCCATGCCGCGCGGGTCGCGGCCGTAGGGCTCGCCGGTCGCCGGCTCGAGCACGTCGCAGGTGATGACCATCGTGGCCGCCGAGAAGAACGGATCCATGCAGGCGGTGGTCGGATCCGGCATCAGCAGCATGTCGGACTCGTTGATCGCCTTCCAGCCGGCGATCGAGGAGCCGTCGAACATCGTGCCTTCGGCGAAGATGTCCTCGTCGATCATGGTGACGTCGAACGTCACATGCTGCCACTTGCCGCGCGGGTCGGTGAAGCGGAAGTCGACATATTTGACGTCGTTGTCCTTGATCGCCTTCAGGACATCCTTGGCGTTCTTCATCTCAGCAATCCTCTTATGGTCGTTTCTCAACTCATACGATCCGCGGGGTCCTATGACCGCCGGGCCGACGAACTTGCGGGTCGGGATGAGCCCTCAGATCGCGTCCGCGCCGGTTTCTCCGGTACGGATGCGGATCGCCCCCTCCACCGTCGATACAAAAATCTTGCCATCGCCGATCCGGCCGGTCTGGGCGGCCTTCATGATGGCTTCGATGGCACCGTCGACCATCTCGTCGGCCAGCACGATCTCGATCTTCACCTTGGGCAGGAAGTCGACGACGTATTCGGCGCCGCGATAGAGTTCGGTGTGGCCTTTCTGCCGTCCGAAGCCCTTGGCCTCGAGAACGGTGATGCCCTGCAGGCCGACCTCCTGAAGCGCCTCCTTCACCTCGTCCAGCTTGAACGGCTTGATGATCGCTTCGATCTTCTTCATGCGCCGACCGGCCTCCTTGCGCCGAAAGTGATCCCGGATGGGCCCGGAACCCGCCGTCCCCGCCCGATCGCCGCCTCCAGGCGCCCGGTCGAAGCCCGGGCCGGACCGCCGACGACGGCGGAGAACATCACGTCTCTGCTCATAGCATCGGCGCCCCGCTCTCGCTACGCAACAGCGATGAGCCGGCTGCGCGATGATGGGGCAGAAAACAGATCATAAAATAGGCAATTGCTTAATCGGTGTTCATTCACTGATCCGCGGGCCGGGCCTTGCGGGCGCAGGACGCCTCCGGGATGATGCGCCATGGCCGTCACCCAAGAGACCGATCTCGCCCTGCTCGATGTCGCCGGCATGGCGGCCGCTGACCGGGCCGCCATCGCCGCGGGCACGCCAGGCCTCGTCCTGATGGAGCGCGCCGGCCGGGCCGTGGCCGACGCGGTCGACCGGCGCACTCCGCCTGGCGCGCGCATCCTGGTTCTCTGCGGCCCCGGAAACAATGGCGGCGACGGCTTCGTCGCCGCGCGGCTGCTCGCCCGTCGCGGCCGCCCCGTAACCCTGGCGCTGGCGGGAGGTCGGGAGGCGCTCTCGGGCGACGCCGCCGAGATGGCCGCCGCCTGGACGGGCCCGGTCGAGCCGCTCGCGGGGCTGACGCCCGCGGATTACGGGCTAATCGTCGATGCCCTGTTCGGGGCGGGGCTGAACCGGCCGCTGGACGGCGCGGTGGCCGAACTCGTCGAGGCGGTGAATGCGGCGGGCCGCCCGGTCGTCGCAGTCGACGTCCCGAGCGGCTTGTTCGGCGACACAGGGAGCAGCGAAGGACCGGTGGTCCGGGCCACCGAGACCGTCACGTTCTTTCGTCTCAAGCCCGGCCATCTTTTGGTGCCGGGACGCTCTCTCTGCGGGATCGTGACGCTCGCCGATATCGGCATCGGCAGCGAACTCGTGTTTACGCCTGAGCGGCCACCCGTCCTCTTCCGCAACGCCCCCGCGCTGTGGCGGGCAAAGTGGCCCGTCCTCGCAGTGGATACGCATAAGTACCGCCGCGGCTCGGTCCTGGTGGTGGCGGGTGGTCTCGAAGGGGTCGGGGCACCCCGGCTCGGGGCGCGGGCGGCTCTCCGGATCGGGGCGGGGCTGGCGACCATCGCCTGCCGGCCGGAGGCGCTGGCCGCCCATGCCGCACGAGGCCCGGACGCGCTGATGCAGCGGGCGGTGGCGGACCGGGCGGCGCTGGAGCGGCTGCTCGCCGAGCCGAGGCTCTCTGCGGTGCTGATCGGGCCGGCGCTCGGGCTGGACGCCGAAGCCCGGGACGTCGTCGCCGCCGTGCTGGAACGACCGGTGCCGGCCGTGCTCGATGCCGACGCGCTGACGATCGTCGCCGGCGGATCGTCTCGTTTCGCCCGGCAGGTCGCCCGGCGCGGCGCCGCCTGCGTGCTGACACCCCATGAGGGCGAGTTCGCCCGCGTCTTCGGGGAGGGGGGCGGCGGCTCGAAGCTCGACCGGGCGCGCCGCGCTGCCGCGAAATCCGGGGCGGTGATCGTGCTGAAGGGGCCGGACACGGTGATCGCCTGTCCGCAGGGACGCGCTGCCATCAACACGACGGGCTTTCCGGCGCTGGCGACGGCGGGATCCGGCGACGTGCTCGGCGGGCTCGTGGCGGGATTGCTGGCCCAGGGCATGCCGGGCTTCGAGGCGGCCTGTGCCGCTGTCTGGCTGCACGGACGGGCCGGAGAGACGCTGGGGCAAGGCCTGATCGCCGATGATCTGCCGGATGCCGTCCCGTCGCTGCTTCACGAAGTGCTGGACGGCTGACACACATGAAAAAAAGGCCCGCCCTCGCGGGCGGGCCTCGTCAGACCGGTGGAGTCGGATCAGCTGCCGGAATAGTTCACCGCCGGGGCGTCGCTGAGCTGCGCCTTGGTCATGGTGATCTTGCCGTGGTCCGGATACATCATCGGCGCGCGGTTGGTCGCAGCCGTGCCGGTCGCCGTGCCGGCCGGAGCAGTGGCCGCCGTGCCCCCAGCGGTGCCGGTGCCGGTGCCGGCCGTGCCGCTGCTCATGCCGCTCGCCGGGGCGGCGGACGCCATCGGGGTCTCGCTCCAGTTCACCTGCGAGAACGGGATCGCGACATCCTTCGAGCCGATGCCGAGGAAGCCGCCGACACCGACGGTGACCATTTCGATCTTGCCCGTCTTGTCGAAGAGCACTTCAGTCACGTCGCCGACCTTGGCGTTGTCAGGACCGTAGATGTCGACGCCGATCAGCTGCGTTGCACGCCACTTGCCCTGCCAGGACGTGTTGGCCGGAGCCACGGCAGTGGTGGACGACGGCGCCATGGTCGCCGAGGGGGCGGCCGGGGCCGCGCTGGGAGCGGGGGCTGTCGTCTGGGCGATGGCGGTGGCGCCCATCAGGGCGAGGGCCAGCGAAGCCGTGGTGATGGAACGTGTGAACATGGTGTCCTCCTCGATATCGTTGAAGTCCGGTCCGCCCTGGGCGGCTTGCCAAATCAACCTCCGAGTACGGCGAAGGTTCACGGCGGCGGCGATCTTTTTGGCCGATTCGGGGGCGAGGGCGGCGCTCGCGGCCTGGAACCCGGGGGTCGGAGGGGCGTTGCCGCCGCATCAGCCCGATCCCCCGATGCGCCGCGAGCGGCAGGAGAATCCGACCATGGCCGACGACGCGGTGACCATTCTCCTGGGAGCGGAAGAGCGCGAGGCGCTCGACGCTTACCGTCGCGATCTCGGCCCCTCCGCCTCGCGCGCAGACGCGCTGGCGGCGATCCTGCGGGAATGGATGAGCCGGCCCGGCGACACTGCCGGGGGCGAGGCCCCGACCGACCAGGGCCTGCGTCCGAGCGAACTCAACTCAAGCAACGATATTTGAGCAGCCCGGCCGCCTAGCGTCCGTCGCTCCAGTCCGAGGCATCGTCATGGCGCCGGTCCCAGGCGGCCACGGCCGCGACGAGGGCTATGCGCTCGCGCTCCTCGGTCTCGCCCCTGGTCGCGCTGTCGAGTGCCGCGATCCGCCGCGTCGCCTGTTCGTAATCCTCGACTGTCTCGATCCGGATGCGCGGCTGCTGAGGCTCGCCGGGATGGGTGGGATGGCTGACATCGACACGCATGAACAAGCTCCGCTCTCGCTGCATTCTCCGGTCTACCCGCCCGCCGCCGCCTTGTTCCAAGGTGCCGGGATCTGCGCTTAAGCCTTCCTCAAAGGATTTGGCGGCCTCATGCGCCCTCGAGGACGGCCGGGCGCCGTCGCCAGCGCCAGAAGGGCACCCACATGACGCGATCGCTGACGGGCTGCATCGGGATCGCGCTGGGTCTCACCCTGATAAGCGTTGCGCCGGCCGGCGCCTTCTGGCAGCGCGGCCAGGTCATCATGTGCGCCGACGCGACCTCGGCGGCCGAACGTCAGCGGCACCGCTGCGACGAGTTGATGGGCTATGTCGATCCGGGCTGGCCGGCTCTCGGGCTGGGGAGCTACCGCGAATATCACGAGCGCGGGAAGCTGTACCGCGGGCCCCATCCGGGCCTTGCACCCGGTTCGCGCACGCCGACGAAGCGACTTGGCTGAGGTTCTCGAGGCGTCAGGGGCGGGGCGCCGTCACGCGCTCTCGGCCATCCATGGCCGGCGCGTGGTGAGCGGGGAGGGGATCGAACCCTCGACCACATGATTAAAAGTCACGTGCTCTACCACTGAGCTACCCGCCCTCACCGGCGCTGACATACGGACGCCCCGCCCGCGGGTCAACATTGTTCCGGTGACGGAATCCGTGCCAGAAGCGCGGCATTGCGGCGCGCCGGCGGGACCGAAGGATGGTCGCCGCGAGGTTGATCGGGACGGGAGCGGCATGGGGGAAGCGCGGGAATCGCGGATCGAGGCCGTCTGGGCGCGCTGGACCGCATGGTTCCTCGGCGCGGCGCTGGCGACGCTTCTGGCGCTGTGGGGATTCGCCGCGGCGCTCGATCCGTTCGGTCTGCGCGTCTCCACCGGCCAGACCCCGCGCCCGCTGATGGATATCAACCAGCGCTTCATGTACCCGCAGCTCGTCCGCTCGGGCGGGTTCGACTCGGCCGTCTTCGGCACCTCGACGATGCGCCTGCTCGACCCCGCCATCCTGTCGCGCGGCATCGACGGGCATTTCGCCAATCTGGCCATGAACGCCGCCACGCCCTGGGAGCAGTTGCAGATGGCCACGCTCTTCGCGGGGCAGGTCGCCGCGCCGAAGACGATACTGTGGGGCATCGACGGTACCTGGTGCGACGCCGATGCGACGAATGAGGCCAAGCGCCTGACGCCGCGTCCTTTTCCGCCCTGGCTCTATGACGGCATTCGCTGGCGCGACTGGTCACAGCTGATGAACCTGACGACGCTGGAGATCGCAGCCCGGCTGCTGGCGCACCGGCTCGGCCTGATGCCGGAGCGCATTCGCGGCGACGGCTACGAGGTCTTCACCCCGCCCGAGGCGCTCTATGACGCGGCGCGGGCACGCTGGCATCTCTATGGCGGCGCCGATCCGTGGCC
This sequence comes from Bosea sp. OAE506, assembly GCF_040546595.1. Lineage (NCBI taxonomy): Bacteria > Pseudomonadati > Pseudomonadota > Alphaproteobacteria > Hyphomicrobiales > Alloboseaceae > Allobosea > Allobosea sp. OAE506. The sequence continues at coordinate 3,475,649 of NZ_JBEPOB010000001.1, read as the reverse complement.
CGATCCGGGTCCGGTGGTCCCCGCCGAATCCGTCCCGGCCGAGATTCGCGCCCAGTGGCGTTTTCCGGCGCTGGACTGGCTCGACGGGGCGCTCGCCCGCTTCCCCGCCGGAACGCGCCTGCTGCTCGTGCTGCCGCCGGCCCATCATGCGTCGCAGCCGCGCCAGGGCTCCGCCGCGGCCCAGCGCGAGTCCGCCTGCAAGGCGGCCGTGGCGGCGCTGGCGACCCGCCGCGGCGCGACGGTCGTCGACTACGCCCTGCCGTCGCCGATCACGCTGCGCGACGACAATTACTGGGACCCGCTGCATTTCCGCCTGCCGATCGCGCGGCGGCTTGAGGCGGAGATCGCCTCGGTGGCGAAGGGCGGCCCGCTGCAGCCGGACGGCGCCGCGCGCGTTATCGCACCGTCGCGTTAACCGGTCGGAAACCAAGCCGGCCTAACCCTGTCGGCATGGTCATCCGCCGCGGCGTCAGGTCCTTCCTCATCACCCTCGCGCTCTACCTCGTGTCGGGCGCGGCGGTCAGCTATTTCATGTTCCATGCCCAGCACGGCTCGCGCGGTCTCGACGCCCGCGACACGCTACAGGGTTCGCTGCGCGAGATGGAGACGGAGCTCGCCGGCCTGACCGCCGAGCGCAAGCTCTGGGAGCACCGGGCTGTCGCTGGTCCGCGACGAAGCGGTGGACCGCGACGTGCTCGAGGAACGCGCCCGCGAGAGCCTCGGCCGCATCCACAAGAACGACGTCATCATGATGGGCCGCTGAGCGGTCGCGGATCGCCGGCAAATAGTCCCGGACGTATCGATTAACTGGATTTCGGTTACGTTGTGAATAGTCAGTCTTTTCAGTGGCTTGGCTGATGCTGCAATGCGAGATAGCTGCCTCGCCAAGGGTTTTGCGATCCTCTACAACCAAGGTCGCATGATCCTGGAGGACCGCCGATGGCCGTTGCCGCGCGCAAGACGAAAGCTCCCGCCCCAGCCAAAACCGCCGGCAAGCCGGCAAAGGCGCGATCCGCCAAGGCCGGCGGCGACAAGGCGGCGGCCCCCGCGCCCAGCAACATGGCGGTCTTCAGCAAGGACGAGGACCTCCACGCCTATCGCGAGATGCTGCTGATCCGCCGCTTCGAGGAGAAGGCCGGCCAGATGTACGGCATGGGCCTGATCGGCGGCTTCTGCCACCTCTATATCGGGCAGGAAGCGGTCGTCGTCGGCATGCAGATGGCTTCCAAGGATGGCGATCAGGTCATCACCGGCTATCGCGACCACGGCCATATGCTCGCCTGTGGCATGGAATCGCGCGGCGTGATGGCGGAACTCACCGGGCGGCGCGGCGGCTATTCGCGCGGCAAGGGCGGCTCCATGCACATGTTCTCCCGCGAGAAGAACTTCTACGGCGGCCACGGCATCGTCGGCGCCCAGGTTTCTCTCGGCACCGGGCTGGGCTTCGCCAACTGGTACCGCGAGGACGGCCGGGTCTCACTCGCCTATTTCGGCGACGGCGCGGCCAATCAGGGCCAGGTCTATGAGAGCTTCAACATGGCCCAGCTCTGGAAGCTGCCGGTCGTGTTCATCATCGAGAACAACCGCTACGCCATGGGCACGGCGGTCAGCCGCGCCTCGGCCCAGACCGACTTCTCCCGCCGCGGCGTCTCCTTCGGCATTCCCGGCGAGCAGGTCGACGGCATGGATGTGCGCGCCGTGCGCGACGCCGCGACCCGCGCCATCGAGCATGCCCGCAGCGGAAAGGGCCCCTACATCCTCGAGATGCAGACCTACCGCTATCGTGGGCACTCCATGTCGGACCCGGCCAAGTACCGGTCCAAGGACGAGGTCCAGCGCATGCGCGAGGAGCACGATCCGATCGAGCAGGTGAGGGGCCGTCTGACCCGCGACTTCAAGGTCGGCGAGGACGAGCTCAAGGCGATCGACGCCAAGGTCCGCGAGATCGTCAACGACGCGGCCGAGTTCGCGACGCATGACCCCGAGCCCGATCCGTCGGAGCTGTTCACGGACATCCTGCTGGAGCCGGCAAAGGCCTGAGGGCCCGCGCCGCACCGCCTTTCCCTTTCGCCTCGTCCAATCATTCCGGGTGCGTTCATGCCGATCGACATTCTCATGCCTGCCCTTTCGCCCACCATGGAGCAGGGCAAGCTCGCCAAGTGGCTGAAGGCCGAGGGCGACAGCGTCAAGGCGGGTGACATCATCGCCGAGATCGAGACCGACAAGGCGACCATGGAGGTCGAGGCGGTCGACGAGGGCATCCTCGCGAAGATCCTCGTCGCCGACGGCACCGAGAACGTCGCGGTCAACACCCCGATCGGCATCATCGCCGCCGAGGGAGAAGATGCGAAGGCGGCCGCCAGCGGCGGCGCCGGCCAGTCCGACAAGCCGGCCGCGAGCTCGCCCCAGGCGGCGCAGTCGGCTCCGCCGGCGGCCGTAGGCGAGGCGCCGCAGGTCGCTGCCGCGCCCAAGGCTGAATCGGCCGTCGCCAACCCGCCGGCGACGCCCAAGAGCTACGACGCCTCGTCGGAATTCCCGGCCGGTGCCGAGATCGTCAGCATGACGGTCCGCGAGGCGCTGCGCGATGCCATGGCCGAGGAGATGCGCCGCGACGGCGACGTCTTCGTCATGGGCGAGGAGGTCGCCGAGTACCAGGGCGCCTACAAGGTCACGCAGGGGCTGCTGCAGGAGTTCGGCGCCAAGCGCGTCATCGACACGCCGATCACCGAGCATGGCTTCGCCGGCATCGGCGTCGGCGCCGCGTTGACGGGCCTGCGCCCCATCGTCGAGTTCATGACCTTCAACTTCGCCATGCAGGCGATCGACCAGATCATCAACTCCGCCGCCAAGACGCTCTACATGTCCGGCGGCCAGATGGGCTGCCCGATCGTCTTCCGCGGCCCCAACGGCGCGGCTGCCCGCGTCGGCGCCCAGCACAGCCATGACTATGCCGCCTGGTACTCCAACGTGCCCGGTCTCAAGGTGGTGATGCCCTACAGCGCGTCTGATGCGAAGGGCCTGCTCAAGAGCGCCATCCGCGATCCCAACCCGATCATCTTCCTCGAGAACGAGATCCTCTACGGCCGCTCCTTCGACGTGCCGAAGGGTGACGACTTCCTGATTCCGATCGGCAAGGCCAAGGTCGCCCGCCCGGGGACCGACGTCACCATCGTCTCCTTCGGCATCGGCATGACCTATGCGCTCGGCGCCGCCGAGGCCTTGGCCAAGGAGGGCATCGAGGCCGAGGTCATCGACCTCCGCACGATCCGTCCGATGGACATCGAGACCGTCGTCGCCTCGATCCAGAAGACCAACCGCTGCGTCGCGGTCGAGGAGGGCTTCCCGCAGTCCGGCGTCACCGCCGAGATCGGCATGAAGATCATGGAAGCCGCGTTCGACTATCTCGACGCGCCCGTCGCCCGCGTCACCGGCAAGGACGTGCCGATGCCCTACGCCGCGAACCTCGAGAAGCTCGCGCTTCCGAACATCGGCGAGGTCGTCGCGGCGGCCAAGGCCGTCTGCTATCGCTGAGAAGGGGCGCAACCGATGCCGACCAACATCCTGATGCCCGCGCTCTCTCCCACGATGGAGAAGGGCAATCTCGCCAAGTGGCTGAAGAAGGAAGGCGACACGATCAAGTCCGGCGACATCATCGCCGAGATCGAGACCGACAAGGCCACGATGGAAGTCGAGGCCGTGGACGAGGGCATTCTGGCGAAGATCGTCGTGCCGGAGGGCACGGCCGATGTCGCGGTCAACGAGATCATCGGCGTGATCGCCGGCGAGGGCGAGGACGCCAAGGCGGCCGCCGCGCCGGCCAAGGCCGAGGCTCCCAAAGCTGCCGAAGCTCCCAAGGCCGACGCGCCCAAGGCTGCGCCTGTCGCCGCCGCTCCGGCGGCTGCTCCCGCGGCGGCCGCGGCCGCGTCCCCCGGCGAGCGCCCCTTTGCCTCGCCGTTGGCGCGCCGGCTCGCCAAAGAGGCCGGGCTCGACCTGTCGAAGGTCCAGGGCTCGGGCCCCCATGGCCGCATCGTCGAGAAGGATATCGAGGCCGCCAAGACCGGCGGCGGCGCCAAGGCCGCGCCGGCTGTCGCACCTGCGACGGCTGCACCGGCGGCCGCGTCGAAGCCGGCCAGTGCGCCGCTGGCGACCGGCCCCTCCGACGACCAGGTCAAGAAGCTGTTCGCAGCCGATTCCTATGAAGAAGTCCCGCATGACGGCATGCGCAAGACGATCGCGCGCCGCCTGCTCGAGGCCAAGCAGACCGTCCCGCATTTCTACGTCACGGTGGATTGCGAGCTCGACGCCCTGCTCAAGCTGCGCGGCGAACTGAACGCCGCCGCGCCCGAGAAGGACGGCAAGCCGGCCTACAAGCTCTCGGTCAACGACATGGTGATCAAGGCGCTGGCGCTGGCGCTGAAAGCCGTGCCGGACGCTAATGTGAGCTGGACCGAGAACACCATGCTCAAGCACAAGCACGCCGATGTCGGCGTCGCCGTCTCGATCCCCGGCGGGCTGATCACCCCGATCATCCGCGATGCCTGCCACAAGACCCTGTCGCAGATCTCCAACGAGATGAAGGACATGGCGGCCCGCGCCAAGGCCCGCAAGCTGAAGCCCGAGGAGTATCAGGGCGGCACCACGGCGGTCTCCAATCTCGGCATGTTCGGCGTCAAGGACTTCGCCGCGATCGTGAACCCGCCCCATGCGACCATCCTCGCGGTCGGCGCCGGCGAGCAGCGCGCCGTGGTCAAGGGCGGCCAGCTCGCGGTCGCGACCGTGATGTCGGTGACGCTCTCGACCGACCACCGCGCGGTCGACGGCGCGCTCGGCGCCGAGCTGCTGGCGGCCTTCAAGGGCTATATCGAGAAGCCGATGGCGATGCTGGTGTGAGGCCGGAGAACGATCATGGCTGACTACGACATCATCATCATCGGCTCCGGCCCCGGCGGCTATGTCGCGGCGATCCGGGCGGCCCAGCTCGGCTACAGGACGGCGATCGTCGAGCGCGAGCATCTCGCGGGCATCTGCTCGAACTGGGGCTGCATCCCGACCAAGGCGCTGCTGCGGTCGGCCGAGATCCTGCATTACGGCCAGCACGCCAAGGATTACGGGCTGGTGCTGGAAGGCACGTTCAAGGCCGATCTCGAAGCGGTTGTGAAGCGCTCGCGCGGCATCGCGGCGCGGATGAACAACGGCGTCCAGTTCCTGATGAAGAAGAACAAGGTCGACGTGATCTGGGGCGAGGCGGTGCTGACCAAGACCGGCACGATCCAGGTCGCGCCGACCAAGAAGCCGGCAATGCAGCCGCAGGTGCCGCCGCCGAAGAACGCCAAGGGCGAGGGCACCTACACTGCCGACCACATCATCGTCGCGACCGGCGCCCGCCCGCGCGCGCTGCCCGGCATCGAGCCGGACGGCAAGCTGATCTGGACCTATTTCGAGGCGATGGTGCCGGCCAAGCTGCCCAAGTCCCTGCTCGTGATGGGCTCGGGCGCCATCGGCATCGAGTTCGCCTCCTTCTACCGGACGATGGGCGTCGAGGTGACGGTCGTCGAGGTGATGCCGCAGGTCGTCCCCGTCGAGGACGCCGAGATCGGCGCCTTCGCCCGCAAGGCCTTCGAGAAGCAGGGCATCAAGATCCTGACTTCGGCCAAGGTTACCAAGGTCGAGAAGGGCGCTGATAGCGTCACCGCCCATATCGAGGACGAGAAGGGCGGCAAGCTCACCATCACAGCCGACCGGATGATCTCGGCCGTCGGCGTCGTCGGCAACATCGAGAACCTCGGCCTCGAGGCGCTCGGCGTGAAGACCGATCGCGGTTGCATCGTCATCGACGATCTCTGCCGCACCAACGTCAAGGGCCTCTATGCCATCGGCGACGTCGCCGGCCCGCCGATGCTCGCCCACAAGGCCGAGCATGAGGGCGTGATCTGCGTCGAGGCGATCAAGGGCCTGCATCCGCATCCGATGGACAAGCTGATGATCCCGGGCTGCACCTATTGCCACCCGCAGATCGCCAGCGTCGGCCTGACCGAGGCCAAGGCCAAGGCCGCCGGCCATGAGATCAAGGTCGGCCGCTTTCCCTTCGTCGCCAATGGCAAGGCGGTCGCGCTCGGCGAGGATTCAGGCCTGGCCAAGACGATCTTCGATGCCAAGACCGGCAAGCTGCTCGGCGCCCATCTCGTCGGGCCCGAGGTCACCGAGCTGATCCAGGGCTTCGTCGTGGCGATGAACCTCGAGACCACCGAGGAAGAGCTGATGCACACGGTCTTCCCGCATCCGACGATCTCGGAGGTGATGAAGGAGAGCGTGCTCGACGCCTATGGCAAGGCGCTGAACGCGTAAGGGGAAACAGGCGAGCCGCCCGCCGGGCGGAGGGGGGACCGTCACGATGAAGCGGCTTTCTCTTGGATGGGCGGTGCTGGCCCTGCTGGCGGCCTGGTCCCCGGCCCGGGCCTGCGAGGGGGCGGGCTGCGCCAACGGTCTGGTCTACGAGACCTTCGGGCCTGCGCCAGGCGCAGGCCGTCCGGTGCTCGCCTTCTTCATCCATGGCGACGTCTCGGCGGGTGGGCCGGCCGACTACATGGTCGCCCATGCCCGGCAGTTCGTCGCCTCGCGCAAGAACGTTGTCGCCATCGCCCTGCTGCGGCCGGGCTATTACGACCGCGGCGGGCGGCAGAGCGCAGGCTCCGACAATGGCCGGCGTGACACCTTCCATGCCGGCAACAACCGCGCAGTCGCGGGCGCGATCCGCGAGCTGAAGCAGCGTTACGGCGCGCGTGGGGCGGTGGCGCTCGGTCATTCCGGCGGGGCCGGCACGATCGGCGTGATCGCCGGCAGCGATCCCGGCCTGCTGAACGGCATCGTCCTGGCCGCCTGCCCCTGCGATGTCGCGGCGTGGAATGCGAGTCGCGGCCGGCGCGGCGGCTTCTCTTCGCAATCGCCGGTCGACTATCTCTCCGGCGTTGCGCCCGGAACCGCCATCGTCGCGGTGACCGGCCAGGGCGACGACAACACGCGCCCCGAGCTGGCGACGGACTATGTCGCGAAGGCGCAGGCGCGAGGCCTGCCGGCGCGCGTCCAGCTCGTCGGCGGCGGGCACAACTTCAACGGCTCCCTCTCGTCCGCTGCGGTCGCGGCGCTCGGTGGAATGGCCCGCTAGCCCCTCTGGATTTTGCGCCAGCCGATCCGCATATCCCGGCCATGACGCCCCGCACCCGCAAACCCAAAGCCCCCGACACCATCGTGCCCGACGAGCAGGTCGAGATCCTGCCGCCCGGCCGCGGTCTCGTGCTCGACTGGCGCGTGATCGCGCCGACGGTGGCGCTGGGCACGGTGACGGGCTTCGCAGCCAGCCTCGTCGTCGGCGGGGGCGGGCTCCTGCGCCACGCGGTCGTCGGCCTGCTCGGCATGCTGGTCGGGCAGGGGCTGGTGCGCCTGACGGGCTGGCGGGTCCAGACCGGCTCCGCGCGTCTCGACGAGATGGCGATGGCGGTCATCGGCGCGATTCTCGTGGTGCTGCTCGCCCGCTTCATCGCCTGAGGGAACCTTCCGCGGCCGGGCTTGTTGTGGCGGTGCATTCGCGCGAGCCTTGCGCGAACGGACTGGGGACAGCACGACAATGGAAAACTTCGCCGCCACCATGGCGCAGCCGGGCTATGGCTTCTTCGCCACGATCTTCATCGGCATGCTCGCCGGCTGGATCGCCGAGAAGATCACCTCCTCGGATCATGGCCTCTTCACCAACATGCTCGTCGGCGTCGCCGGCTCCTTCCTCGGCAGCCGCCTGGCGGACCTGCTCGACATCGCGGTCTTCGGCTTCTGGCGCACGCTTGCCGCCGCGATCGCCGGTGCCGTCGTCGTCATCGTGATCTGGAACGCGGCGCGCGGACGCCGCTGACCGACAGGCTAGGCCGCCCTGCGACAGGGCGGCCGGTGCGCCAAAGGTTGCCCTGCGCGGCAGGGACGATTAGCTAGGGGACGGGCGGCGGCCAGAGGCCGCCGCGATGGATCCTGTCCCGATGGCCCTCGTCCTCGACCTGCTCAACCGCGATCCGCGGCCCAATGTCGGCAATCCGAAGGCGGAGGCCGCCCAGGCCCCGGCGGAGCTGCGCCACCCGGAGAAGCAGAAGCGACCCGAGAACCCGATCCTGCGCAAGCCGGATTGGATCCGCGTCAAGGCGCCGGGCTCGCCGAAATGGGCCGAGACCCAGAAGATCGTGAAGGCCGAGAAGCTGGTCACGGTCTGCGAGGAGGCCGGCTGCCCCAATATCGGCGAGTGCTGGGAAAAGAAGCACGCCACCTTCATGATCATGGGCGACACCTGCACGCGGGCCTGCGCCTTCTGCAACGTCAAGACCGGCGTGCCGCAGCCGCTCGACCCGCTCGAGCCGGCCAAGGTCGCCCAGGCCGTCGCCAAGCTCGGGCTCGAGCATGTCGTGATCACCTCGGTCGATCGCGACGACCTCAAGGATGGCGGCGCCGAGCATTTCGCTCAGGTCATCCGCGCCATCCGCAAGGCTTCGCCCGGCACCACCATCGAGATCCTGACGCCCGACTTCCTGCGCAAGCCCGGCGCGCTCGAGGTCGTGGTCGCGGCCAAGCCCGACGTCTTCAACCACAATCTCGAGACCGTGCCGGGCAAGTATCTGACGGTGCGCCCCGGCGCGCGCTATTTCCACTCACTGCGTCTGTTGCAGCGGGTCAAGGAGCTCGATCCGACGATCTTCACCAAGTCCGGCATCATGGTCGGCCTCGGCGAGGAGCGGAACGAGATCTTGCAGCTGATGGACGATCTGCGCTCGGCCGATGTCGATTTCATCACCATCGGTCAGTACCTCGCGCCCTCCCGCAAGCACCATGCGGTGATCCGCTTCGTCACGCCCGAGGAGTTCAAGGGCTTCGAGGCGATCGCCTATGCGAAGGGCTTCCTGATGGTGTCCTCGACGCCGCTGACGCGCTCCTCGCACCATGCCGGCGAGGATTTCGCGCGGCTGCGCGCGGCCCGCGAGGCGAAGGTCGGCATCGGCCACAACAGCCGCGGCTGAGAAGGCACCGATCCGATGCCGATGTTCAACAGCGCCCGGCGGGTGCGCCACACCCCCGAGCAGATGTTCGCGCTCGTCGCCGATGTCGAGAAGTACCCCCAGTTCCTGCCGCTCTGTGAGGGGCTCACGGTCCGCCGCCGGACCCCGCAGGAAGGCGGCGGCGAGGTGCTGCTGGCCGACATGAGCGTCGGCTACAAGGCGATCCGCGAGACCTTCACCAGCCGCGTCACGCTCGACCCGGCCAATTTGCGGATCCTCGTCGAATATGTCGACGGCCCGTTCCGCTATCTGGAGAACCGCTGGACCTTCAAGCCGCATGAGAGCGGCTGCGAGATCGGCTTCTTCATCTCCTACGAATTCGCCAGCCGCATGCTCGGGCTGCTGATGGGCGCAATGTTCGACAAGGCCTTCCGCAAATTCGCCGAAGCCTTCGAGCGCCGGGCCGATCTCGTCTATGGCACCGGTGCCGCCAGAGGGGCGATCACGGCGTCCTGAGGCGGCCTGATCGCCGCGTCAGCCGGCTGCCGCTTCCTGCAGCATGGCGAGCGCGGTCAGCACGGAAAGCCGCCGGATCTCGTCGCGCGACAGCAGGCCGAACCGCATTTCGCGATGAACCGTACCGTCGGGCCCCGCGCAGGCGAAATGGACGAGGCCGACGGGCTTGGCCTCGCTGCCGCCACCAGGCCCGGCAACTCCCGTGATCGACACAGCCAGGCTGGAAGACAGGGCGCTGCGCCCGCCTTCCGCCATGGCCCGCGCGACGGGTTCGCTGACGGCGCCATGGGCGGCGAGCAGGCCTTCCGGCACGGCCGCCAGCGCCATCTTGGCTTCGTTCGAATAGGTGATGAGCCCACCCATGACCACGTCGGACGAACCGGCGATCGCGGTCAGCGCGCCGCCGACCAGCCCGCCGGTGCAGGACTCGACCGTCGCGACGGTGATCCCCTTCACCCGGCAGGCCTCCAGCACGGCCGTGGCGAGGCGCGTCGTTTCCGCGTCGAACATGAGCTCAGCCCTCCGTGTCGGGCAGGCGCAGCGTCGCAGTTGCGAGCGCGGCCAGCCCCTCCTTGCGCCCGGTGAAGCCCATGCGCTCCGAGGTCGTCGCCTTGATCGCAACCTTGCCGATCGAAACCCCGGCGGCCGCGGCAATGGCTTCGCGCATCGCCTCGCGATGCGGGCCGACCTTCGGCGCCTCGCAGACGATGGTCACGTCGAGGAAGTCGATCAACCCGCCGCGCGCCCGCACCCTCTCCGCCGCGAAGGCGAGGAAGCGGTGTGAGGCCGCGCCCCGCCATTGTGGATCGCTCGGCGGAAAATGCGTGCCGATGTCGCCCTCGGCCAGCGCGCCGAGCAGGGCGTCGGTCAGCGCGTGCAGCGCGACGTCGCCGTCGGAATGAGCCAGCACGCCGCGGTCATGGGCGATGCGGACACCACCGAGCCAGACATGGTCGCCCTCGGCGAAGGCATGGACGTCGTAGCCCGTGCCGACGCGCACGACGAGGGCAGGAGAGCCTCCGCCTTCCGCGCGGCTGAAATCTTCGGGATGGGTCAGCTTCATATTGGCGGGTTCCCCGGCGAAGGTCGCGACGGGATGCCCCGCCCATTCCATCAGCGCGGCATCGTCGGTGAAGCCGGCGCGACCTTGCGCCTCTGCGTCGCGATGCGCGCCCAGCAGCGCTGCGAAGGCGAAGGCCTGCGGGGTCTGCACGCTCACCAGCCGGTCGCGCGGCGGCGTCTCGGCGATGCGGCCGGTCTCGTCGAGGCGCTTGATCGTGTCCGTCACGGGCAGAACGGGGATAGCCGCCACCGTCTCGGCCGTGATCGCCGCCATGGCGCTGCCCAGCAGCGCCCCGGTCAGGAAGGGCCTGGCGGCGTCATGGACCAGCACCGTCCCGCTGAAGCCCTCGGCCTGCAGCGCCTCAAGCCCCAGCCTAACCGAGTCCTGACGGGTCGCGCTGCCCAGCGTCGGTGGGGCGAGCCGGCCGTCATCGAGCCCGGCGACCGCATCCGCATAGCGCGCCTCGTCGCCGGCGCCGATCACCACCGCAATTCGGCCGATCCGGGGTGTGGCCAGAAAAGGAGCCAGCGCCTGCCGCAGAACCGGGCTGCCGCCGAGCAGCCGATACTGCTTCGGCGCGTCGAACCCGGCCCTCAGGCCGCGGCCGCCCGCGACGACGAGCGCGGCAACCGGGGTGTCGGTGTCATCTCGTTCGGCGGGCACGGCTCTTTGTCCTGAATGAGGTTCGGTGATAGTCGCAGGAGGCATCGCCGCCAAGCCCGAAGGCCGCGGTCGATGGCGCTGGGGAGCGGACGATGATGCGGTGCACTATTTCGCGAGAGTCACTTGCGCTCCCGCAGCATTGTCCAATAAATATGCACAATGCAGGCTGCCTTTAATTCAGGCTCGGCCGTGACCGCTATGCTCCCTGTGACCCTCGCGTCGCGCGCCCTGCTGGCGCCGATGTCAGGGGTGACGGACATCGTCATGCGCCGGATCGCGGCCCGTTTCGGGGCCGGCCTCGTCGTCTCGGAAATGGTCGCCTCGGACGAGTTCGTGCGCGGCAGCGAGGAAGCGCGGCTGCGAGCCGAGGGCTCCGACATTTCGCCGCATGTCGTCCAGCTCGCCGGCTGCGACCCGCATTGGCTGGGCGAGGCGGCGCGTCTGGCGGAAGCCAATGGCGCGGCGATCGTCGATATCAACATGGGTTGCCCCGCCAAGAAGGTCACGGGCGGCTGGGCCGGCTCGGCCCTGATGCGCGATCTCGATCATGCCATCTCGCTGGTCGAGGCCGCTGTCGGCGCGGTCAAGATCCCCGTCACGGTGAAGATGCGGCTGGGCTGGGACGATGCCTCCCGCAATGCGCCCGAGCTCGCCCGCCGGGCGGTGGCGTCCGGCGCGCAGCTGATCACGGTCCATGGCCGCACGCGCCAGCAATTCTACAAGGGGGTCGCCGACTGGGCGGCGATCAGCGCCGTCCGTGCCGTCGGCGATTTTCCGTTGGTCGCCAATGGCGACATCCACGGCCTCGACGATGCCAGGGAATGCCTCGCCCAGTCGGGCGCCGATCTGGTGATGGTCGGTCGCGCGGCGCTGGGGCGCCCGTGGCGTGGTCGGGGCGATCGGTGCGGGCCTCGACGGGCGGGCCGCTCCTGCGCCGACGCTCGCCCTGAAGCACGCCGTCGCCCGCGAGCACTATGAGGGCCTGCTGTCGCTGATGGGCAAGGCCCATGGCGTGCGCCACGCCCGCAAGCATCTGGCAGCCTATGCCGACGAGGCGATTGTCAGCGGCGCGGCTCCCGACGCCGAGGCGCGGCGCCTGCTGCTGACCACGGATGATCCGAGCCAGGCCCTCGCGGCAATGGCTAGCCTGTTCTCTCCTGCCTGCGGCCGCGCTGCGGCCTGAACCGGGGTATTGCGTATGACGATGGCGTTCGCCGAGAGCGGCGGAAAGGGCAGGGACGGTTACCTGCTCGATCCGATCGAGATGCAGGCCCTGAATGTGCTGCCGATGCCCGTCGTGGTCATCGGCGAGCGCAATGGCATCCTCTACGCCAACACCTCTGCCGAGGATTTCTTCCAGTCGAGCGCGGTCGTGCTGAAGCGCCAGCGGCTCGACGATCTCATCGCCTTCGGCTCGCCGGTGCTGGCGCTGGTCGAGGAGGTGCAGCGCCGCGGCGCCAGCGTCAGCGAGTACCGGCTCGATCTCGGCTCGCCGCGTCTGGGCGCCGACCGCATCGTCGACGTCTTTGCCTCGCCGCTGCCCAGCCAGGGCGATGCGGTCGTGATAATGCTGCAGGAACGAACAATTGCTGAAAAAATGGACAGACAGCTGACGCATCGAGGGGCAGCCCGCTCGATCACAGCGCTCGGCGCGATGCTGGCCCATGAGATCAAAAACCCGCTTTCCGGCATCCGGGGGGCGGCGCAACTGCTTGAAGCGACGGTTCCCGACGAAGAGCGCATCCTGACGCAGCTGATCTGCGACGAGACCGACCGGATCGTGAAGCTGGTCGAACGCGTCGAGCTATTCGGGGACGAGCGGCCGACCGAGCGCGATCCGGTCAATGTCCACGACGTGCTCGACCATGTGAAGCGCCTCGCCCAGTCCGGCTTCGCACGCCACATCCGCTTCAACGAGATTTACGATCCCTCGCTGCCGCCGGTCTCCGGCAACCGCGACCAGCTCGTCCAGGTGCTGCTAAACCTGATGAAGAACGCGGCCGAAGCCATTGGAACGCAAGCGATCGACGGCGAGATCACGCTGACGACGGCCTATCGTCCGGGCATCCGCATGCAGGTGCCCGGATCATCCGGCCGCATCGCGCTGCCGCTCGAGATCGGCATCCGCGACAACGGACCCGGCGTGCCCGCCGATCTGCTGCCGCACCTGTTCGATCCCTTCGTCACGACCAAGGCCCAGGGCAGTGGCCTTGGACTTGCACTCGTCGCCAAGGTGATCGGGGACCATGGCGGGATCGTCGAATGCGAGTCCGTCCCCCGGCGCACGACGTTTCGAATTCTGCTGCCCCTGCACCAACTCCGGGCACGGCAGGCAGTTTGAGGCCTACAGGACCACAGTGAATGCCGACCGGTAACATTCTCGTCGCGGATGACGACGCCGCGATCCGCACCGTGCTCAACCAGGCGCTCGCCCGGGCTGGATACGAGGTTCGGACCACCGGCCAGGCGGCGACGCTCTGGACCTGGGCCGCGCAGGGCCTCGGCGACCTCATCATCACCGATGTGGTCATGCCGGACGGCAACGCCTTCGATCTGCTGCCGCGCATCAAGCGTGTGCGGCCCGAGCTGCCGATCATCGTGATGAGCGCGCAGAACACGTTCATGACCGCGATCAAGGCGTCCGAGCGCGGCGCCTACGAATATCTGCCCAAGCCCTTCGACCTGAAGGAACTCGTCGCCATCGTCGGCCGCGCGCTGTCGCGTCCGCGCGGCGAGGGGGCCCGGGCGAATGCGGCCGAGCCCGACGACATCCCGCTGATCGGTCGCTCGCCGGCGATGCAGGACGTCTACCGTGCGCTCGCCCGGCTGATGCCGATCGACCTGACGGTGATGATCAACGGCGAGTCGGGCACCGGCAAGGAGCTGGTCGCGCGGGCCCTGCACGACTACGGCAAGCGCAAGAACGGCCCCTTCGTCGCGATCAACATGGCCGCGATCCCGAAGGACCTGATCGAGTCCGAGCTCTTCGGCCACGAGAAGGGCGCTTTCACGGGCGCGCTGACGCGCTCCTCCGGCCGCTTCGAACAGGCCGAGGGCGGCACGCTCTTCCTCGACGAGATCGGCGACATGCCGATGGAGGCGCAGACGCGCCTGCTGCGGGTGCTGCAGCAGGGCGAATACACCACCGTCGGCGGCCGCACCCCGATCAAGACCAATGTCCGCATCGTCGCGGCCACCAACAAGGACCTGCGCATCTCGATCGCGCAGGGCCTGTTCCGCGAGGACCTGTTCTTTCGCCTGAACGTGGTCCCGATCCGCCTGCCGCCGCTGCGCGAGCGCGTCGAGGACATTCCCGATCTTGCCCGCCACTTCTTCACGCTGGTGGAGAAGGAGGGTCTGCCGCGCAAGCAGATCGATTCGGAAGCGATGGACGTGATGCGGCGCTACCGCTGGCCGGGCAATGTCCGCGAGCTGGAGAACCTCGTCCGCCGGCTCGCCGCGCTCTATCCCCAGGAAACGATCACGGCGCCGATCGTAGAGGCCGAGCTGCAGCCGGCGACCTCCAACACCAGCTTTTCCGGCAATGCCGGCCCGGAACGTGCGGAAACCCTGTCGGGCTCGGTCGAGCGGCATCTCAACCAGTATTTCGGCGGATTCGGCGACAACATTCCGCCGCCGGGCCTCTATCACCGCATCCTGCGCGAGGTGGAACCGCCGCTGATCGCCGCCGCTCTGGCCGCGACCCGCGGCAACCAGATCCGGGCGGCCGAGCTGCTCGGCCTCAACCGGAACACGCTGCGCAAGAAGATCCGCGAGCTCGACATGCAGGTGGTCCGCTCGCCGCGCTGACGAAAGGCGGCAGGCCCGCCTTTCATATGTCATATTTTGACAACACCGTTGCGGCGGCGCATCAGTGCCGCATCGCGGCCGGACTGATTTGGGTCTGCCGGCTGCCCGGGAGTTGTCTGCCATCGTGTCTGCCCCTTCGAGCGACGTCAGGATCGTGCCGCGAGCCGACGACACGCCGCGCCGCGTTTCGGGATGGCTCGGCGCGACCGTGGTCGTGTTCGCGCTGGTCTCGGCGCTGGTCACCTTCCTCGTCCTCTCGGGCGTCACCCCCGTGGTGCCGGTGCACGAGGTCGTCGTCGGCGTCTTCGTCCTCAACTTCCTGCTGATCCTGCTGCTGCTGGTCATCGTCGCCTTCGAGACGTCCGTTCTGATCCGCGCCCGCCGCGCCGGCGCCGCTGCCGCGGGGCTGCATGTCCGCATCGTCGGGCTGTTCAGCATCATCGCGGCGCTGCCGGCCGTCCTGGTCGCGATCATCGCCACCGTCACGATCGAGCGCGGCCTCGAGCCCTGGTTCTCCGACCGCATGCGCGACGCGATCTTCCGCTCGGTCGAGGTGGCCGATGCCTATGCGGGGTCGCAATGCCAGTCGCTCGGCCGCGAGATCCGCCTCCTCGCCGACGATCTCTCCCGCGCCCGGGCGGCCTATGACGTCGACCGGAAATGGTTCGAGACCTTCCTGACCGCGCGGGCGACAGCGCTGGGAGTGCCCGTCGCGGCGATCATGCAGCCGCCGGACAAGATCCTCGTCCGCGCCAATATCGATGTTCTGCGCGGCGCGCCCCAACCCGACGCCGCGGCCTTCGACGATGCGCAGTCCTCGCCGGAGCCGATCTGTGTTCTGCCGGCGACCGGCCGGATCTTCGGGGCCGTGGTCAAGCTCCCGTCCTATGACAACGCCTTCCTCCACATCGCCCGCCAGGTCGACCCGCTGGCCGTGGAGTTCCCCGCCATCGCCCGTTCGGCTGCGGCGGAGTACATTTCCATCGATGCGCGCCGGAAGGGCGTCCAGATCGCTTTTGCCTCGATGTACGGGCTGATCGCGGTCATCCTGCTGCTCTCGGCGATCTGGCTCGGGCTGAGCTTCGCCAACGCGCTGGTCGCGCCGATCCGCCGGATGATCCACGCCACCGACCAGGTTTCGAGCGGGAATTTCTACGTTCAGGTGCCGATCAGGCGCTCGGAGGGCGATCTCGCCCATCTCGGCGAGACCTTCAACAAGATGACCGCCGAGCTGCGACGCCAGCGCGACGGGCTCGTGACGGCCAGCGAGGTGATCGATCGTCGCCGCCGCTTCACCGAGACCGTGCTGTCCGGCGTCTCGTCCGGCGTGCTGAGCCTCGACCGCGACGGCCACATCACCATCGCCAACCGCTCGGCCGAGAGCCTGCTGGGCACGGGCGGGCGCCTGCTCGGCCAGCCGATCGCGCAGGTCGCCCCCGAGATCGCCGCCTTCGTCACCGAGGCACTGAACGGGCGCCAGCGCCAAAGCGCAGGGCAGATCGCCATCACGCGCGCCGGCCAGGACCGCATGGTCAATGTCCGTGCGGTGCGCGAAGGCGAGGGCTCCGGCGCCGGGCTGGTGGTTACGCTGGACGACATCACCGACCTTGTCTCGGCGCAGCGCACCGCAGCCTGGGCCGACGTCGCCCGCCGCATCGCCCACGAGATCAAGAACCCTCTGACGCCGATCCAGCTCTCGGCCGAACGCATCCGCCGCAAATTCGGCCGCGTCATCACCGAGGACAAGGAGATCTTCGACCAGTGCACGGCGACCATCGTGCGCCAGGTCGAGGATATCCGACGCATGGTCGACGAGTTCTCCTCCTTCGCCCGGATGCCGAAGCCCTCGCTGACGCAGGACGACATCGCCGAAACGGTGCGCCAGATCGTCTTCCTGATGCGCGTCGGCAATCCCGAGCTGACGATCAACGAGAACCTGCCGGCCGGTGCCGTACTCGCGCGCTTCGACCGGCGGCTGCTCTCGCAGGCTCTGACCAATGTGATCAAGAACGCCACAGAGGCGATCGAGGCTGTGCCGATGGACGAGCGCGGCCCGGGGCGGATCGACGTCGCCTTCGAGCGGCGCGAGGATGGCCGGATCGTCATCGACGTCATCGACAACGGCAAGGGGCTGCCGGCGGACCAGCGGCAAAAGCTGCTGGAGCCCTATATGACGACCCGCGAGGGAGGGACTGGGCTCGGTCTCGCCATCGTGGGCAAGATCCTCGAGGACCATGGCGGCGGCATCGAGCTGCTCGATCGGCCGGACGCGGCCGAGGGCCAGCGCGGCGCCCGCATCCGCCTCTGGTTCCCCGAGACCGGTCCCGAGCCCGAAGAGGCGAGGGAAGGCGACCGCGGCGATCCGCAGCGGAGCGCGGCGTCGGGACGGCAAACGCATGATGGGATACGCGTATGAGCGCTGACATTCTGGTCGTCGACGACGAGGCCGACATCCGCGAGCTGGTCGCCGGCCTGCTCGAGGACGAGGGCTATCGCACCCGCAAGGCGAGTTCCGCCGACGAGGCGCTGGTGGCGATCGCCGCGCGGCGGCCCAATCTCGTCTTCCTCGACATCTGGCTCCAGGGCAGCCGCCTCGACGGGTTGCAGGTCCTCGAACTGATCAAGGAGAGCCATCCCGATCTGGCGGTGGTGATGATCTCGGGCCACGGCAACATCGAGACCGCCGTCTCCGCCATCAAGAGCGGCGCCTACGACTTCATCGAGAAGCCCTTCAAGGCCGACCGTCTCGTTCTCGTCGCCGAACGCGCGCTCGAGGCCTCGCGTCTGCGGCGTGAAGTGCGCGAACTAAAGAAGGGCTCGGTCCAGGCCAGCCGCATCGTCGGCCGGTCGACGGTCGTCAATCAGCTGCGCCAGACGATCGAGCGCGTCGCGCCGACCAATGCGCGCGTGCTGATCACCGGCGAGCCGGGCTGCGGCAAGGAACTCGCCGCCCGTACGCTGCACGAGGCCTCGACGCGCGCGACCGGTCCCTTCGTCGTCATCAACGCGGCGACGATCACGCCCGAGACGATGGAGGAGGAGCTCTTCGGCGTCGAGGCGGGCGACGGCCGCTCGCGGCGTGTCGGCGCGCTCGAGGAGGCGCATGGCGGCTCGCTTTATATCGACGAGATCGGCGACATGCCGCGCGAGACCCAGAATCGCATCTTGCGCGTGCTGGTCGACCAGAACTTCCAGCGCGTCGGCGGCGCCACGCGCGTCCATGTCGATGTCCGCATCATCTCCTCGACCAGCCGCGATCTCGCCCAGCTCATCGCGGGCGGCCATTTCCGCGAGGATCTCTATCACCGTCTCTCGGTGGTGCCGGTGAAGGTTCCGGCGCTGTCGGAGCGCCGTGAGGACGTGCCGGAGCTGATCGAGTTCTTCATGGAGCAGATCTCGGTCGCCTCGGGGCTGCCAAAGCGGCGCATCGGCGCCGATGCGATGGCGGTGCTGCAGTCCCATGAGTGGCCGGGCAACGTTCGCGAGCTCAGAAACAATGTCGAGCGGCTGATGATCCTGACCAAGGGCGATCCCACCGCCGACATCACCGTCGACATGCTCCCGGCCGAGGTCGGGGCGATGGTGCCGACGACGCCCTCGGGCTCGGGTGGCGAGCGCCTGATGAGCCTGCCGCTGCGCGACGCCCGCGAGATCTTCGAGCGCGAATATCTCATCGCCCAGATCGCCCGCTTCTCGGGGAACATCTCGCGCACGGCCGAATTCATCGGCATGGAACGTTCGGCACTGCACCGGAAGCTGAAGTCGCTGGGCGTGGGCTGAGGCGGCAGGCGCGGCCTGCATGCGCGGTTGCACTCAGCGCAGGCGGTTCGCTGCCCTGCACGCTCATGTTGCACTTGCGTTGTCGGCGGACTCGGCAGTCTAATACGGGATCGGTGTCCCGAAGCGGGCGGCACGAGCTGCTGCGCCAACGGGACGAAATGGATCGCAGGCTCCAAGCCGATGCGCGATCCCAACAACAGGGGCTACCCATGGCCGCAGAGCGGGCACAGAATCTTCAGGACACGTTCCTCAACTATGTACGCAAGCAGAAGATTCCGCTGACGATCTTCCTCGTCAACGGCGTCAAGCTGCAGGGCGTCGTCACCTGGTTCGACAATTTCTGCGTGCTGCTGCGCCGCGACGGACATTCGCAGCTCGTCTACAAGCACGCCATCTCGACGATCATGCCCGGCCAGCCGGTGCAGCTGTTCGA
The DNA here is from genome assembly GCF_040546595.1 of Bosea sp. OAE506. Taxonomy (NCBI): domain Bacteria; kingdom Pseudomonadati; phylum Pseudomonadota; class Alphaproteobacteria; order Hyphomicrobiales; family Alloboseaceae; genus Allobosea; species Allobosea sp. OAE506. The sequence continues at coordinate 3,456,358 of NZ_JBEPOB010000001.1, read as the reverse complement.
GCCTGAGGAACAGGACAAGGCCTGATCCAGATGGGCGCCCGCAGCGATGCGGATGAGGCGCGGGCGGCGACCAAGCCGCTCGACGCCATCGAGCGCGAGATCGCCGCCAATACCCGCGCTTATGTGATCGGCCCCTACCAGCAGCGTCGGGGCGCGACGGATGCCAATCAGCGCTCCTTCGCAGCTCGTCTCGACGAGGGTGTCGGGCTGGCGGCTGCGATCGACCTCACCGTGGTCGAGCCGATCCAGGTCATGCTGACCGCTCTGCGGCCGGCGACCTATCTTGGCAAGGGCAAGGTCGAGGAGATCGCCGAGCGCATCAAGATCGAGGAAATCGGCCTTGTCGTGATGGACTGCGCGCTCTCGCCGGTGCAGCAGCGGAATCTCGAAAAGGCCTTCGGCTGCAAGGTCATCGACCGCACCGGCCTGATCCTCGAAATTTTCGGCCGCCGCGCGCGCACCAAGGAAGGCGCGCTGCAGGTCGAGCTCGCCCATCTCAACTACCAGAAGAGCCGGCTGGTGCGGTCCTGGACCCATCTCGAGCGCCAGCGCGGCGGCTTCGGCTTCCTCGGCGGCCCCGGCGAAACCCAGATCGAGGCCGACCGTCGCATCATCCAGGAGCGGATGACCAAAATCGAGCGCGATCTCGAGGCGGTCAAGCGCACGCGCGGCCTGCATCGCGCCAGCCGCAAGCGCGTGCCCTATCCGGTCGTGGCGCTGGTCGGCTACACCAATGCCGGCAAATCGACGCTGTTCAATCGGCTCACCTCCGCCGAGGTTCTGGCGCAGGACATGCTCTTCGCCACGCTGGACCCGACGGCGCGGGCGCTGAAGCTGCCGCATGGCGCGAGGATCATGTTGTTGGACACGGTCGGCTTCATCTCTGACCTGCCGACGCAGCTCGTCGCCGCCTTCCGCGCCACGCTGGAGGACGCGATCGAGGCCGATGTGCTGCTGCATATCCGCGACGTCGCCCATGAGGACACCACCGCCCAGGCCGCGGACGTCCAGGCGATCCTGCGCGATCTCGGCATCGACCCCGATGACGGCCAGCGCGTCGTCGAGGTCTGGAACAAGTCCGACCTGCTGGCGCCGGAGGAGCGCGAGCGCCAGCTCGGACTCGCAGGGCTGAAGCCCGAGGTCTCCCGCCCCGTTCTGGTGTCGGCGGTGACCGGCGACGGCATGGGGCGGCTGACCGACGCCATCGAGAGCCGCATCGCCCGCAGCCGCCCGATCTATCGCCTCGCGCTGCCGCCGGGCGACGGCCAGTCTTTGGCCTGGCTGCATGCCAATGGCGAGATCCTCGAGCGCCGCGACGCCGAGGACGGCACGCTCGACCTTACGGTCCGGCTGCCGCC